>RECJ01000071.1 GCA_007694115.1 Leptolyngbya sp. DLM2.Bin27 | reverse complement strand
TTACCTCAAGCTGCTTGAACAAGATTGCTCAGCCGGGGGGGAAGTGAACTATTACGTTGCCGCTAGAAGTTCAGGAATTACTGCACGATTTATCCTGGCGGCGGCTGGTGATTTTTCTATTGAATGTAGTTGTTGTGGGATATTTACTCAAGCATCAGTTAGCTGCCAGGACTTTTTCTGACAAGGGATCTGCCCAAACTTAGGTGGCAGCAGAATCCTGGCGACGGCAAGGTAGACTAATCCAACTTGACTTCAGCTATTCAGCGATTGATCGTACCGTTCCCAGGTCAATCTTGTCTTCTTTATTCAATTTTTGCCCCATACTCGATAGCAGGAATAAGTCAAAAGCTCTCACTCCTCACCCTTGCCATTGGCAAGGGTGAGGAGTGAGGGTCATAGTGCTGGTTCAGGCCACTAAGTCACTAGCTGCGCCGTCTAAAGCAGAAAATAGTTGACATTCTCTATCTGACCGGTGCGGGTATTAATCCCGCAGTCAAAAGAGAAGCCGTGCCATGAATTATCATCCTGCAAGAAGCTGCCCTGGCCTCGATAACCAACCTGGGCGTTGCTGATAAAATACTCCTCCTCAGTGTCGCTAGACCAAATTAGCCTTTCTAGCGCGTAAGCTTGACGGATCGCGCTGGATACCGCTGCTTCGCACTGGCGCAGCAGGGGATCATTTTGGCTGGCTGGGCTAGAGGTATTTCCTGATCCGGGGGATTGGATTTGGTAGGTGGCGCTAACGACGGTTCCCTGACGGATATTGACAAGGCAGTTAAACGTGAAGTTGTACCATATCCGATCCTGCAAAAACTGCCCCGAACCCCGGTAGCGGCTTTCAGCGTTGCTCACAAATTCCTGGGTGATGCTCGATGAGTCCCAAATAGTGTTTTCAACACCGGCATACTCAGCCTGAATCTGGCTTTTAACATTCAGGTAACATTGCGACACCATGGGATCATTGATGGAACCTGGCGTAGTTTGGGCAATGGCACCGTGGAATTGGGAGGTTGGTTCAGCGGCAGGCGGGAAGCTGGCCTGTATGGCTGCTGTGGCTGACAGAAAGCCAAAAGCGGCTCCTAGGGGCAAAAATCTGGTCATCATTCTTTAAAGTCCTCAGTGTGAAAAGGTGAAAGCTTTAGGCGATGTAAGTCTCGCGGCTTTGATTTAAAGAGCGAAACAAAACTATCCTATTATTCTCTAAAAGATCACCAACTAAAATTAATAATTATTTGATGTTTCTGCCTTGGTTTTTTTGATCTATGACCTATTTTAATCTTCCTAATTTAGACAGGTGAAGCTGGCATTATCTCCACTCAATCAGGTACACTTTAGGAGTGTATTCCCCTCTGAAAAACTCTCGTAAAAAAGCGAGTTTTTGGGCTAGAATTCTCAATTTTCTACGAAAATTCGACTGGATTTCTAAGTCGATTATGTCGATTGATCAAGCGGTTCCGGTGAGGGGAAATTCGCGCTGCTGATTGTTCTCCGCCTCGGCGTTGACGGCCCGGCGGTAGGTGTCCACGATGTGGTTGGGCAGAATATCGCCCCCCTGGCTGAGGAATGCCCACTCCTCGCCCACATGGACAAACTCGGCCCGCAGCCTGGTGGGGGGCATGGTGGGAATTGGGTCGGCTAGGTTGGTAATGCGATAGCTGTTGGGCAAGATTTGGGCGTAGCTGCGGGCAAATTCGGGGTTGCCGACCCTTGGGCTGGCATACACGTAGACCTGAAGCTGGGGCCGCAGTTCTGGCACCGCCAGGGCCATATCCAATGCTAGTACCGTGGCCAGGGCTGCCCCCAGGCTATGGCCTGACACGTAGCAGGGCTTTTTGGGGTTGATTTGCCGCACCGCATCCACGGCCAGGGGGTTGATAATGCTGTCGGCAATGCGGCGAAAGCCTGTGTGAATGCGCCCCAGCGACTCACCTGTGGCCGGGTCGAGGTAGGGCTGCTGAACGGCGTAGATGTTGCCCACTCATTCCGCTGTGCGCTGGGTACCGCGAAACACTAAAATGCTGTCTTCGTCGGACTCCAGCAAGAAGCCGTAGAATACCTCGATCCTTCGGCCTACCTTGACAGCCGCTGTCACCCCGGTGCGAATGGCCTCCTCGGTTTGGGCCAGGTTTTCGTCCAGAGCGGTGGGGTCGTTCAGCAGAGTGGGGTCGTCAAGCACCTGCTGGGGCACTTGAATCTCGATGTTGTCGTTGACCTGGCGCTCTTTGCCGCGAAAGTTGGCCACCAGGCGGTACCGGTCGAGGCTGGGGCCGTAGTCGAGTAGCTGTTGCAGGTTGCCGTCGTAGCTGGGGTCGTTGCGTCCGGTGATGTACTGCTGGGTGGCCAGGCGGCTGAGCAGGATCAGCCGCTTTGATACCTCTCGGCTGTAGGGCACCGGTGGGGGTGGAAAGGTGGCCGCGGCCTGGATGGCTTGAAACTCTTCCACCATGCGGGTGTCGCCGGTCACCGCTGCCTGAATGATGTCATCGGGGTCGTAGAACTCGGCGGCGTAGGCGTCGATGGCGGTCTGGCGCGCGGCGGCTCGCTGGCGACGGATATATTCGGTACCCAGGGTGGCGGCGGTACCAGCGGCAACTCCCCCTAGTAAGAAGTGGCGACGCTTAACTTTGTCCATGGAACTACTCCAACGGCGGTGTCTGGGCTGTGACTGGCGGTAGCTAACGCTAGGAATTCTGTGGGTCGGGGGCCAAAAGACGGGGAAAGGCCCGCTGTAGGGCGGTGAGATCGGGGCGCTGGGCGCTGGTGTAGAACTGGCTGGTTGACTGTCCGGCGATCCAGGTGGCGGTGGCAAACCCGGCGGCCTTGGCAAACGCGCTGACGTAAGGTACCACCACCCCCAGGCCAATCAGGCTAGCCCAGGCCAGCAGGCCACCCGTCACCGCTGCCCCAAAGCCCAGTAGGTTGCCTGCTACGGCCAGCCAATCCTGGCCATGGGGCCGTCCCCAGAGGTTGCGAATATCCCACGCCATTTTGAGAATCAGCCCCAGCACCACCAGCAGCTTGATCTCTAGGGAACCGCCACCCCGCAGGGGGATGAGGCCGACAATGGCAGCTCCCAGGGCGTAGTCGAGGATGAGGCGGCGCACCTGGCCCTCGCGCAGAATTAGGGCTGACATGCCGGTCAGAGTTGAGTTGGGGCCAGCGGTGATGGGCACAGCCATCAGGGGCGGTTGAGCCAGGGCCTCGGCCTGCTCTAGGGAAAGCCCAAAGGCCGATCGCATCTGGGCCAGGGCGGCTTTTTCCTGGGTACTGATGCCCCTGGAGCGGGCGATGGCGTAGGCCCCCCGATAGACCTGCCGCTGGCGCTCGGGCGTGGTGATGGCGGTGAGGCGATCGCCCAGGGCAGGCGCAGCCCCCAGCAGTCCCTCCGGGGTGACACCGGAAGGCAGGGGCTGAAAGGTGGTCAGCGCCTTCAGGAAGGCCTCAAATTCCCTGGGGGTGGGGGCACCGTTGAGGGTGGCCAGGGCGGCGAGGGTTTCGAGACAGGCGAGGGTTTCGGTGTCGGACATGGAGGGTGGAGGGGTGGGGAAGTGGAGGGGTGGGGTTTAGGCGATGGCTGGCTTGCGATCGCGCCTGAACCGTCGCCTGGGCAGCCGGGCTTTGCCGCCGAGGGCGTAGATCCAGACCATGACTGCGGCCCAGTGAACGAAGACAATTAGCCAGAGAGAGCCGGTGATCCAGTAGAGGCCGGTGAGCAGAAGGCCCAACCAGCCGACTAGGGTGAGAAAACGGCGATCGCATAGGGTGTTCTGAGCGGCCCGATAGAGGGTTTTGCCCAGCCCCCAGTGGTACAGCACAAACAGCCCCAGGCTCACCCCGGCCCAGGCCAGCCATCGCCCCCCGGTAATGCCTTCGACCGGGTGGGGCAGCAGCATCACCCGAAAGACAATTTCCTCGGCCAGGGCGGGCACAAACCACAGGCGGACCGCATTGACCACCACAGACAGCGGACGGCCCCAATCGGTTTGGCGCACCAAAAAGCCCATACTGCCGCCCCAGGGAATGGCGATCGCCCCATAGATTGCCAGGCCCCCGCCCCCCAGCAACACCCCCCACCCCGGCAGGCCAACGGCAATGCTGTCGGCCAGGCGCTGCACCGCTCGGCCCAAGGCCGGAATGCCCCCGAACACCGTCGTGGGGGGGATGGGCTCAATGCGGGGGTCGTCGCCACCCACCATGTTGGTGCGCAAAAACCAGAGCTGCCCCCCGTTGAGCAAAAAGGTGCGGGCCACGGCGTCGTGACCCCAGCGGGGCATCATGGTCTGCCAGCTCAGCGCCCCGGCAAACAGCCCCCGGTTGCTCACAAACGCGCCCCTGGGGGCAATGCCCGCCAGGGACTCGGCATTGTTCCGCCAGTCGGGGCGAATCACGCCGTAGGGGGTGAGCAGCGCCTCCAGGTCTTGGCCCAGGGCCACAAATCGGCGGGCGCGATCGGCCTCCGGGCTGTCGGGATTTTGCTGCACCCAATCCACCACGGCGGGGTTGGTCTCGATCTGCCGCCGCACCTGCTGAATGGCAATAAACAGCGCCTGGTTGGAGTCCTGCACGCAGGAGGTGGCGGGGGTCACCCCAGCCACGCCCGTGCCGTCGCCCGTGCGGTAGCGGGCCGCCAGCACCTGGGTCTGAAGCAGCAGTTCGCGAAACAGCGAAACGGTGGTGTCGCCAAACTGGAAGGGAGTGATAAACGCATCCAACTTAACCACCACGTCGGACACCGGACGCAGCCCCAGCCAGCCTCGCTGCATATCGCCCATATAGTCGGCCCAGTCGTGGGTGCCAGACAGCACCCCGCCGGAGTTGTGGGCATAGACCTGCTGATACTGAATCTCGAATTGGAGCTCGTTGGCGATCGGTTCGCGCACCACCCGCGCCAGGCCGTAGGCAAAGTGGCCGGTGACGGTGCCCGCCGGGGCAAACTCCCGGTTCTCGCCGCCGATGCCGCCAAACAGGTGGATCACTAGGGCATAGTCTCCCTCCCGCCAGCGAGCGCGGGCCGCGTCAGAGCTGCCGCCGTCGGGGCTGACCAGCACCCGCTGCACGGTGCCTTTGCGCTGGGGCGTCTGCCGCCAGTTTTCCCGGTCGATGTACTTGAGTCCGGCTGCTTGGCTCAGCACTATGCGATCGGGCACCAGCTGCACCAGGGCGCGGGGTTTGAGCGCCTGCACCGTAAACACGCCGTCGGCATCGCGGGCACCGTAGACGTACCACCCAGCCTCCCCCGCTGGGGAATTCTCCAGATGGCGCAGGTTCGAGAAGAAACGCTCCCCTTTGGCCATGGGCTGCTGGGGGATACGAAGGGTGCCGGTGGGGCCGCTGAAATCCTGGCTGGCAGCGTTGTAAAACTGCACCCGAAAGAATTCGCTAGGGCAGGGGGGCGAGCCAGGACATGCCTGGGGCAGCGGTGCATTGATAGCAGTGTCCGTGCCTAGAATCTTCACTAGACCATACTCTCGTCCGGTAATTTGTATCGGTTCCAGGCCAATGCGCAGTACCGGCGACCCCGCCTCGGCGGCTAGCTCTGCGTCTACCAGCCGCACGGTGACATCGTCCTGGGGCCGGGCTCCAGCCAGGGACTGGAGCGGCCCCACCTGCTTGCGTCCGTTGAGCCGCACGGGCACTAGGTTACCGTTGGCCAGAAAGTTCTCGGCCTGGGGGCTAAAAGTAATGTCTTGAGTGACAGTCTGACGGTAGAGGTCGTTGGCCTCGGTGGGTTTCCAGGTAAGCTTGACGGTTTGGCCCACCAAGGCGCTGTCCCCATGCCACGCCTCAAACCAGACCCAATCGCCGGGGTCGGCGGCATACTCCTGCTCACTGGGCAGCACCAGCCGCCCATTCCAGGTGCCGTTGGGGCGAAAGGTAGGCGAGGTGGGCAGGGGCTGTACCGGGTAGGTGACCACCTGATTGAAGGGCTGCCCCTGAGCAATCGCATAGTTTGAGTTGGAGATATCCAGGTTCTGGGCGAGAGCCAGAGCGCCCAGCCACAGCATTCCTCCCATCCCCAGCCCTACCCCCAGGACAAGTCCCCAGGGCCAACCATGACGGCGCAACCAAACGCGCGAAAACAACATAGATACCTTGAAGGGGTCAACACAGAGCAGCCGTCGCCAACGGGCCTGATCGATTAAAAAAAACGGGCAAGTTTGGCGAAGCTAACGCAAAAGAACCTTCCTGAGCCGCGGTCGCGCCCAGGCGCGGTCGCAAAATTGAAGTGGACCCCTTAAACTGGACAGGGGGCTAAGCTCTGAACGACTCAAACAAT
>RECJ01000230.1 GCA_007694115.1 Leptolyngbya sp. DLM2.Bin27 | reverse complement strand
ACGAGGAAGGCGAACACCGCATGTTTGGCTTCATCATCTTTCTGCTGTCAGAAAGCGTGATCTTCCTCAGCTTTTTTGTGGGCTACATCGTCTATAAGACCAGCGCCACCGACTGGCTCCCCGCCGGGGTGGAGGGGCTGGAGGTGCGCGAGCCATTTATCAACACCATTGTGCTGGTGTCGAGCAGCTTTGTGATTTACTTCGCCGAGCGCTACCTGCACAAAGAAAACCTCTGGGGATTCCGCGCCTTTTGGCTGCTGACCATGGCCATGGGCAGCTTCTTTCTCTATGGTCAGGCGGTGGAGTGGCAGGGGCTAGAGTTTAGCTTTACCGACGGCCTGTTTGGCGGCACATTTTATTTGCTGACGGGTTTCCACGGGCTGCATGTGCTCACCGGGGTGCTGATGCAGGGAGTGATGCTGGGGCGATCGTTTATTCCGGGCAACTACGACGACGGCGAGGTGGGGGTGGCAGCAACCTCCCTCTTCTGGCACTTTGTCGATGTGATCTGGATTATCCTGTTCATCTTGATCTACGTCTGGCAGTAGAGACTCCTAGAAAGATCCCAGGGTGCTTCTATGCGGTCTTAGACAGTCTATGCCTTACCCAAAGAACCCTGGGATCTTCTAAACCAGATTTTTTTTATCGTTAACTCAACAGTCCACATATTTCGATATCCAATGAGCACCCAAGTCACTATCACGTTGCCAGATGAGGTGTACCCAAGGGCAAAGCGCTTTGCCCACTTGGCCAATCGAGATGTGGCGAGTGTTTTGGTAGACTCGATTCTGCTTTCTATTCCCTCTGTACGGGAAGAGGCGCTGCGGGAAGAGGCGCTGCGGGAAGAGGCGCTGATGCTCGCCCCTCTTTGTATCTTTGGGCCATGAGGAGGTCGTGACCTTTCAATAATTCCTGCGCCGTTACAGTCAGACAAGCTTGGGTCTCTGCTGGATGGCACCCCCTCGATTCATTTTCTAACTAAATCTTTTATAGGGAACCTGCCATGATTCTCGACGACCAGCACTACGATGTGATTATTGTGGGCACCGGGGCGGGGGGTGGCACACTGGCCCGCAAGTTGGCCCCGTCGGGCAAGCGGATCTTGCTGCTGGAGCGAGGCGATGCCATGCCCCTCGAAGAGCAAAACATCAGCGATGTAGATATCTTTCAAAAGCAGCGCTATCACGCGCCGGAGCAGTGGTACGACAGCGACGGCGAGCCGTTTACGCCGCAGATGAAATATGCGATCGGCGGCAACACCAAGATCTATGGGGCCGCCCTGCAGCGCATGCGGGAGCGCGACTTTGAAACGGTGAACCACCAGGACGGCATTTCGCCTGAGTGGTGCCTTAAGTATGGCGACTTTGAGCCTTACTACACCGAGGCCGAGGCGATGTATCAGGTGCATGGGCAGAGCGGGGCAGACCCCACAGATCCCCCGCGCAGTGGCGGTTACCCCTATCCGGCTGTGGCCCATAACCCGACGATTCAGCCCGTGGTGGAGGGAATCGAGCAGCAGGGCTATCATCCGTACCCGCTGCCCATGTCGCTGTCGCTGCGGGAGGATGACCCGACCGGAGACTCGGAGGTGTTTGGGGTGGCTCCGGCGCTGGATTATGGCAATGTCACCCTCAAGACCTCGGCGAAGGTGACGAGCATTCTCACGAACCCGTCGGGGACGGCGGCGCGGGCGGTGCAGGCAGAGGTCAACGGGCAGCCTTACTTGTTTATGGCCGACATCATTGTGCTGGCCTGCGGGGCGATTAACTCGGCGGCGCTGCTGCTGCAGTCGGCCAACGAGAAGCACCCCCACGGGTTGGCCAACAGTTCTGACCAGGTGGGCCGCAACTTGATGAAGATTCACATGAGTTCGATTGTGGAGGTGACGGCCCAGCCCAACTCGGGCAAGTTTCCGCGCTCGGTGGGGGTGAATGATTTTTACTGGGGCAGCGATCTGTTTGATTACCCCATGGGCCATATTCAAAATATGGGCGGGGTGCTGCAAGACGCAATTTTTGCTGAATCGCCGCCGGTACTCTCGCTCATTACCAAGTTTATGCCCAACTTTGGGCTGAAGCAGTTGGCGACGCGGTCAATTCCCTGGTGGGCGATGACTGAGGTGCTGCCTGACCCTAAGAACCGGGTGGAGGTTAAAGGCGGCAAGCTCTACGTCCACTTTGCGGTCAACAATGCCGAGGCCCACGATCGCCTGGTGTACCGCTGGCTCGATGTGCTCAAGGCGGTTGAAAAAGACAGCAGCTTGTTTTCGCGATCGGGCCTGCACCCCCGGGGTGAGGTGCCCCTCCCGGTGATGGCCTACCAATGTGGCACCTGTCGGATGGGCACCGATTCTACGACTTCGGTGCTCGATGTCAACTGCCGCGCCCATGAACTCGACAATCTCTACGTGGTAGATAGCAGCTTTATGCCCTCTAGCCCCAGCGTGGGGAATGCCTTGACCATAATCGCCAATGCCCTGCGGGTGGGCGACCATCTGCTGGAGCGGCTGGGGTAGGATCCAGCCATCAGGTGACTAGGGTGACAGTGCCGGTATCGAGGTCGTAGCGGGCACCGACCACCTGGAGCTGGCCTGACTGTTGACGATCGCAGATCAGCTGCGATCGCAACAACTGTCCCACCTGGTAGCGCACGTTGGCCGACACCGCATTGTCCACAGGATCTCCCGGCAGCCCTCTGACCGGGTTGACCGCTGGCAAAATTGCCCGCACAACACTGCCCATGGCTCCCGGCAGGGGCTGGTTCTCTACCGCCGCGATCACCGCACCGCAGCGCTCGTGACCCAGCACCATGAGTAACGGCGTTCCCAGCAGGGCTACGGCATACTCAATGCTGCCGACGATCTCAGGCGTCGCAATGTTGCCCGCCACTCGCACATCAAAAATGTCGCCCAAGCCCTGATCAAAGATGATTTCGGCGGTGACCCGCGAGTCGGCACAGCTCAACACCGTGGCAAAGGGATGCTGCGCCTGGGTCAATTCCTTCACCCGATTTTCTGACTGGTCGGGGTGCTCTAGGTGGTGCTGAGTAAACCGAAGATTACCCGCTATCAGGCGATCTAGTGCCTCCTGGGGGCTGGGCACGGCTACCCCCATCGACAGATTGGCGGCGGCGGCCGATTTGGCTAGCCCCCAGGACAGCTCTCCAGTCGCTAAGCCCCACAGCCCACCGCCGCCCAGCTTCAACGCCGTCCGCCGATCGAGATGATTGTTGTTGTGACCCATAGCCCCATTTCCCACAGCGCCGCAACCCGTGTCACGGAGTGAATTTCCACGACACCGGAGGGATCGCGCCCTATACGAAATCCTGTCTGGCTACCCCCGATGCCCCAGGGCAAACAACCGTTTGCCCCTACAGGTTGGCCTGTTAGGTATCGGGGGTATGGAATTCGGATTCGGTATTAGATCCTGTGGCATAGCCGTCCCGGCTGTCCACCGTCAGACAAGCTGCCTGACCTACAAGAATTGCACATTAGGCGAAACAATTACCCTGGCCTGGCCTAGGTCATCACCGGGGCGCTGTACTGGGTGGCTAGGGCATTGAGCACCGCTTCGGTAGACCCCGTCCAGCCGATAATGCCGTCCTGGGCGCGCAACATTTCTAGGGTGGCTTGCTTAAAAGCGGGGAAATAGCTCTCGGTGGCGTCTTCGACCAGCAGGCACTCATAGCCGCGATCGTTGGCCTCGCGCATGGTGGTCTGTACGCAGACCTCGGTGGTGACGCCGGTAATGATCAGGTGGGTAATGCCCTGGGCCTGGAGGTGAGTTTCTAGCTCGGTGGCGTAAAAGGCTCCCTTGCCGGGCTTAGGGATAATCACTTCCCCCGGCAGAGGAGCGAGTTCGGGGATGATGCCATTGCCCGGTTCACCCAGCACCAAAATCCGACCCATGGGGCCGCGATCGCCAATTTTGAGCGAGCCATTGTCGCGATCGCGCTTCGACGGCGGGCAGTCTGACAGATCGGGCAAATGCCCCTCCACAGTCTGAAAGATCGGCAGATTGTAGCGCCGAAAGGCCTCTTGCAGCGCCTTGACCTGGGGAATGATCGCCCGCAGCAGGCTGACATCGTTGCCCAGGGCATCGCCAAAGCCGCCCGGCTCGATGAAGTCGCGCTGCATGTCGATGATCAGCAGCGCTAGGCCGCTGGAAGGTAGGGGGTAGGGGTAGGGTTGGGCGGGGATAGGCATGGTGGGTTGGGGTGGGTGAGTGGACAGGTAGGCGGGTAGATGGGTCGGTAGGGGCAGACCGATGTGTCTGCCCTGGCGGGAAATGGCGGGGAGAGGGGATGGGTAGGGGCAGACGGCGTCTGCCCTAGGGTTCGATCTCGACGGGTTTGGCCCAGATGGCGAGCACGATGCAGCCCTCGGGACTGCTAACGGTGTGGCGGGTACCGGGGGGATTGACCACTAGAGAGCCAGCGGGATAGGTGCCGTTGTCGTCGGTTTGGGAGCCAGAGAGCACCAAAATATGCTCAAAGCCGGTGTGCAGGTGGCGGGGAACGCTGGCCCCCGGCTGGTAGCGCAGCAGCGCGGCGGCGGTTCCGTCGGATGTGGGCGGGTAGAGTCGATGGATTTCAACGCCGGGGCGAAAGGCTTCCCAGGCCAGCTCTGGGTCAGCCGCCATGGCCTTGAGGTCAGGCAAAACAATCGATTGCATAGTAACTCTCTCGCTGATTAACTCATCACCCTAACCAGGGCAGACACGTAGGTCTGCCCCTACCCATCCACCCATCACCCTAGCCAGGGCAGACACGTAGGTCTGCCCCTACCCATCCACCCCCAACCCATCCACTCATCGCTAATGCCCAGCCATCTTCTGGCCCAGGGTTTTAATATCGGCGGTGGCGGTGGGGCTTTCGTAGACCAGCTCGCCGTCGCTGATCACAAACATGCGATCGCTTAGCTTCAGCAGCTCGTCTAGGTCTTCGCTGACCAGCAGCACCGCTACGCCACGGTTACGGGCGGCCAGAATCTGGCTGTGGATGTAGTCAACCGCAGAAAAGTCGAGGCCAAAGCAGGGGTTAGCGGCGATCAGCAGGTTGATATTTGTAGAGGACAGCTCCCGCGCCAGCACGGTGCGCTGCACGTTGCCGCCGGAGAGGTGACCCACAGGGGTATTGACTGACGGGGTTTTGACCGAAAACACCTTAACTAAGCCCTCCGCCATGCGGCGAATGTTGCTGAGGCTGAGCAGCCAGCCGCGTCGGGCCTGGGGCGGGCAGTCAAAGGTGCGCAGGGCCATGTTTTCGGCCACGCTCATGTGGGGTACGCAGGCGTTGCGCAGGGGTTCTTCGGGCAGGGTGTAGACCTGGTGGCGGGCCATCTCCTTGCGGGTCGACTGGTAGGGGGTGCCGTTGACCAAAATGTCGCCGCTGTGGCGGGGGCGCTGCCCAGCTAATACTTCCACCAGTTCCCGCTGACCGTTGCCAGAGACTCCGGCGATGCCGACGATCTCGCCGCTGTTGACAATCAGGCTGGCGCTGCGCACGGCGGACAGGCCATTGTCGCGATCGGCGCAGAGGTCTTTCAGCTCTAGCACCGATCGTGGGTCAGGCACGGCGACTTTTTTCACCGGGGTAGCCTCGGTCTTTTCGCCCAGCATCATGTGGGCCATATCGTCGACGGTGAGGTCGCGCACGTAGCCATGGCCCGCCAGTTTGCCCTTACGCAGCACGGTGACCTCGTCGGTAAAGGCCATCACCTCGCGAAACTTGTGGGAAATCATCAGCACGCTGAGGTGGCCAGCGGTGACTTCTTCTCGCAGCAGACCCAGCACTTCGTCGGCCTCGTCGGGGGTGAGCACCGAGGTGGGCTCGTCGAGGATCAGCACTCGGCTATTCAGGTAGAGCTGTTTGAGAATTTCGAGCTTTTGCTTTTGGCCCGCCGCCAGTTGAGCAATCGGGGTTTTTAGGTCAATTTGAAAAGGGGAGCTGGCCATAAAGGCGTCGAGACGATCGTATTCGGCGGCCCAGTTAATCCACTGGGGGCTGTCGTAGCGCGACAGCACCAGGTTTTCGGCCACGGTCATGGCGGGCACCGAGGTGAAGTGCTGGTAGACCATGCCAATGCCAAAGTGGTGGGCATCCTTGGGGCTGGCGATGGTGCGCGATCGCTGATCCACCAGCACATCCCCGGAGGTGGGGGTGTAAAACCCCATGATGCATTTCACCAGGGTGCTTTTGCCCGCCCCGTTTTCCCCCAGCAGAGCGTGAAAACTGCCGGGAGTAACCTTGATCGAAACCTGGTCGAGGGCGGTGAAGGTGCCAAAGCGCTTGGTGAGGTTGA
>RECJ01000102.1 GCA_007694115.1 Leptolyngbya sp. DLM2.Bin27 | reverse complement strand
TTAAGGCATTGCTGGGCTCTTGGGTCAATGCCGGGGTGATCTGGGGTGTGACGGTGATCAACGCCATCATCGGCTTTGTGCAAGAGTCAAAGGCTGAAAGCGCGATCGCCGCTCTGGCCTCGGCGGTCGAAACCGAAGCTATGGTGCGGCGCGACGGCCAGCAGATGCAGGTGTCATCGCGGGATCTGGTGCCCGGCGACATTGTGTTGCTCAACTCCGGTGACAAAGTGCCCGCCGACCTGCGCCTAATGCGGGGCCGCACCTTGCAGATCAATGAGTCGGCTTTGACGGGTGAATCGGTCGCGGTTGAAAAGCAACCGCAGCTAGAATCTTTGGCGGACGATACGCCCCTGGCGGATCGCCACAATATGGCCTACGCAGGCAGCTTTGTCACCTTTGGTCAGGGCGAAGGCATTGTGGTCGAAACCGGTCTCAACACTGAAACCGGACGGATCTCAGAGCTGATGGAGTCTAGCACCAATCTGGTGACGCCCCTCACCCGCAAGTTTGACCGCTTCAGCAAAACTCTGCTCTACGTTATTTTGGGCCTAGCGGCCCTGACCTTTGCGGTGGGTCTAGCCTGGGGTAACTCGCCCCTGCAAATGTTTGAGGCGGCTGTGGCCCTGGCGGTGAGCGCCATTCCCGAAGGGCTACCCGCCGTGGTCACCATTACGTTGGCGATTGGGGTGTCGCGCATGGCCCAGCGCAATGCCATTGTGCGCAAGCTGCCCGCCGTCGAAACCCTCGGCAGCGCCACGGTGATCTGCTCTGACAAAACCGGCACCCTGACCGAAAACCAGATGACGGTGCAGAGCATCTACGCCGGCGATCGCCACTACTCCCTCACCGGCGAGGGCTACACCCCCAGCGGCGAACTGCGCGATGGCGAAGATAACCCGCTGCCCTTCGACGACATGCCTGCGCCCCTGCGGCAGTGCTTGATCGTGGGTATGCTCTGCAATGACTCAGAGCTAGAGCATACAGACCACCACTGGAGCGTGGTGGGCGACCCCACTGAGGGGGCACTGCTGGTGTCTGCCCGCAAGGCTAAGTTTGATCGCCCAGAGCTTAACCACAGCTATCCGCGCATTGACAGCATTCCCTTTGAATCTGAGTTTCAGTACATGGCCACCCTGCACCAGCAGGATGCCGAGGGCCAGTGGCTGTTGGCCAAGGGCTCGGTGGAGTCGCTGGTGGCCTGCTGCGATCGCGTTCTCAATGCCGCTGGAGAGAGTGATCCGATTGACTGCGATCGGATTTTTTTGCAGGCCGAGCGCATGGCCTCTCGGGGGTTACGGGTGCTGTGCTTTGTGGCCAAGGCCTTTCACGGTCACCAAATCGACCACGATGACCTCAAGACAGGGATGGTTTTCCTGGGTCTCCAGGGCATGATCGACCCGCCCCGGAGCGAAGCCATCAAAGCGGTAGAAGCCTGCCAAACCGCTGGCATTGAGGTGAAAATGATCACCGGCGACCACAAGGTAACGGCGGCGGCGATCGCCGAACGCATGGGCCTCAGCACCACCGAAACCGTGATTGCCTTTACGGGCCAAGAGTTGGCCAAACTAGACCAAACCCAGCTCACCAACGAAGTCCAAAACGGCTCGGTGTTTGCCCGCGTCGCCCCCGAGCAAAAGCTGCGCCTAGTAGAGGCGCTGCAATCCAAGGGGCACATTGTCGCCATGACCGGCGACGGCGTCAACGACGCCCCCGCCCTCAAGCAGGCTGACATCGGCATCGCCATGGGCAAAGCTGGCACCGAGGTGGCCAAAGAAGCCGCCGACATGATCCTCACCGACGACAACTTTGCCTCCATCGAGGCGGCGGTAGAGGAGGGGCGCAATGTATTTAGAAATTTAATGAAGGCGATCGCCTTCATCCTGCCGGTCAACGGCGGTGAATCAATGACGATTTTGCTCAGCGTGCTGATCGGGCGCGGCGACGTGCTGCCGATTCTCTCCCTCCAGGTTCTGTGGCTCAACATGGTCAACTCCATCGCCATGACCGTGCCCCTGGCCTTTGAGCCCAAGTCGCACAACTTAATGAATCGCCCTCCCCGCCTCCCCAACGAGCCGCTGTTGTCTAGGGATCTGCTCAAGCGCATCGCCTTGATCTCGGTGTTCAACTGGATTTTGATCTTCGGCATGTTCGAGTGGGTGCGGCAAAATGGGGCTGACCTAGGCTGGATTCCCGCCGATCTAGGCGGCGATGACGCCAATCAGTACATCCTGGCTTTGGCTCGCACCATGGCGATTCAGGCGCTGGTGGCCGGGCGGATCATCTACTTGTTCAGCATCAGTCAGTTTTGGGACTCAGTCGCCGCCAAAATTAAGGGACTCAACGTCCCCCTGGGCGATGCGTCGGCGATTGGCTACGGCATTGTGGTCGCAATTGTCTTCCAAATTCTCTTTAGCCAGGTGGGTCTGATGAATTTCCTGTTTGCCACCGCACCCCTGACCATCAACCAGTGGCTCATTTGTCTTGGGGTCTCGCTGCCCATGGTGCCTGTCGCCCTGCTGGCTAACCGACTCAACCCGCAGAACTAACAGTCAATCATCGGGGCTAAATCCAAGGGGGCCTGGGGCGATCTGGCGGTGCCCGGTACCAGCGAGAGCAGGTCTTCGACATTTTGTCTCATGGTGCGGCAAATATCGTCGAGGGGCAGATCGTTGGGGTCTTGGCCAAAGGGGTTCTCGATCTCAATACCGATCTCTTCGATGCCAAATACCGCAAAGCTGATCAGCGCCACCAGCAGCGGCGTGCCCCAGCCCACCGAATCCACCATCTGAAACGGCAGCGCCAGGCAGTAAAACATTAGCAGCTGCTTGAGATGGATGCTGTAGGCCACCGGCATCGGCGTCTTGAGAATGCGCTCGCAGCCGCCTAGGGCGTCAACCAGGCCATCTAGGGTTTCGAGGCAGTAGGTGAGTTGGTAGGTGTTGAGGGTGCCTCGAGTCTGCTGGGCTTGCAGGTAGTCGGCCACCCAAAAGGCAATCTCTAGGGGTGGGTTGTTCATCTGCCGCAGTTTGGCAAACTGATCGGTACTGAGCAGGCTGGCCAGGTCAGCGTCGGGAGGTTCGCCGCGCAGATGCAGCTTCATAGCGATCGCAAAGGCGGGCAACAGGCGCACCGCTTTGTCCTTTGCCTCCAGGTCACCCGGCTGGGGTGTTTCGATCGCCACCCACATCTGCCGAGCCAGGTTGCGGGTCAAATTCACCACATTGCCCCAGAGCTTGCGCCCCTCCCAAAACCGCTCATAGGAGGTATTGGTGCGAAATACCAGCAGCAGACCCAGCACCAGGCTTGGCACCAGCGATCCCAAGATCGGCGACGACAACGGCCAGCCACGGGCATAGAGCAGCAAAATGCCCCACGAAAATATGGCGCACAGCAGCACCCGAGGCAGCACCGCCGGGATCACCGAGCCTCTGACTCGAAACAGCAGCCTAAACCAGTCTTGCTCGTAGCGACGAATGCTGCGCTTGATCGCTTGATTCGGCACCAGCTACTCCTTTGGGTGTGGGGGTGGTCAGCAATCTCTCTTGGCATTTTAGCCGCCCTCACCGCCGGGGTTGGTGGCTGCGCCCACCGCTACCATCTATACCGTGACGGCATAGTCGATCAGTTGCAGCAGTCGCGATCGCAGGGTTTCTAGCCCCAGCCGCTCCGTGGCGGAGATAAACAGAGCCTGGGGATATTCCTCCTGGGCGATCGCCAACACCTCACTGCTGACCCGGTCGGCCTTATTAAACACCAGCAGCATTGGCCCCGGCACAATCGGCATGTCCTTAAGAATTTTCATCACCCAGTGAATCTGGTCTTGCCAGGCGGGGTGAGATATATCCACCACATGGAGCAGGGCATCGGCCTCAGTCACCTCTTCGAGGGTGGCGCGAAAGGCATCCATCAGCGAGGCGGGCAGCTCTTCGATAAAGCCCACGGTGTCGGTGAGCACCAGCTGGGTGGTCTCGTTGGTGGCTGGGTCGGTGATCGCCAGGCGGCGGGTGGTGGGGTCAAGGGTGGCAAACAGCTGGTCGGCGGCGTAGACCTCTGAGTTAGTCAGCGTGTTGACCAGAGTTGACTTGCCCGCGTTGGTGTAGCCGACCACGGCAAGGGAGGGCAAGTTGTCGTCTTGGCGGCGGTGGCGCAGCCGCGCCCGGTGGGCCTGGAGCTGGTTGACCTCCTGCTGGAGCCGCTGAATGCGTCGCTGAATAGTCCGGCGCTCGGTCTCTAGCTTAGTTTCACCGGGGCCTCGGGTGCCAATGCCGCCCCCCTGGCGCGACAGGGCCTGACCCCGCCCCTTTAGCCGGGGCATCTGGTACTCGAGCTGGGCCAGCTCCACTTGCAGTTTACCGGCCCCGCTCTTGGCCCGCTGGGCAAAAATATCGAGAATCAGCTCGGTGCGATCGACCACACGAATGCCCACCTGATTTTCGAGGTTGCGCACCTGCATGGGCGACAGATCGCGGTCAAATACCACTAGGTTGGCCCCCACGGTCTGAGCCGCCAGGGCTACCTCCTGCACCTTACCGGCCCCTAGCACCGTTTGGGGGTGGGGCCGAGGCCGCTTTTGGGTCATGGTTTCGAGCACTTCACCCCCGGCGCTGTCCACCAGGCTCTCTAGCTCTGCCAGGCGCTGCTCAAAGTGAGCCGGGGTTTGGTTGTTGGTTAACAGGCCGACGACCAAGACGCGATCGCGCTCATCCTCCACCTGCAAGGCGGTAAAGGCGCGGCTAAACTCCGCCTCTAGCCCCTCTGCCAGGGCCAAGAAGTCTTGCTGAGCCAGGTCTTCGAGATCGGTGGGGGGCGACACCAGCCAGCGCTGCTCTGGGTGGGGCACCAGGTGAGCTAGGTAGGTAGTTTCGATGTAGCCCGTCGCACCACCGCCCCGGCGGGTAAAGCCGGTGCCGGTGAGTGCCAGCACCGCCAGCACGTCAAGACGCTGCAACGCCATCGTAGTGAGGGTGGCGTCGCTGGGCGGCTCTGACTCCAGCTGGGTGGCCACGCAGCGAATACCGCTGAGGCGCTCTGCCCCGTAGCGAGGCAGCTCCGAGGGCGGAATTTGGGTTTGCCGCAGGCTGCCCACCCCCACCCGAATCACCTGACCCCGGCGGTTGAGATAGGCGCACAGGGGGCTGTCAATATCGGTGCTGACTGACGCCAGTCGCTGGGCAAACTCAGGCGTGACAATGCAGTCGCCCGGCAGCCGCTGGTGATAAATGCGCTGTAGCTGCTTGAGCTGACTGGGTTTCAGCCCCTTTAAATTGCCATAGATAGTTTCGATAAGGCCAACCTGCTCCATAACCAGTTGCGATCTGTGCTCGGCCCGGCCCCAACAGTGCCGCTTTGCCCTGGGGCCACTGCCGCTGGTGCCCCAGCCAAGCAACCAGACTCCTATAGCCGATTATATAGCTCTGGCTTCTGGCTGAGGGCTGTTGCAGACAGCTGCGAGTCCAAAACTTGAAGGGCGCAATCGCTTGGTTGACCAGAGGACGTTCTGGTCTCTGCTGATCAATTTTCTTCCCTTGTCAGAAAAGAAAAACAAAAAAAGGAACCCCGTCATCAGAGTCCCTTTTTTGATGTTGTTTATCATCTACGGCAAAACTGCCTGATTAAAACAAGCCCAGCCAGCTAAAAAAGCCCTGGCCCGTCGTTAGCTCAACCAGCAGTGCGCCGAGAAAACCAATCATTGCTAGACGGCCATTCCAGAGTTCTGCACTGGGGTTAGACCCAAATTCAAACTTGGTGCCATACTCACCATACTTGCGGCCAAACTGGTCAGTGTAAGTAGTGTTGTCGGGAGGAGTATCCATTTTAAATTGCCTCTAAATAATTACAGCAGAGAGTCAGTCACAACCTGATCCACAGACAAGATCCACAGACCCAATTCACGCAGTAGATGAATTGCCAGAGGGCTAAGCCACCAGAAATTAATCCTCAGCAGGTGCGCTCTTGGCTATTAGTTCGAGCGTTTGTGGTTGTGTTGTCACTTAACTTAACAACAATGCCAGGGTCAGGCTATCTGTAAATAGGTAGAAGACCTCACAATGGCTTTTGTACCGTCAGTTATACCGAGGCCAGTCAGGCCGATGCTAAAACCAGTGGCGTCTTTTATGGGCTCACGAGCTCCGTAACTGTACTGCCAGCTACCCATGATTAGCTATAGTACTAGGGCTGATTTTGAGGGCATTCATGACCAGACGACACCGATCAGACCGTGGTGATGGGCAGGGGTTTATTCGGTGGCCTTCAGCAGCAGAGTCTGCTCGGGCAAAGTCTTCGGGGCGTCGTCCGGCTCTGTTCTCCGATCCTGGGCTGGTGGTTGATCGGCAGCGGCTTTACAACTATTTAGATTCCCTAGAAAGCCTTTCAGGGGAGTAACGACTATCGCCCCAGGGGCTCTGGCCAGGGTCACTGGGGCATGCCCATAGCATATACATCCGTAGGAGCATGGAAATCGGCGAGATTCAGTTTATAACTCCTCTAAGGTTCCGAGCAAACTGGACACATTAGTGTATTCTTGTTTCGTAATTCTTTATTTCTATCGCCAACTAAGCCCCTGGGATCATCAGCCATGAGCACAGAATTTCAGTCAGACACGACTTACACAGAGTTTACAGAGCCAGAAAACCCCACGGTTACTGTTGATACGTCAGACTCTAGCGCCTCTGCCCTGGGTGACGAAGCCTCTCGCCAGGTCAAGCAGGTATGGGAAAAAATTTCAGCCCTGCTGGGCGACCTGCCTGACTATGTATCCGAGTTTATCCAGCGGTATCGGCGGCCCATCGTCACCGTCGGCTTGATTATTGCGGCATTTATCGCCGTCAAGCTGGTGCTGGCCCTGCTGGGAGCGGTCAATGATGTGCCCCTGCTGGCCCCCACCTTTGAGCTGATTGGGCTGACCTATAGCGGCTGGTTTCTCTACCGCTACCTGCTCAAGGCCTCAAACCGCCAAGAACTGCTGGGCGACATTGCCGCCATCCGTGACCAGGTGCTCGGTAAGGGGTAGGTAGGCAGATGGGTAGATGGGCGAATGGGCAGGTGTCATCCACTCACCCACCCACCCACCTACTCACCTACTCACACCCAGCTTCGGTTACCTACCCCTGTATTTCACGATCGCGCTTTCTATACTGGTTGTATACGCAACTTGTTATTGCTCGGTCGTTAGAACCCAGGGGTTCGTTCTTCTATGGCTCAGACAAAGACTATTACCCAGGCCGTAGAGCGCCTGGGCTATCGGGTAACCGTGGGTGATGTGGCCGCTGAAGCTGGCCTGCCCGTGCTAGAGGCGCAGCAGGGAATATTGGCCCTCGCTACCGAAGCCCAGGCCCATCTCCAGGTGGCCGAATCGGGTGAGATCGCCTACGTGTTTCCCAAAAATCTGCAAGCGGTGCTGTGGAGCAAATCTTGGCGGCTGCGGTGGCAGAGCAATTGGGAAAAAGTGTGGCGGGTGCTGTTTTACCTGATCCGGATTTCCTTTGGCGTGCTGCTGATCTTGTCGCTAGTGCTGATCGTAGTGGCAATTACGCTGCTAGCCGTAGCCGCCAGCAGCGCCAATCAGCAGGGCGATAACCGCCGTCGCGGTGGCGGTGGCGGCATGATCTTTCTACCCAGAATGTGGATTGGCCCCAGCCCGTTTCGAATGTTTCAGCCGCCGGGTCGTCGCCAGGTGCAGCCCCGTACGCCGTCAGAGATGAACTTTCTCGAAGCGGTGTTTTCGTTCTTGTTTGGCGATGGTGACCCCAACGCCGACCTCGACGAGCGGCGCTGGCAGAGCATTGCCCAGGTGATTCAGGCCAACGATGGCGTGGTGGTGGCTGAGCAAATCACCCCCTTCTTGAGCGACCTGGGTGAGGGCTGGGATCGAGACCTCGAAGACTTTATGGTGCCAGTACTGAGTCGTTTCAACGGCATGCCCCAGGTCAGCCCCCAGGGCGGTATTGTCTACCAGTTTCCTGAGCTACAGGTGACCGCTAAGGCCCAGCGCAAAATTACTCCACCCCGCTTTTTGCAGGAGCTGCCTCGCAAATTTAGCCAGGCGACCTCTGGTCAAATTATGGGGGCGATTGGCTTGGGCAGCGCTAACCTGATTGGGGCGCTGGTGCTTCGCAGCATGCTGCAAGATCCGGTGCTGGTGGCCCAGGCGGGCAGTTTAGTGGTCTTTGTCAGCTCTATTTTCTGGGTGCTGCTGGGCTATGGGGCGGCGTTCTTGGCTGTTCCTCTGGTGCGCTATTTTTGGGTGCAGCGGCAAAATAGCCGGATTGAAGCCCGCAATGCCGATCGCGAACAGCGGGCCGAGGCGCTCAAACAGATCACCGATGACCAGCGCGAAAAGCTGGCCTTTGCCCAGACTCTCACGGCCCAAACGGTGCTCGGCACCGATGATCTGGCCTACACCACCGAGGCCGATCTAACTGAGCAGGAGATCGCCCAGAAGGACAAGATCGATACTGAGTGGCAGCGGCTGCTGGAGCAGCGAGGGGGGAAGTGAGTGGGTGAGTGGGTGAGTGGGTGAGTTGCACCTACCCACCTACCCACCTACCCACCTACCCTAACTCGGATCCACAATTGCTCCGACGAACAGCAGCGCTCCGGTACTGCGATCGCGAATTGCCGCCACAAAGGGCCGATCTACCACCATCTCAAACGGATCCTCTGGCGGCATGGCGATGGAGGTGGGCATGATGCCGATGGCGGTGGCGGCGGCGGCTTCGGTGCCGGCTTCATTGACTTCGATAAAGGTTTTGTGGCGCACCTGGTTGATAAAGGCCTCTAGCTTGCTCAGGCCCGAAAAGTCGGCCCGGCCTGGCTCAAAGGCGATGCCCATGCCCAGGGCTTGCAGGGCCGGAATCAGGTCGGCTTCGTAGTCAAACTGAAACTTGGGTAGCTGAATTTGGCCGGGGCGCGATCGCAGATCCCCCATCCAGCTCTGCCAATTTTCTGGGGTTAGTTCGGCCGCTAGATCGGCTAGGTCGGTGCCCTGGGCGGGCAAAATCACCTCAAAACTGAGCGATTCATTGCCGTAGGGCAGGCTCACCGCCTGAAACTGATCGGTTTCTAGGTACAGGTAGTCGCCCCGCTGGGCCATCAGCGGGTGCTGGATCGTCTCGCCGTTGGCCAGGGTAAAGCTGCGATCGCGGGTCTGCTCAGGCTCAAAGGCCTCGCTCCAGGCCCCTTTGAAATACACCGCATTCACCAGCACCAAGAGCTGGTCGGCGGGCAGCTCGTCGACAATGGTGGGAATGCGATCGCGGGTATTTTCTTTCACCCAGCGGTTGATCCGCTCCGTCGCGGCGGGCGTGCCAAAATCCAGCGCCGCCACCGCCGCCCCATAGACCGCCTGCATCCGCTCAATATAGTCGGCCCGCACGGGCAAGTCTTGATTGACCCAGAGCGAATTGGCAATGTCGAGGGCGACTTCAGGGTCAAGCTGAGTTAGGTGTTGGGTCAGCGCCTGGCTACCCTGGTTAATTTGATCGAGATCGAGCCCGCGCAGTCTTAGGGCAGCGGCGATCGCCGTCTGAGTCTCGCCCCCGGCACCGTTGTAGGCCATCGCCAGGGCTAGAGCCACACTGGTGGGCGACACCAGCACGTTGTTGTCGGGCGAGGCCTGGCGCAGCTGCTCAAACAGGGCAAAGCCAAAGTCTAAATGGGCCTGGGTGAGTTCTGAAGTCAAAGCAGGGGCCTGGGAAGGGGTATTGCCTTGATTGGCGTAGGGGGCTGGCATGGGGTCAACGGGCTGGGCCTGAAGATGGGCACAGCCCAAGGTCAAAGCCGCCAGGCTGCCCGCAAGTGCAGCCCAGCCAATCCATCGGTGTGTCATAGCAGTGGGATCGATTAACGTTGTCCCTACCTTGCCACGGGGGCGCGGCGGAGACAGAGCGGTTACAGGAATGGAAACTGCTTGGGTGGGCGAGTGATTTTGGTGCGCTTTGATGGGCAGCTTGAGGGAGTTGCCAGGCAAGAAGCTACCAGCTTTAATCCAGCGACCATAGGTGCTGTGGGGTGGGCACTGCCCACCATTTGGGAAACTATTTTCCAGCAGTCGCATTAACACTGCATGTGCCTGGCAATGTTCAGACAGTCTTTGAAGGCGGCGTCGGTCTTGACTCCCTGCCAATCCATCGACGGTACCGCCGCCCGGTAGCCCTGGCCATTCAACGCCGCCATCAGTCGGTCGCGGTTGGGAATATCCATCTGGCCCCGGCGGCCGATCTCGCCGAGGGGGTAGTAGTAGGGCGGCAGGGGGTTTTCTTGGGCCATGATCGCCAGCAGTTTGGCCTGCCGCCGCCAGCCCCAGTTCTCTGCCAAAGCCTGCATCGCCGCCAGGGTAGCGCCATCGTGCAGCGGCCCCAGCCACATCGGCCCGCTGAGCACCGCTGCATTCTCACCACAGAGACAATTCACTCGGCCCAAGTGCCGCCAGTCTACCGTTTGAAATTGGCCGCAGCCGTGGCAGTAGGCCACAAATCCGTAGGTGGCGTCGCTTAGCGTCGGCTTGCTCACTAGCCGCACCATCACCCGATGCACCTGCCCGGTAAACAGCGAGAATACTGGCTCGATGCCCAGCCCCCGCGCCGCCACTGTCTGGGCCGCATGGCCGATCAGTAGCCGTAGCCCTTGCTCGTGGGCGGCGGGGTGCGATCGCGCCCAGGCCCCATAGGTTTTCAGACTGCGCTCTGGGTCATGGCCGCTGGTGGCCCGCCCGTCGGTGCTGGTCAGGTAGAGCATGCCCCCCAGCTTGGTCGCCCACAGCCCGTTGCTGACGTAGGGAGCCGGGCTGCCAAAATTGTCGATATCCACCAGATCGTAGAAATCGCGCTGCTGGTAGCAGCTGAAAAAGACCTGGTTGGCATCCTGGTGGGTGAGGCGGTAGGTGCCAGCGGGCAGCGCCGCCAGATTGGCCTGCAAAACTGGGGCCAGGTCGGGGTTGCCCTCGTTGCCCCAAACCCAGTCGGCCCCCGCCTCTAGGGCATAGCGCAGGGGTCGCACGCCGCCGCCGGTCATGGCGTCGAGCACCCGCAGTTGCCCCTGGCGCTGACGGTAGACGGCGGCAGCGAGCACCGCTAGGTCGCGGGCGATCGCACTCTGGGGCCGAAAAAATGCCCCCCCCAGGACAAAGGTCGCCTTACCTTCGTGGTGTAGACCATCCTCGGGCGGCGACCCAGGGGTCACCGGGCCGCCTCAATCGCCTTGGCGATCGCCGCTTCTAAAACGGGCTTGTCTAGCTCGGTGAGCACAAACACCTCCTGCACAGTCTTGCCCTTGCGGGCAATCAGCTTAAACCCGCCGCGAATCGGCACCGATACCTTGACTCGCAGCGCCGGGGAGTGGGCTCTTACATTTGCAATCACCCCTGGGGTGACGGTGCCAATGCCGGGCTGCTCTAATAGCCGTTCAAGAATGGGAATTAGCCCGGGCAAGTGGGTGGAGTGGTTCCAAACGAGGCGACCGTCCGAGGCTTGTGTCATGGGGAGATTTAAGAAAGTTTTAAGAAGCGATAACTAATTATGCTTTCTCGAGGGGGGCCATCGTCAAGCCAGCGCGGGTCAGCTGGGTGTGATATAGCTCGGCCTGCTCCAGCGGACCTGTCCACACCACTGCTTGGCCCTCGTGGTGCACCTGATTGGTCAATTCCCAAGCGCGATCGCTGTCGATGCCGGGAATGTACTTCATCAGACATTCCGCCACGTGCTGAAACGTATTGAAATCGTCATTCAGCACGATGATTTTGTAGTTGGGGTATAGCTCGCGTGTCGTCTGACGGGTTTTCTCGGGGGCAATAGTCGGCGCTGAGGCAGCCGCTCGGGGTGCAATCAGAGTCATAGAAGACTGATCCTGAACGAAATATCCTGCAAGTGCTCTCTAAATCAAGGCTCAACCTTGGTCTAGTGTATCGAATCCTACGAAGCTTCCCAAACATGGCCGGGGCAAAATGCCATACCCGTAGGTCCCGCGCCGTCTATTCATTTCAGTTTCAGGTCAAGGAAACAACCTAACCCAGCCAGCGGGCTACATCTTTGGCGTGGTAGGTCAAAATCATATCGGCCCCAGAGCGCTTGAAGCTAGTCATGGTCTCCATCACCAGCTTTTGCTCATCCACCCAGCCGTTGAGGGCGGCGGCCTTAACCATCGAATATTCACCCGACACGTTGTAGGCCGCCACCGGCAGGTTGGTGGCCTGCTTCACCCGCCAGATAATATCCATGTAGGCGAGGGCGGGCTTCACCATCAGCATATCGGCCCCCTCGGCAATGTCTAGCTCGATCTCTTTGAGGGCTTCGGTGCCGTTGGCCGGGTCCATCTGGTAGGTGCGGCGATCGCCAAACTGGGGTGCGCTTTCCGCCGCGTCGCGGAAGGGGCCGTAGTAGGCCGAAGCATATTTAGCGGCGTAGGAGAGAATCGGCGTGTCGCCAAAGCCTGCCCCATCTAGCCCGCTGCGAATTGCCTGCACAAAGCCGTCCATCATCCCCGAGGGGGCGATGATGTCGGCCCCTGCTTTTGCCTGGGCCACGGCGGTTTTTTTCAGCAGTTCTAGGGTGGGGTCGTTGAGCACCCGCCCGGTCAGATCCCCGGTTTCGAGGTAGCCGCAGTGGCCGTGGGAGGTGTATTCGCACAGGCAGGTGTCGACCATCACCAGCAGATCGGGCACGGCTTCTTTGACCGCCGTGGTGGCCTGCTGCACAATGCCGCAGTCGTGCCAGGCTCCGGTGGCGTCGGTGTCTTTGTCCGCCGGAATGCCAAACAAAATGATCGCCGGAATGCCCAGGTCATAGACTTCCTTGGCTTCTTCGACAATTTTATCGACCGAGAGCTGATAGACCCCCGGCATCGACGACACCTCTTTAGCCACCTGGTTGCCCGGCACCGCAAACAGCGGGTAGACCAAATCGGCCTGGGTAACGACGGTCTCTTGCACCATGCGGCGCAGTTGGGGGTGCTGACGCAGACGGCGAGGGCGGTGGGTGGGGAACATAGCCAGGGATGAAGGGATTTCTAAAAATAAAATGAAGCTTCATTAAACTAAAGCTTTATTTAGGGCTGAAAACAAGCGCCTAGTAACGTTCTGTAATGTCGTTCGTCATCTTGTCAGCGCTCGATTTCGCCCTGTTTCTAAAGCCTGTTTCTAAAGCCTGTTTCTGTGGCCCAGGCCTGTTGCTCAAGCAGGCTAGACCGTTGCTGCTTTGTAGGCCGCCCAGCCGCCGTAGGCCGAAATATCGGGCCAGCTGTGCTCATCAATCAGGGCTTTGGGGTAGAGAAAGGCGATCGCCGTACCGCCATCGGTCAGCTTTACCGCATGGGGATACATGTGGGGCGGCTCGTTGTCTTTCAGATAGGTGTACTGCGCTGGGGTCATCTCGTAGAGCTCCCCCGGAATGGAAATTCCGCCCGTTTCGACCTCGTAGATGCCGGGGTGCCAGCCGTCTTTCACCGCGTGTAGACGATAGATTGGCGCTGTCTCCGCTGTCCCAACAAAGTTGGCATCCTGCAAGTTTTGGTTGTCGGGTTGGCCGCGCAGGGCCGAGCCACAAATAAAGACCGTAACGTTCTCGGTGGTGTCAGTCATGGCGGATATTCCAGTGCCAGAGATAGCGCAAAAAGGTTTTCAGCCTTCTACCTTAGAGGATCATGCTACCCCCGGCACAGATTTCCTCAGCCCAGAACCAATTATCCCCTGACCTAGGGATATCCCCTAGATCACGCGAGCATTGGGCTCCAGTAGCGCCAGGGTATAGGTATCGGACTCGATCACCAGCAGGACTTCATCGCCGCGACGGGCGAGCTTAGCCGCTATATCCAGCACCTTGCCAGCATCAATGCCCTGCTTAAAAAAGCTGTAGTAGCGGTTGTTGTAGCTCAGCGCCATCAGGGGCTGGCTGATATCGGGCACCTGCAACCGGCAGGTCTGGTAAGCATTTTCATCGGCCAGCAGAAGGCAGGGCTGGGGGCCAAACACAGGCTTAATACCGTAGCCTGGCTGGCGGCTGGGCGGGGCGTAGTGAGCCACCGGCTCATGACCCCATACTGCGTAGCCCCGAGGCGTTTGGGTGAGGGCTACGGTAGAGTCGAGCTTGCCCAAGCGGATCATGATGTCTAGGGCTTTACGGGCCTCGGGCACAATTTTGAGGAAGCTGTAGAACTGGTTGTCGACGTAAATTGCCGACAGCCGGTGGTCGGCGTCAGGCACCCGAATGTGGCAGGGGGTATACAGATCGCGGTCAAATAGCAGCTTGCAAGACATTGCTGGGGTAAACACAGTCGCTAGGGTAGAGAGGGAATCGAGGCGGGGAGAAACGCTCATAGGGGAATAGAGATGCAGTTAGATGGGGCGTTGCTGGAGCAAAATCTTGAGCCGTAGGGCCTTCCACAGCATGGGGGAAAATCCGTAATTTCCCAATGTTGAAATAACGGAGGTTTAGCTGCTAGAGAGGTGCACGAGCTGGAGAAAATACTGAGACAGCTCCGAGATTGTAACAAAGCGCAACTTAAATCCCTCTGGCCATCCCTCTGGTCATCTCTCTGGCATCCATCGCCGCAATCGCTGGGTCAACCCTATCATCCCAAGCCAGCCCAGGGGCTACGGCTGAGTGATTCCTGATAGGGTGTAGAGACAGACTATACGCTTTATCTATGACGGCCCCAGTAGTTTCCCCGATAGATGCTTCAATTCCAGTCGTGTTTCCCCTGGCGGCAGTCGTCGAGCAGGGCGCGATCAAAATGGCGCTACTGCTGGCGGCGGTTGACCCCAGCCTCGGTGGCGTCGTCATTGCTGGGCGGCGGGGCACCGCTAAGTCGGTGATGGCACGGGCCTTACACCAGCTGCTGCCGCCGATTGAGGTGATCCAAGACTCCTGCTGCAACGCCGACCCCACCGACCCCCGCCTGTGGGATGATCAAACCCGCGATCGCTTCCCTGATTTTCCTGCCCAGGCCGACCTGCCCACCCGGGTGATCCCGGCCCCCTTTGTGCAGATTCCCCTGGGTATCACCGAAGACCGTCTGCTGGGGTCGGTGGATGTGGCCCGCTCGATTCAGTCGGGGGAGAGCGTGTTTCAGCCGGGGCTGCTGGCGGCCTCTAACCGGGGCGTGCTCTATGTCGATGACATCAATTTGCTTGACGACCAGGTGGCCAACCTACTGCTGGCCGCCCTCACCGCCCGCCGCAACCAGATCGAGCGCGAGGGGCTGAGCTTTCAACACCCCTGCGAGCCGCTGCTGATCGCCACCTACAACCCCGAGGCCGGGCCGCTGCGCGAGCATCTGCTCGACCGGATTGCGATCGCCCTGTCGGCAGACAGCACCATGACCCTGGCCGACCGAGTGACGGCGGTGGAGCAATCGACCCAGTTTGCCAATGACCCTCGGGCGATGATTGCCGCCTATGCCGACGAGATCGACGCCCTCAGAACCCAAATCATTCTGGCGCGGGAGTGGCTCAAAGACGTCACCATCAGCCGGGAGCAGATGCAGTACCTGGTGACCGAGGCGCTGCGGGGAGGCATTCAGGGCCACCGGGCCGAGCTGTTTGCGGTGCGGGTGGCCAAGGCCCACGCCGCCCTGGAGGGCCGGGCCGAGGTGACCGCTGACGACCTGCGGGTGGCGGTGGAGCTGGTGATCGTGCCGCGATCGCAGCTGCCCCAAGACCTGCCCGAAGAACCGCCGCCGCCGCCGCCGCCGCCCCCCAGCAACGACGATCAAGACGAACCCCAGGACAATACCGAAGACCAAGACCAGGAAGACGACCAGGAAGACGACACCCCCGACGAAGACGACAGCCCCCCCAGCATTCCGGAGGAGTTTATCTTTGACCCCGAGGGGGTGATCATTGACCCGTCGATGCTGCTGTTTGCCCAGACCATGGGCCGCCAGGGCAGCTCGGGCAAGGCCAACCTGATTTTCTCTGACGAGCGGGGTCGTTACATCAAGCCCTTTTTGCCCCAGGGGCCGGTGCGCCGGATTGCGGTAGATGCCACCCTACGGGCCGCCGCCCCCTACCAAAAGTCGCGCCGCGAGCGCGAGCCCAACCGCAAGGTCGTAGTCGAGCAGAGCGACATTCGTGCCAAACGCCTGGCCCGCAAAGCCGGGTCGCTGATCATCTTTGTGGTCGATGCCTCTGGCTCCATGGCCCTAAACCGCATGCAGAGCGCCAAGGGCGCGGTGCTCGAACTGCTCACTGAGGCCTACCAAAACCGCGACCAGGTGGCGCTGATTCCCTTTCGGGGCGAGCAGGCGGAGGTGCTGCTGCCGCCGACGCGCTCCATCGCCATGGCCCGCCGCCGCCTAGAGCGCATGGCCTGCGGCGGCGGGTCGCCCCTGGCCCACGGCCTTACCCAGGCGGTGCGGGTGGGCACCAACGCCCAGCAGTCGGGCGATGTGGGCAGCGTGGTGATTGTCGCCATCACCGACGGTCGCGGCAATGTGTCTCTCGCCCGTTCCCTGGGTGAGCCGCCTGAACCCGACGCCCCCAAGCCCGACATCAAACAGGAGCTGCTGGAGATTGCCGGGCGCATTCGCGGGGTGGGCTACCAGCTGCTGATCATCGACACCGAACGCAAGTTTGTCTCGACCGGCTTTGGCAAAGAGCTGGCTAAAACCGCTGGAGGGCGCTATTATCAGCTGCCTAAGGCGACCGACCAGGCCATTGCCTCGATGGCCCGAGGGGCAATCGCCGATATGAAGACTGGATAAACAGGTCTGTTTTTGGCTCCTGTATGGCTCATCGAGGGCGTCAGTTGGGCAATATATAAGCTATAAGCTACCCACGTATTGCCCCCGTGCCGGTAGGCTACCGGTATCTGCTGTGCACTATCGCGAGTCGTCATGGAACGTCGAGTGTCATCCCTATCCCAGGGGCAACGGCTGCTAGCCGCCATCATGATCACCGATGCGGTGGGCTTTAGCACCCGCATGTCGGTAGACGAAGAGCACACCCTCAGCCTGATCGACCGTGACCTGACGTTGATTGGCGATACCTGTCGAGAATTTGGCGGCACCGTGCTGAAGTCGACCGGCGACGGCCTGCTGATTTACTTTCTCAGCGCTGTGGAGGCGGTTTCCTGTGGTGTAGAGATGCAGCGGCGGCTGGTAGACCTAGCTGAGGGGTTAGACCCCAATCAGTACCTCGACCACCGGATTGGCATTCACCTAGGCGATATCTTAGTCAGCGAACAAGACGTGATGGGTAACGGGGTGAATGTTACCGCCCGGTTGCAGACCTACTCTAAACCCAGGGGGCTGTGTGTATCGCGCACTATCTACGATGTGGTCAAGGCGCGGCTCAACCTGCATGCCACTTTTTTAGGGCCGCTGCACCTGAAAAATATTGAAGAACCGGTACCGGCCTACCAGCTGGCGCTCCAGCCCGAAGACACCGAGCCTGGCCCCCATGGGTCAGAGGAAAACACCTGCACCCTCCCCATGACCACCGAGGCGTTGTTGGCCAACGCAGTCAAGGCCCTCAGCACCAATCCCTACAGTCTGCGCATTAAAAAGCTGGTATTTGCCACCTATCAAAAGGCCTGGGAGAACGATCCAACTGTACTGGATCAGTTTGATCTCAGGTCGCTGCTGCTGTCGCTGCGCGATCGCTACCCGGCTCTGAGTGATTTAGAAGACCAGCTACAGCAGGTAGTAGCCGGGCTCAACCGGCAAGATCTCTACCGTGAGATGGCCAATATTGTCATTCGGCAGCTTCAGCCCTGGTATGGGCGATCGCTGTTTCAAAACCCCGAGGTCACCGACGAGCTGACGCGGCTGACTATGCGTTCTGTGGAAGAGCGCTGCCGGAGTATCACCGAGCAATTTGACCAAAGTCCCGAGGCCCTGCGCCTGCGCAAGCTCATCTACTGCCTCTGCTATAACAGCTGGGAAAATGACCCCAGCCGCCTCAACCAGCTGTATTTGCCAGGGTTGGTGCAGCAGATTCTCACCATTGCCCCCCATCCCCGCGACTTGCGCTACCGCCTCGGGCGCATCATTAAGCATCTCAATCGTCGCCAGCAGTATACTCGCCTGGCCAGTCAAATTATGTTGGGGATGCAGCCCCTCTACCAAAGCCAAGCCGATGCCCAGGCTGAAGATGCGGCCACGGCCCTAGGCGAGATGACCGACTTAGCCGATCCCTCTGATCCTGCTTCTGGCCCTGCTGGCCCTGCTTCTGGCCCTGCTTCTGGCCCTGCTTCTGGCCCTGCTTCTGGCCCTGCCAGCTCCTCGGGCGGTAGCGCTGAGGGCGGCCACACCACGTTGACTAGCCTGGCCAGCCCCCCAACCGATCAGGGGGCTGACTTGACCACCCTCCAGGGCAGCCTTTCTATTCCCCTGGGCAGCGATCCAGAAGATGGCGCTCCCCGGCGCGATCGCAGCTTTCTGTTTGACCTGCGGGGCGATATCATTCAGTACGCCAATCCGCTGCGGGCCAAAATTTTGCTCTACTCCTGCCTCTACGGCCCCTTTGGCTACACCACCCACGACTGGGCGAGCCTCAGCCGCCGCACCCTTGATGACCTATTGCAGGAAACCTTTGACTATTGCCCCACTTACTCTGATTTAGACAGTAAGCTAACCATAATTGCCCATTGCCTGAGCCAGGTTGGTGACGGTGGCCAGGTGGCGAGTACCATCATCCAGGCGATGCGGGCCTACTATCCCAAAGATCCCAATGTAGCCCTGGCCCCCCTAGCGACTACCGCAGTAGGGTCTGAGTTCACCCATCCTGAAATCGCCTCTGAGTTGTCAACTGAGTCGTCTAGCTCGAGTGATTGCCCCGCCGCTGTGGCTCACACTTCCGTCCGACCATCTGTCTAAGCCCCCTGTCGATATGGATGCCCGTGAACTGCTCGACGCCTATGCCCGTGGCGATATGGATTTTAAGGGTAAGACTCTGGTGGGCATTGACCTGGCCGGAGCCGATCTGATTGGGGCCAACATGGTGCAGGTCGATCTTGAGAACGCCAACTTGATGCTGGCATTCTTAACCCGAGTGCGGTTTCGCCAGGCGAATTTGTCGCGGGCGCGTTTGGGCGGGGCCAACCTCAACCAGGCTGACCTATCGGCAGCGATACTGCGCGATGCCGACCTCCACGGCGCTAGTTTGCAAGGGGCCGATCTACGCAGCGCCGACATGACCCTGGCCGATTTGCTCGATGCCAACCTCACCGGGGCCGACCTGCGCAACGCCGATCTCAGCGGGGCCAATCTCACCGGAGCCTGCCTGCGCGGGGCCAACCTGCGCCAAGAAAACCGCAAATACGCTACCAACCTGCGTGGCGCTAACCTGCACTTGGCCGATCTGCGGGGCACCAACCTGTCGGGGGCCGATCTGGCCTACGTCGATCTCAGCGGGGCCAACCTGAGCGAAGCCGTGCTGCGCGACGCCAACCTCAAAGGGGCCAACCTGAAGGGGGCACTGTTGTGCAACGCCAACCTGAGCGATGTCGATCTGACGGGCGGCTGTCTAGAGTCGGCTGATTTGACCCACTGCCGCTTTCCCCGTAGCAACCTGAGCCAGGTCAACTTGAACAATACCAGCGCCAAGGGAGCCGACTTTACCGAAGCCGTGCTGGCCCTGGCCCAGATGAATGACTGCGATCTGGCCAATGCTCGCTTTAGTCGGGCTGACCTGGCGCGGGTGACGCTGTGCCGCTCGATTCTCACCAAGGCTATTATGGTTGAGGCCTATTTGGGCCGGGCAGACCTCACCGATGCTGATCTGAGCGAGGCCATTCTAGAGCGGGCCGAAATCAGCAGCACTACTGTGGTCAATGTCACCCTGACCGGAACTACAATGCCCGACGGTACTATTCATGGGTGATAAAGGTCATGGGTGATAAAGGTCATGGGTGATAAAGGTCATGGGCGATGTTCTAAGGCCGAGCAGGAGTTGAGGTATGAACTTTAATCAGTTTGGACTGCGGCGATGGGTCAAACAGCTGACTCGGCTGGCTCACCAAGTCGGTCGGCCTCCTCAGCTATGGCTGGGGGGTGGTCTGATCAGGGCAGCGGCTCGCCTGGAGTCGATCCGCGCTCCGCTGCGGCGAACGGTGGTGGCGGATGACCTGACCCGCCTGCGCCAAGACCTGCTGGAAGAATCGCGGCTGAGCTGGCACTATTTGGTGCTGGTTGTGGGGTCCTGCGTCATCGCCACCCTAGGGTTGCTCTCCAACAGTGCCGCTGTGATTATTGGGGCAATGCTGATTGCGCCGCTGATGCTGCCGATTCGCGGCGCGGCCTTTGGCATCTTAGAGGCTGACCGGGTGCTGATTCGCGCCAGCATGTCGTCGTTGGGGGTGGGGTCGCTGCTGGCGGTGAGCATCTCAGCGCTGATTGGGTTATTGACCGGCCTAGCCCAGTTTGGCAGCGAGGTGATGGCCCGCACCCAGCCGACCCTGCTCGATCTGGGTATTGCCGTGACGGCCGGGGCGCTGGCGGGGATCGCCAAGATCGAGCCTAAGGTAGCGGGTACGGTGGCAGGCACTGCGATCGCAGTTGCCCTCATGCCCCCGATTTGCGTGGTGGGTCTGTGGCTAGGCCAGGGCAATTTCAGCCTGAGCCTAGGTGCCATGCTGCTCTACATGACCAACCTGTTTGGCATTACCCTGGCCTGTATGGTGGCCTTTGTGCTGTTTGGCTACTCGATGGCCCGCAGCGCCCGGCGACCCCTCAGCATTACTCTGATGTTTACGGCCTTGCTGGTGCTGCCCTTGGGGGCTAGCACCCTGCGGCTGCTCCAGCAAAACCAGCTCGAAGCCAGCGTCAGAAACGCCTTGCTCGATCGCACCCTCACCTTTCAGCGGGTCAGCCTGGTGGACATGAGCACCAACTGGCTGACAACTCCCCCTGAGATCGCCCTCACCGTGCGGGCTTCTGAACCAGTGACCCCCAAGCAGGTACAACTGCTAGAGCAATTTGTGGAGCGTGAGCTAGGCCGCCCCTACAAACTCATGTTTTTGGTCAGCCGGGTCGATGAAGTGATGAATGATGTGCTGCAGGAAAAGGCATCTGGGGGGCAGTAACGGGGCGAAAACTATCTCAATAGTCCAGCTCTTCTTCGTACTCGGTGACTTTCTTCTTTTGGGGAATATTCAGGGGCTTGGCCTCGTAGGGTTCGCCCTCGTCTTCTTCCGTCCAGACATCTTCGGTGACATCTTGGAAATCGGCATCGTAGGCTGGATAGCTGCTGGGCTCATCCATGGTGGCGGCCTGGTAGCGCTCGGCGGGCTGCTGGGCCTGGAAGGGGGCTTCGATGCGCTCGGGCTCACCCCAGTCATCGTCACTCCAGCGCTCTTCGGTGGTGGCAGGGCGAGCTTTGCTAAACTCGGCGGGAACCTGTACCCCAGAGGGCAGCTGGTTGGCGGTTGACACCGGCATGATGTATTCGCTGTCGTCGTTGCGATCCCAGGGAGCACCGCCAATGCCCAGGCGTTCTAGCAAACCCACGCTGAGCTGCACCATTTTTTCTTCGGCACCTTCAAATACGATCAGGCGATCGGGGCCACTGCTGACAACTTCATCAATGGATAGCTCGTAGGTGCTAATCACCTGGTCAGGAATCTGGGGCAGCCCAAAGGAGGCAATCACAATCGTTTCAAGCCGACCGGTGGTGACGTCGAATTTAAACCCGCGCACCCGACCTAGGGGCTCACCCGTTTCGGTAATCACTTCGCAGTTGACCAGGGTGCTGTAGGGAGCCACGGCCAACTCGTCTTCGAGCACGGCTTCGTCATCGACTAATATGACGTCGCCAATCTGACGAATGCTGGTCAAGGGCATGACCTGCTGAATGCTCGACACCAGCCCAGACATGATGTTTTCCCGCAGGCCAATGGCCACGACTTCTCGCTGGTCAACATCAACCCAAACTTGGCTCACCACCCCGAGCCGCTGGCCAGAGTTGCGGGTGATAACTTGAGTACCTAAGAAGTCAGAGCGGAGACGATACTTGTCTAAGGTCATTGTTTAATCCATCTCGTGGGCCGAGACAACAGAGCGCTGGAAATAGCCAGGCCGGGGGCAGGCCGCATTACCCAAGGTAAATCGGCACTTAACCTGAATAGCTATCTTAGCTAGAATCGTCTAATTTTACAGGAGGGAAGACCGAACTACCAGACGCAGGTCAAGAGATTAGTGGCGCGATATTCTCGCTATCTGGGGCAGTTTTAGCCGCATCTGACCAGGGGATATTGTCTAGATGAGAGCGTTGGCTCGCTGCGGCATCAAAGGGTGGCGCAGGGTGCACAGGGGCTGCCACAATTGTTTAAAAACCTCAGTATCTGAACTTGGTATAGTTGCCGAAATATTGGCTCAACTAGCTGAATTCATCCATCTCTTGAGCTGAGAGTAGGTTTGATCTGTAAAGCTGTCTAGTGCCGCTGATTCATCTGTTAGAGCTAATTTGTCTAACGGAGTGATTTAGGCCCATGGAAGTTCGGATTTATGCCTGCCCATGGCGCACGGGATGGATTTATTGCGACATCCGTGCCCAAGGTGAGCGCCTGCGCTCGATTCACGCCAGTGCCGCTGACGCTTACCAACAGTTTCAGCACCTCGATCAATCTGGAGCGAGTATTCAAGTTGATGTCGCAGGAGCGAGCTTGAAGTCGCTGCGCGAAAAGTTTCGCCCATAGACTGTGACTTGAAGGGGGGATGGCTGTTTTTGGGGCGCTTATTTTTTGGGGCGCTTATGGGGTGGCGCTCTGGGCCTCTAGGTCAATGCCGAGCACCTGGGTGTAGGCCCCCCGAGCCTGGGTGACGCCGATGGTGCGCTGGGCGGCTTCGATCATGGGGCGGCGCAGGCTGACGACGATAAACTGGGCCTGCTGGGTCTGGTGCTTGATCATGCGCGACAGGCGCTCTACGTTGGCCCCGTCGAGGAACATGTCGACCTCGTCAAAGGCGTAGAAGGGCGAGGGGCGGTAGCGCTGGAGGGCAAAGATAAAGCTCAGCGCCGTGAGAGATTTTTCGCCCCCAGACATAGAGGCCAGCCGTCGCACGGGTTTGCCCTTGGGGTGGGCCACCAGGTTAAGGCCACCGTTGAAGGGGTCTTCGGGATCTTCGAGCTGAAGGTGGCCGTCGCCGTCAGACAACTCGGCAAAGATCGACTGAAAGTTGAGGTTGACAGCCTCATAGGCTTCCATAAAGGCCTGGCGGCGCAGGGTGGTGAAAGTCTCGATGCGCAGCAGCAGCTCGGTGCGCTCTTCTTCAAGGGTGGTGAGTTTTTGGGTGAGTTCGCCCAGGCGCTCTTCGGTGCGGTTGTATTCTTCCAAGGCCAGCATGTTGACAGGTTCCATGGCCTCCATGCGGCGCTGGAGCGATCGCAGCTCTTTCCTTAACTCCTCCAGATCCGTCTCGGGGGGAATTTCGGGCAGCGGGTCGGGCAGATCTGCCGCCTGGGTCGCTAGTAGTTCCTGAGCTTCGGCTAGCTGCTGACGGCGCTCCTGCTGGGTTTCGAGCAGCTTTTGCCGTTCCCACTCCTGCTGCTGGGTTTGAGTGCGCTGGGTACGCAGTCGCCCCTCTAGCTCGTCGCGAGCGGCTTTTTCGGCGGCGAGGGTTTGGTCAAGCACGGCCATCTGCTGGCGCAGCTGGGTAACCTCCTGGTTGAGGGTGGCCTGCTGCTGCTGAAGCTGGGTGAGCTGCTGGTCGCGATCGCCCTGCTGCTGGGCCAGGCTCTCTAGGGTTTGCTGGGCCTGGGTGAGGGCCAGATCGAGCTGCTGGCGTTGGTTGTGCAGATCTTGTAGGCGACGCTCTGCGGCCTGAAGTTGTTGCTGGCGATCGCTGAGCTGGGCCTCTAGCTCGCCCACAGCGGCCTGGGCCTGCTGCCACTCACTGTGGGCCTGGGACTGCTCTAACTCGCTGAGGGCCTGCTGCTGCCGGGCAATTTCCGCTTCCTGTCCCGGCAGAGCATGGGCCAATTCTTGCAGGCGGGTTTGGGTGGTGACCAGCTCCTGCTGGCCCTGGGTGAGCTGAGTTTCAATCTGGGCGCGCTGCTGGGCCTGCTGCTGCCGCTGGCTCTGCTGCTGCTCGCCTGCCAGTTGTAGCTCGCGGTACTGCTGACGTTTGGCAATCAGGCTTTGACTGAGGGTTTGCAGGGTGGTGGAGCTGGTGCTGAGGTCGCGATCGCAGCGCTCCAGCATCACCTCGATATCCCCCAAGCGCTGGCGCAGGGCCTGGGCTTCGGTAGACTCTGCCGGTTCTACGGTGCCAAAGTGCAGACTGCCCGAGCGGGCAGAGATGTTGCCCCCGGTCATGGCGCCGCTGGTTTCGAGCACCTCACCCTCTAGGGTGACAATGCGGTAGTCGCCCAGGTACTGCCGAGCGGTGGCCAAACTGTCAAAGACTACGGTACTGCCAAAGGTGTAGCCAAAAATATCGCGGTAGCGGGGGTCGCAGTCGATCAGGTTAACGGCGTAGTCGAGAAACCCATCGGGACGTTTCCATTCGGGCACCGGGGTAAACCGGGGGGCGCGAATTTTGTTTAGGGGCAAAAAGGTGGCCCGTCCGGCCCGCCGCTGCTTGAGAAATTCAATGCCCTTGGCCGCCACCTGGTCATTCTCCACCACTAGGTAGCCCAGACGCGCCCCGGCAGCAATCTCTAGGGCTAGCTGAAACTTGGGGTCAACCCTGCCCAACTGGGCCACCAGCCCGCTAATGCCCGCGATGCCGCTGTCAAGCAGCAGCTTGGTGGCATGGGTACCCTGGCTCTCTTGCATGGCCTGGGTTTGGGCTTCGAGCTTGTCGAGCTCGCGCTGTTTGTCGCGCTGCTCTTTGAGCAGGCGGGTTTGGGTGTCGCGCTGTACCGAGATCTCGGCCTCGGCGGCGGCAATCTGGGCGGCAATCTGCTGGATTTCGGCCTCAGCGGCGGCTAGGCGCTGGGCCAGGCTAGAGTCCTCAGACTCCGCAGGGGTGTCTCCCAGGGTGCGACTCTGCTCGGTGAGGGCGGCGATCTGCTGCTCTAGCTGGCGCAGGCGCTCCTGTAGGCGAATCTGCTCGGTTCGCTGGGGCTCGACCTCTCTGCGCAGAGTCTCGATCGCCTGGCGGATCTGGGTCTGCTGTTGCAGGCTGGTCTGGGAGGCAGAGGCGATCGCCAGGGTGGCCTGTCTCCGTTCTTCTAAGGCTTTTTGCACCTGGGCTTTGGCCTCGGTCAGGGCCACCAGTTCACCCTGGCTGAGCGATGCAATCGACTGCTCTACCTGCTCTAACTCTCGCTGCTGCTGGAGCTGGGCAATCTCGGTATCGCGGCGTTGGGCCGCCCCCTGATTGGTGGCGGTGCGGTTTTCTTGCTCCTGGCGCTGGAGCTGGCGCAGCTCGGCCTCGTGGGTGGCGACCTGGGCTTGCAGCGCCAGGTGCTCGTCTTCACCCATGGCTCGAATGTGGGCGTTGAGGGTGGCGAGTTCGGCGTCGAGGGCGGCGATCGCACTCTGCCCTCCGGTAATCATTGCCGCCAGCTGGGTTGCCTTGGCCTCCCCCTGCTCTAGGGTTTGGTGTAGGGCAGCGATCGCCCGCTGCTGGCTCTGCCACAGCAGCACCGACTCCCACTGGCCCTTGGTTTGAAAGGTCTCTTTCAGACGCTTGTACTTCTCGGCTTTTTGGCGGTCTTGGGCCAGGCGCTCAAGCTGGGTCTGCAGCTCGCGCTCAACGATGCGAAAGCGCTCTTCGTGGTCGCGCACGGCCTCAAGTTTGCCCCGAGCCTGATCAATTTTGCGGTCAAAGGCAGCCACCCCGGCCAGCTCGTCGATAATGGCTCGCCGCTCGCGGGAGTTCATCGAAATAATGCTGGTGACGTCTCCCTGGAGCACCACGTTGTAGCCCTCGGGGTAGACGTGAAACTTTTGCAGCTGCTCGTGGAGCTGGCTGAGGGTGCAGGGCTCGCCGTTGATGTAGTAGTTAGAGGTGTAGGTGCCCTGGCTGGTCACCCGCAGCCGCCGGGTGACGCTCCACTCGCGGCCTAGGGGCAGACGCACCACGTTGTCGGCGGCACCCGCCTCAGCCCCTGAGATCGATAGGGTAGGGGAGCTGCCATTCGACCCGGCCCCATTGGCCCCGACCCCAGGGACTGCCGCCAGACTATTGCCCTCGTCGTCGTCAATTAACAGATCGGCGGGCACATCGCTGAGGTCAAAGGTGACGGTGACGCTGGCCTCAGAGGTAGCGCGGCGGCTCATCTGATTTTGGTTGACCAGATCGGGCAGGCGCTCGGCCCGCATGCCCTTAGAGCTGGCCAACCCGAGGCCAAACAGCAGCGCATCTAAAATGTTGGATTTACCGGAGCCGTTTGGCCCAGATATGACAGTAAACCCAGGCAGTAGTGGAACCTGGGTCGTACCCCCAAACGACTTAAAGTGGGACAGTTCGACGCGCTTAATGTGCACTGGCCAGCGTTACCTCAGACGTAAAGCAAATGTACTGTAAAGCAAGAATTTTGGCCAACTGGTTTGAGGGCTGGCGTCGCTCGCTCGCTCGGTGGCCTGGGGGGGTGGCCTGCATGGATAGCTGCCACATCACCCACGCTTGACCCATTAAGTTGGCCCATTGCCCATTAAGTCAGAACCCGCAGCGCTGAGCGCCGCTACCGCCGACTAAGTTTAGTGCATAACCTTCGCTTTGGGCGCTAGATAGCCAGAAGCTCAATTTTCTCAGCAACCCCAATGGGAATGGCACAATGTAGAGGCACTCCACCCCTTGCCCCCGTGAGCCAGCCGCCCCCAACCCCCCTGTCTCAACCGGTAATTTTGGGCTTTGACCCCGGACGACAAAAATGTGGTCTGGCGGTGATGGGGCTAGACCGCATTCTCTGCTACCAGCAGGTGGTCGCCGCCACCGATGTGATCGCTGAAATCACCGCCCTGCGCCAGCAGTTCCCCATTTCTATGATTGTGCTGGGCGACCAGACCGCTTCTAGTGGCTGGAAAGATGCCCTCAGCCAGCTTCCTGACCCACCGCGCATCATGTTGGTCGATGAGCGCTATACGACGCTGGAAGCGCGCGATCGCTACTGGCAGATGTACCCGCCCTCCAAGCTGGCAGGGCTAATTCCCCAGTCGCTGCGCAAAATTTCTCGCCCCATCGACGACATTGTGGCGATCTTGCTGATCGAGCGCTACCTCAACCGCCTAACCAGTGAGTAATGTTCGTCTAGCGATGATTGAAGCCGCGCCGCAGGCCTATAGGCGCAAGTTTCGTAGGGTTGCGATCGCCAAGATCGCGACCTGTTGCCCTAGAGCTTGGCTCGAATGGTAAACGAGTAATCGCCGCCGGGTTCGAGCTGATAGTCACAGCGTTCGAGAAAGCGACTGAGCGGCTCACAGATCAGCGCCCGGCCCAAGGACGGCTCTACCCGCAGGTTGCCCTGGCGAAAGCGCCACTGAAACTGCCACTCGTAGGTGCTGGCCCGCACTTCGCCTTCAATGCGGCCCTGGCTCCACGACTGGTGGGTAATGCGAACGTAGGCGGTGGTCTCAGAGGGGCGACGGGTCACAGCAGTAAGCAAACAGAGCGATACAAAAGTAGGCAGTGAGTCAAGCCGGGGCTTGGGCAAACCCCCATCGGTAAGATAACCGTAGCGTAGGCTGTGGTCTACCCCGATATTGTGGGCAACGATACGGCCCAATGCCCGACCTGCATACCGCAGCCCAGCAATTTGGCCCCGAGCTGTTTTACCCTAGACGAAAAAACGGTAGCCTAGGGAGACGCTCAAGTATGATTCTTCCAGTGTGTTCGGCATCTGAGTGGATGTAGGGCACGTTTTATTTACCCCATTACCCACGATTGTAAGGTTGGACCCTGCCTGTGCCCAAGGTTGGCATTATCTACAACGACGTTAAACCTGTGGCTCACCAGGTCGCTCTCGAATGGGAGGAAAAGCTGACTCGCCAGGGCTGCGCTGTCAGCCTGGCCACGGGCATGGGCGGCATTCTGGGCTATTCGCAGCCCGATCGCCCGGTGTGTCATACCCCCCTCGACAGCCTAGTGCCGCCCAACTTCGACGCCGATATGGCATTTGCGGTGGTGCTGGGGGGGGACGGCACTGTGCTGTCAGCCTTTCGGCAGCTCGCCCCGATTGGGGTGCCGCTGCTGACGGTGAATACGGGCCACATGGGGTTTTTGACCGAGACCTATCTAAACCAGCTGCCCCAGGCGATGGAGCAGGTGCTGGCGGGCGAGTATGAAATCGAAGAGCGGGGCATGCTGGCGGTGCGGCTGCACCACGGCGGCGAACTGGTGTGGGAGGCGCTGTGCCTGAATGAGATGGTGCTGCACCGAGAGCCGCTGACCAGCATGTGCCATTTTGAGGTGGCGATTGGCTGCCACTCCCCGGTCGATATCGCCGCCGACGGCATTATTATCTCGACCCCAACCGGGTCTACGGCCTATTCTCTTTCGGCGGGGGGGCCGGTGATTTCCCCTGGGGTGTCGGTGACGCAGCTGATTCCGATCTGCCCGCACTCTCTGGCGTCGCGGGGGCTGGTGTTTCCCGACCGCGAGCAGGTGGTGATTCGCTCGGCCAACCCTGACCCGCTAGTGATGATTGTGGACGGCAACGCGGGCTGCTACGTGATGCCCAAGGATGAGGTGAGCGCCTGCCGCGCCCCCCACTCGGCCCGGTTTATTCGCCTGAAGCCGCCGGAGTTCTTTACGGTGCTGCGGGAGAAGCTGGGCTGGGGGCTGCCGCATATTGCAAAGCCGACGTCGGTGGAGCTGCCGTAGGGGGAGTGGGCATACTGCTGTCAGCCCTTACCCCCAGAGCGCTATGGATTGGCCCACCGTTGCTGTGATTATTCCGACCTACCAGCGGGAGGTGGTGCTGTGCGACACCATCACCAGCCTGCTGTCCCAGGAGTATCCGGCCTACGAGGTGGTGGTGGTGGATCAGACCCAGAGGCACGAGCCGGAGACCCAGCGATCGCTGGAGACCTGGGCGGCGGCGGGGGAAATTTCGCTGTATACGGTGCCCTGGGCGAGTTTGCCAGCGGCGCGAAATTTGGGGGTAGCGCGATCGCACTCCGATCTGGTGCTCTTTATCGACGATGATGTGGTGCTGCCCCCCGGCTACCTCTACGCCCACGCCCGCACGTTTTTAGATCGGCCCGAGGTGGGGGCGGTGGCGGGGCGGGTGTTTGACCGCATGAAGCTGGCGGAGCAAAGGGAGCTAGAAATTGAGTATCTACCGCCCGCCGCCATGGACCCCGGCATTGCCTGGTACCACATCGACCTGGTACACACCACCCGGCCCCAGCGGGTGCTGACGGCGCGGGGGTGCAATATGTCGTTTCGGCGAGAATTGTTCGACCAGCACGGGCTGCGGTTTGACGAGCGCTTCTACGGCAGCGCCGTGCGCGAAGAGTCAGATTTTTGCCTCCATATTCGCTCCACCGGCTACATCATCTGGTATGACCCGGCGGCCCACCTGGTGCATTTGGGGGAAGAGACGGGCGGGTGCCATGACATTGCGACGCGATCGCTGCGTTACCAAATGCACTTTTACCACAACCACTTTCTGCTGGCGCTGAAAAACCTCACCCTGGGTCAAAACCTGCGCCTCTACGCTCGCCTGTTTGACTGTCACGTACTAGGGCACCCCCCCTGCAACAAAAGCGGCCACCCGCTCAAAGTACTCAGCCGGGGAATATTTTTTGTGGCCGGGTGGCTTTACACTGTCTACACCCTGGTCACCACCCTGGGCAAGCAGGGGCGACTTTACGCTGATATAGAGTGAAGATAGGGTTTGAGAGTAAAGTTGGCGAGGTTGACATGGCATACAGCGATTTCACCCTGGCTACGGTGCGGTCAGCCTTTGACCTAGCAATTGAAGAGAATCGTTCTCTATTTGCTGGACTAGCTGGCGTGCCGCCCTCGGCGCGGTTGCAGACTGATCTAGACGAGAATCGGCCGCTGGCAATCGCCATCAACAGCGAAAAGGCTCGGTCAGAATTTTTGATTGCGCCGATTTTGACGGAGGTGAGGCGGCAGACAGACTCGCCGGTGAGTCTGTTTTCAGGGGTTGAGTTTAACGTCGCCCCTGATCGAGGGCTGAAGGGATTTTGCGACTACATTCTCAGCCGCTCCCCAGAGCAGTACTACGTCACTGCGCCCGTAGCGGTGATTATTGAAGCCAAAAACGAGAACATTGTCGCCGGGCTAGGCCAGTGCATTGCCGCCATGGTGGCGGCAATGCTGTTTAATCAACGGTCTGGCAATGAGGTGACTACGATCTACGGAGCCGTAACCACGGGCACTAATTGGAAATTTATCACCCTAACCGATGCCCAGGTCGCCATTGACCTAGACGAGTATTACATCAACCAGATCGACAAAATTTTGGCGATTCTGCTCAAACCGCTGCGCCCTGAGTCAGTCCTGGCGATTTGAGGTAAAGAATTTCGGCCTTGGCTATCCACCGGCTAGACCAGCGCCCATAATTCTAGAACCGTTTAAAGGCAGATGATGGCTGACGATCGCGACTCGACGATTCGGCTACAGCTCGATCTGTCGCCCGACCAACCAGGGCTGCTGGAGGGGTTAGACAGCTGGCTACGCCTGGGGCTGGTGTCTGAGGCCCAGGTGCGCGACCTCTGCCAGACCCAGCTCAGCTGCGAGCTGCCCCCCCAGGTAGACCCAGCCGTTGTCCCCGACCCAGCTCTTACCAACACCACCAATCCCTTCCTAGACCCCGCCGCCGCCGCCACCGCTGCCGAGGAAGGAATTGGTGAACCCATTACCGACTTCATCCCCGCCGCAACTCCCCGCCGCCGCCGCCTCAGAACCTCCCCCACCCACTCACCCACCCACCTCTGGCTCAGCCGCCTGATGAGCGAACTCAGCGTGGTCTGGCTGCTCGGCCTCGGCGTATTTCTCGTGGTGCTGTCGTCGGCGGTGCTGGCGGCCACCCAGTGGGAGCGCTTTGGCGCAGTGGGCCAGTACCTGGTGCTGCTGGCCTACACCCTGGTGTTTTGGGCGGCGGGGCGGTGGTGTCGGCGCAGCGCCAACTTGCAGCTGACGGCTAAGACCCTGCAACTGATCACCCTGCTGCTGGTGCCGCTGAATTTTTGGGCGCTAGACGGGTTGGGGGTGTGGGGCGGCGGCGGGCTGCTGGTGGGGGCGATCGCAGCCATTCTGCTCACCCTGGCGGCCCTACAGATCTTGCGACAGCAAAACAGCACCGCCCTAGATCAGGTGAATGCTCTGGGCTTGGCCTACCTGCATACGGGCTGGGGCTGGAGCGCTGGGGTGCCCCTGCTGGCAGTCTATGGCGGGGTGTTGGGCACAGCCGTTGCCATGGTCTATGGTCAGCGGCGGCAGATCGCTACGCCCGGCCCCCGCTGGCCCACGGTGGTGACGACCGCTGCCCTGGGCATTTTGCTAGTGCGGGGCATCACCGTGACCGATGCCGCCCAGCTGGGCCAGCTGGGCCTGGCCTTTGGTCTCTATGGGGCCACCCTGGTGTGGCTGGGCCAGCGGCGGCTGCGTCGACCAGACATTGATCCCATCCCCAATCCAGAGGGGGCAAATGCAGAGGCCTCGACCGCAGCTTTGGCGACTCGGCCCTGGCGCTGGGGTATTGCGGTGGGGCGAAGTCTGCTGGTGTGGGGCTGGCTGCTGGCTATTTCAGACTGGCTATTTCAGGCCCTTGGGGTCAGCGTTCTGGGCTTGGCCTTGAGAATTCAGGCCTTGGGCAAGCTGGGCCAGCGGCGAGATTTGCTGATTGGCTATGCGATCGCAGTCCAGCTCGCCTTTGTGGGCTGGGAAGTTTTGCCCCTAGCGCTGCGGCAGTTCCTGCTGTCTCCCTTTACCGGTTGGGCTGGGCTAGCCTTTGGCCAATGGCCGCTGCTGGGGATGTCGCTGTTCCCCTACGTGGTGGGCATGGTAGCGCTGGCAGACTGGTATTGGCGGCGGGGGCAGCCCAGGCTGGGGGGCTTTAGCGACGGTATTGCCCTGGGCAGCAATGTTCTGCTCACCCTGATCAGCTTGGCCAGTATGCCCGTGCTGGTGGTGAATTTGATCGCCTCTACGGTCACCAGCTGGGTGGTGACGCGGCGGCGATCGCAGTCTCAGTGGCGCATGGTAGTCACCTACGGCCTGGGGCTAGCCAGCATTGTGGTTGCCATTGGCGATCGCTGGCCCAATCTCCCCCTGACTCGCTGGATCGTGGTGATGGTGGCGCTGGCGACGGCGGCGCTGGTGCTGAGCAAGCTGCTGCGCGGCCTCTGGGGGCACACCGCCTGGCTCTACGGCGTGGGGCTGTCGGCCCTCACCTACGCCCTGCTGTGGGGGCACCTGGTCGACAGCGAGTGGCGCACCGGGCTGAGCTGGGTGGGGCTGGTGATCCCGCTGGTGCTGGCGCTGATTGGTCGCCCCCGCGCCAGCGTAGTGACCACGGGCATTGCCCTGCCCTTTACCCTGGGCCTGCCCTGGGCTCGGCTGGTGGGCCTGGGCACCGCCACGGCGCTGACGGGGGTCAATAGTGTCGTCTACCGACGGCCTGGGGTGGCGTTTTTGGCGGTGGGCTTTGGGCTGGGCTGGGTCTACAGTAGTTTGGAAGCCTGGCTGCCGGGCTTTCCGGTGCATCTGGTTGACTGGGGATTGGTGACGGTGGGGCTGATGGCGGCGCTGTGGGGGGGGAGACGATGGCTAATTTTGTCTACAGGCCCCGAGGCAGGCCAGGCGGCAGGCGCATCGGGTCACGTTCCCCCGCTGAAGTCTCTGTACTGGGTGGCCTGCGATCGCTGGGGGCACATTCTCGCCCTCAGCGTGCTCGTCCTCTCGACCGTCGCAGTTTCTCTCTATTACCTGGGTCTGCGGGAACCTCAGCCCATGCTGATCGCCGTTTTGAGCGCCTGCTTGCTCACCCTGGCGCTGCGCTACTGGGCCAACCTACGACCCTTGGCCATTTACCTGGCAGGCTGGGGCCTAGAGCTGCTGGTGGCAGGGCTAATGGTCGAGCGCTACCCCACCACGGTCGCCCTGGCGGTGCCCACCCTGGGGCTGGGGGCAGCTGCGCTGGCGCTGGCGGCGAGCCTAGGGCGCGATCGACCGGCGATCGCCCCAGCGCTGTACACCCTCACCCTGATCTACGCCGGGCTGGCCCTGGCGCTGCGGGCCACCGCCGCCACCGCCTGGACGGGCTGGCTGGTGATCGCAGCGGCGCTGCTGCTGTTAGAGGTGGGTCGCCGCACCCAGACGGCCCTGGCGCGGTGGCTGGCCCTGGGCCTGCTGTCGGTGGGCTGGTACGAGCTGGTGATCTACCAAATGCTGCAACGCGCTGGCGGGGCTGCCGCCGACGCGCTGCTGGTGCTGGCTGGGGTGGCGGTGTTGATCATGGCGGTGTATCGGCTGGCGGCGGGGCAGCTCGATCGCCGTCTGGGCCTGCCCCAGGTGGAGCTGGTGTGGGCAGCACACCTGCACTGGCTGATTGGCAGTTTGCTCATGGTGGGAGGTGCCATCGGCTTTGGCTTTGGCCAGGCGAGCCTGGGCTGGCTGGGACTGGGAATCGCCGCTGCCCTGGTGTTCTACGCCCTCAGCCAGGGGCGCTTGGAGTCGCCCGCCCCGATCCAGTCAGCCTGGGTCTATGCGGGCCTGGTAGAGATCATGGGCTGGTTTGCCCTAGGGAGAATGGTCTTCCCTGCCCTAGGAATTTTTGACAACTGGTGGGGGGTGGTGGCCTGCGCCGTGGCGGTGCCGGTGTACTGGCTGCCCTGGGCCACCTGGGGCTGGCCCCAGCGCCCCTGGCGGGCGATAGCGGTGGCGGTGCCCCTGGCGATCGCGCTGGTCACTGGCGGCTTTGACCACATCCCCACCCTATGGGTGCTGGCGGGGTTTTACGGCTGGCTGGCCTGGCACAGCGGCAAAATTCGCCTGTCTTACCTCTCGGTACTCTGTGCCACCTGGGCGATCTGGGTCTGGCTGGCGAACCGCTCCATTGACGACAGCCTGGCCTGGGTATTGCCCCTGGGCCTGGCCCTGTTCTATATCGCCCAGGTCGACCCGGCCCTAAAGCGCGCTGAGGGCAAAGAGCGGCGGCACTGGCTGCGGGTGATCGCTCTAGCGATCATCCTGCTCACGGCGCTGGTCACCGAGCGGTGGGCGGGGCTGCCGGTGGGGGCGCTGGCCCTGGGTGCGATCGCAGCCGGTCTCTTGCTCCGCATTCGCGCCCTGCTCTACGTGGGCACCATGGTCTTTGTGCTCAACGCCCTCAACCAGCTGGTGGTGCTCAACGCCGCCTTCCCCTTCATCAAGTGGGTGGTGGGCATTGTGGTGGGCATCGCCTTGATCTGGATTGCCGCCGATGTAGAACGCCGCCGCGACCAGTGGCTCCAGCTCACCCAGAGCTGGGGCCAAGACTTAGACGTGTGGCAGTAATGGCAATCAAGACCCCGCCACCCGAGCGGCGGTGACGGCGGCCAGCAGATCGCCGTGCACCACCTTCGAGCAGCCAATCACCATGCCGGGGCGCAGATAGTGATTGCAGGTGTGCAGTGGCGGCGGCGGGTCGCCCGCCAGAGTGGTGACGATGTAGCCCATCTCCTGCGCCATAAAGGCCAGCACCGCCCCGTCGATAAATTGCCCCTTGGCCAGCACCGCCCCGGCCAAATCACCGCTGAGCAACCCGTTAAAGTTGGGCATCTGGGTCTCGCTGGAGTAGTCGGTTTTGGTGTGGTAGACCCGATAGCGATCGCCAATGTGCGGCACCACGTGACCCATCTGCCAGCCCAGACAGATCGCTGGAGTGGGGTTGTTAACCGTGATCCGAAGGCATTCCTCTAATGATTGATCGAGGGTGCCTTTGAAGGTGCCCTGGCCCCGCAGACTGTAGTAGTAAATGCCCTGGCCGGGGGTGATGGCGATCGCCGCCTCGTACTCATCGGCATTGAGAATGGCCAAAATAATCTGATAGTTAGAGTGGCCATCGAGGTAAAACTGGGTGCCGTCGATCGGGTCGAGGGTGATCAGGTAGTCGCCTGCTGGCCCCAGATCAAGGGCGCGAAAGTATTTGGTGTTGTAGGTCTGCTCATGCTCTTCGCCGTAGAACCGCACCTGGGGATACAGCCCCAACAGCACCACCTCCATCATGGTCTGGATGGATAAATCGGCATCGCTGAGGGCGGAGGCAAAAAAGTTGTCGCCCTTGCCGTTTTTGTCGGGCTGGGCCGCAATCTGAGCCTGAATCTGCTGGGCATAAGCCCCGGCGGTTTTGAGGAAGGGCAGCAGCGCTGCGAGCATGTCCTTGGGGGTTTGGGCTTTGGGAGTAGAGGTCGGCAGCATCGGTGACGTCTTCGGTGGCAGAGCCCCCCTAATGTACGACAAGCCACACAAAAAGGCAGGCTTTTTACAATGCAAAAAGCCTGCCTTTTTAAGTTGAGTTAAACTTCCCTCAGATTTCTCAGGGAAGTTAATCAGGCAGTGCCTAGACCGCAGCAGTCTTGGCAATCTTGGCGTCGAGTTCGCCCTTGGCGTACTTGACGGCGTAGACTTCCACGGGCTGTTGCTTGATCTTGCTAGCCTGGCCGGCGGTGCCGAAGGCGGTGTAGCGATCGCTGCACACCTCGGTCATGTACTTCATCGAGGGCTTCATGAAGTGGCGAGGATCGAAGTTCGACGGATCCTTAGCAGCGGCTTCACGAATGGCGGCGGTAATTGCCAGGCGGTTGTCGGTGTCGATGTTGACCTTGCGCACGCCGCTCTTGATCCCCTTCTGAATTTCTTCTACGGGCACGCCGTAGGTCTCAGGGATATTGCCGCCGTACTCGTTGATCATGTCGAGCCACTTCTGGGGCACAGAAGACGAGCCGTGCATGACCAGGTGGGTGTTGGGCAGGCGGCGGTGAATCTCTTCGATCCGGCTGATGGCGAGAATTTCGCCGGTGGGCTTGCGGGTAAACTTGTACGCGCCGTGGCTGGTGCCGATGGCAACGGCCAGAGCGTCTACCTGGGTTGCTTCCACAAACTGCACCGCTTCATCGGGGTCGGTGAGCAGCTGGTCGTGGCTGAGGGTACCCTCAAAGCCGTGACCGTCTTCGGCTTCGCCCGCGCCGGTTTCGAGGGAGCCGAGGCAGCCCAGCTCGCCTTCTACGCTACAGCCAATGGAGTGGGCAACTTTTACCACTTCGCCAGTGACAGCGGCGTTGTACTCAAAGCTAGCAGGGGTTTTGGCGTCGGCTTCAAGCGAGCCATCCATCATGACGCTGGTGAAGCCGTTGCGCAGGGCCGAGTAGCAGGTGGCGGGGGAGTTGCCGTGGTCTTGGTGCATGACCACGGGAATGTGAGGGTAGGTTTCGACCGCAGCTAGCACCAGGTGACGCAGGAAATTTTCGCCAGCGTAGGAGCGAGCACCGCGGGAAGCCTGCAAAATCACGGGGCTGTCGGTTTCGTCCGCCGCCTTCATGATTGCCAGGATTTGCTCCAGGTTGTTTACGTTATAAGCCGGAATGCCGTAGCCGTTCTCAGCCGCGTGGTCTAGCAGTAGCCTCAGTGAGACAAGCGCCATAAAAATCCTCCTAGTGTGTTCTCGCCGTTAGGCCTTCAGACATTTGAGTAGGTAGCCTTACTCATCAATCTTAGAATAGATCGATGATCTATAACGAAATGTTTGGACAAGCTAAAACTAAGCTTAAGACAACTCCTCACCCAGCCGGGATGTGTACATCCCATCGCTTTGCCCCATCATAGATCACTGCGGCACACAGTCCATGGGTTGAGCTACCTACGGGGGCAATGTATTTAAAAAATGGGTCGCCTGGGATTCGAACCCAGGACCAATCGGTTAAAAGCCGAGTGCTCTACCGCTGAGCTAGCGACCCCCATCCGGGGAAGTGGTGTTTGGTTATGAACCAGACACGGCTTATAAACATAACATACGGGTTGCGCCACTTTGCAACATCTAGCCAAAAAATCTGGCAAATTTTCTAGATCGGTCTCGGCTAGAGTCTAGCCTGCACGCTGCATGACCTTGGGTAAATGCCCGTCATTGCCCTGAAAATGACCCTGGGATGGTGCATCGCGGCGCGGCTGTACCCTACTTTTTAGGTTCCCCCTGGCGAAGCAATCGAGAGCGCATATTGAGCCGCTGCGGCGGTGCTGACTTCCCCCACTAGGGCAGCGGCGGGGTAGCCGCTGCGGCGGAGGTCGTCTAGGCAGGTCTGGGCGATCGCAGCGGGCACAGCGGCCAACAGCCCCCCAGCGGTTTGAGGGTCAAACAGCAGCGGGTAGAGCGGGTGGCTAGCTCCCCTCGGGTCAATGAATTCACCAGCCTGGAGGTTTTGGGGATGGAGGCTGCTGAGCAAGCCTGCGGCCAGGGTGTCTGTGGCCCCCGTGAGCAGGGGGAGGGCATCTAAGTTAAGCGTGGCTGTTACACCGGAGGCGCGGGTCATTTCGATCAGGTGCCCGGCTAGGCCAAAGCCGGTGACATCGGTGCAGGCGGTGACCCCGTGGGCGCGAAAGATGGCGGCGGCGGCCTGGTTGGGGGTGAGCATGGCGGCGATCGCATTCTCGATCCACCTTCCCTTAGCCTGGCCCTGCATCTCGGCGGCAAACAGCGTCCCCGTGCCCAGGGGCTGGGTGAGAATCAGCCTGTCGCCGGGCCGCAGGCCGGTTTTTCTCAGCAGCGTTTGAGGGTCGGCGACACCGTTGCAGGCAAAGCCCAGGGCCAGCTGGGGGCCAACGGTGGTGTGCCCCCCCACCAGGGGAGTGCCGCTGGCCAGCAGCCCCTTGGTGGTGCCCGCCAAAATTTGGTAGAGCATCTCGGCCTGCTTGGCCGGGGTGGCGTAGGGCACCTGCACCAGGGCTAGCACGGTGTGGGGCTGGGCACCCATGGCGTAGAGGTCGCTGAGGCAGTGCTTGAGGGCGATCTGGGCAAACACAAAGGGGTCGTCTACTAGGGCGGTAAAGTAGTCGACGGTGTGCACCATGGCCAGGCCGGGGGGCACCGTGACCACGGCGGCATCGTCAGGGGCGTCGAGGCCAATTAAAACCGCCTCGCTGGAAGTTTTGGGAAAGTCTTCGCCTACTCGGCGGAGGGCTGCGGCTAGAGCGCTGCTGCCGACTTTGGAGCCACAGCCAGCGCACTGGGGCAGCGGGGGTGCCCCGGCTGCGGGAGAAGCTTTAGAGGGCAGGGCAAGGGTTTTTCTCGTGGTGGGCATTGCCCACCTTATGGTGTCGGCGATCGCTGCGGCAAAACTGGGAGTTTTGCTGGCGCTGTGCCCCTGGGCCGTCATCTGGCCCAGGGGCAGGTCAGAGAAGCGGGCCATGAACTTACGGTCGATGCGGTCTTTCCAGCGGTGGGCGAGGGCGGTCTCTAGGGCAAAGGGGCCACGGGAGGCGATGGCTCGCCCGTCCCCAGTCTCGATTAGGGTGAGAAACTGCTTTTGGGGGCGAAAGGGCTTGAGCGGCTGCCCCTGCACGTAGCGGCGCAGGTTCTCGGTCAGCGGTGGCCCCTGGCGGACGGCAAACACGCCGGCCTTGGGGCGGGGGTGGTGCACCATGGTGGCCACGTCGCCGGCGGCAAACACATTGGGGTGGGAGAGGGTTTGCAGGGTGTCGCCCAGGGCGATGAAGCCCTGGTCGGTCAGCGATAGGCCAGAATCTGGCAGCCAGTCGGGGGCGCTGGCGCTGGTCACCCAAAAGACGCGATCGCAACCCACCTGCACCCCCGACGCGCCCCGCACCAGCCGCTGCCCCGTCGCCTCATCCCGCGAGATTGCTTCGACAGCGTCATTGAGATGCAGCTGAATGCCGCGCGCCCTGATCACTGTCTCTAGCCGTCGCCGGGTCCAGTGGTTGCGCTCTGCCGCTAGCTCTCGGCCCCGGTGAAACAGGTGTAGGGTGAGGTTTGAGGAGGGCTGCCCCAGGTCAGCCAGCAGTTTTATCAGCCGCTCGTGCAGGCCGATGGTCAGCTCGACGCCGCCCACGCCGCCGCCCACCACCGCCAGGGTGAGCGGTCGCTGGGGATGGCGCTCCACCTCGGCCAGCAGGATATCCCACTGACGCAGCAGGGCGGGCACGGGTTTGGCTGCGATCGCATACTCCGCTGCCCCCGGCACCGCCACCGTGGCCGGAGTGCTGCCCGTATCGATTGACAGCACATCGTAGGCAATGGCCGGGTGGTGGGCGCACTGCACCCGCTGCCGAGTTGGGTCAACCCCCACCGCCCGATCCACCACCAGGCGGCATTGGGCAAACCGCGCCAGGGGCCGCAGGTCAATGTGGGCCTCGTCGAAGCTATAGCGCCCGGCCACGTAGCTGGGCAGCATGCCCGAATAGGGCGTATCCACCAGGTCGGTGATCAGCGTCAGCCGCACCCCAGGGATGGGGGCCATGCCCCACCGCCGCAGCACCAGGGCGTGGGTGTGACCGCCGCCCACCAGCACTACGTCGGTGGCGATCTCGGGTTGAGTCTGCATCATGGTCTGTGTCTATCTATTCCTACTACTTTCTAATGTAGGCCTACTGACTAGGTCGAGGGAGGGATTTGCCCCCCGAGACTGCCTGCTTCTCTCTCTTGAATGATGGTGAAAACACGCCTTTTTCTTAGAGTTGAGGTCAATACAAATTACAGGAGGCTGGATATGCCTTTACATCGACTCAAAGATTTCTATCCTAACTATCGCGAGACTTTAGCTGACGGGCAGATGGATAAAATCACATCCTATTCGGTCTATGCCCAGGGTAATGACAAGGTGGGTAGCGCCAAGGATCTGCTAGTAGATGACGCTGGTTATTTTCGCTACTTAGTAGTTGACACTGGGCCTTGGATCTTTGGTAAAAACGTGCTGTTGCCCATTGGCCTCGCCAGGTTTGACTACGATCAAACCTGCGTTTATGTCGATGGTCTCAGCAAACAGCAGGTCGAGCATCTGCCCGAGTACGATGACGATATGGTGGTCGATGAGCATTACGAAGAACGGGTTAGAGGCGTCTATCAACCCATGGCCCAGGGCCGCTCCAGCCGCCAGTTTCTCGGCAACACCTACGCACCCGCTAGCAGCACCGCTCGATCTGGTGAAGTCGCTGGCGACCTGCGGCGCATGCAGGCCCTCGGAGAGCGCGAAACGGCTCTCTCTGGCACCCACCGCACCGCAACCCACCCCGACAGACCGCAACAGGGCACCAGCATCTATGACCGAGAAACCGGTTACTACGGGCTGAGCGCAGCAGACAATCACGGCCTGCTGCGATCCTATGAAGATCGTCTAGCTGGGCGGCACAATCGCAGTTAAGGCGACTTCTGGAAAATAGTTGCTCCCATGGTGGCAGTGCCCACCCTACGGCGGCTATGGCTACTGGATTAAAGCGGGTATCTTCATTTTCTAGCAACCCCTACATCTAGGTGTAAGGTAAGCCCCCCAGACTCCGAACAAGGTCCGGAGCCTGGGGGGCTTCCAGCTCTAAGCACCAGGCGCAACGGGTGCAGTCGCAACGGGACTCGGCAAATCCACCGGCCAAAGCAGATATTGGATCAAATCCTGCTGGTCGTCAGGGGTGAACCCCGCTTCGCCATCGACCCAAAACTCGTGGCCAATGCCTTGGACATCGACTAACTCGTCTAGCCCAGCGGCCAGGTTGGCCTCAATGATGCGATCGCGCAGCTGTCGGTCGATCAACCCCAGCAGGCTGTTGGCCGGATCGACAGGTACGTTGGCCATTAGGGTAGCCGGTACCCCCACCTGGGTCTCTAGATCTTGGCCCACGGCAACGCCCCCATCGTGGAGGTAGGGCGCATTCCAGTAGGTGCCCAGCAGCCCCTTCACCTTGTAGCCGCCGGTGCCGTCCACCGCCCAGGCCAGCTGCAGCTGATCGATATCTTCATCGTCTAGGGGCACCTCAATCACCCGGGCATTGTCAGGCACGGGCACAGGGGTGTCGAAACTTTGGGTCAGAGGCGGGGCTAGCTCGTCCCAGATGCCCTCCATGCTCTGGGCGCGGGTGGGGGCAGTGCCAATCTCGGCCAGCGGCAGTACCTGGTTGTTGGTCAGGGCCGCCCCCACGTGGCAGGCCGCACACCCCGCCCCCTGAAACACCTGGCGGCCCCGTTCTCGCACGGCGCTGTCGGCAATGGTGGGGGGTGGCGGGGCCACGAGTCGGTCTTGGTAGGCAGACATGGCATTGTTCTCTTGCCAAACGGTGGAGCCGGGGGTGCCCGCCACAAAGCTGATCAAACTCATCAGCGATGGCATGGGGAAGGAGGGCAGTTGAATGCCATCGGCCAGGGTCAGCGCAGGCGACCAGTGGCCCTGGTCGTCGATCAGGGCAGAGGGGGTGCGATCGGGGTTAGCGGGGTCGTAGCGCAGGTCGGGCAGGGCGGCATTGCGCAGGAGAATGGCTCGATAGGCCTCCGCATCGATGTCGTAGAGATTCTCTACCGCGTCGGCGTCGGCGAGGGTATCGGCACCGATCGTAAACACGTTGTTGTTAAGGCTGCTCAGCCCGCGAAAGGGGCCAATGGCCTGATTGCCCGACCAGGCAAAGGGGTGATCGCCCCGGGTAAACGAGTCGGGCACCCGAATTGGGTTGGAGACCAGATCGGTGGTGGTGTCAAAGCTGCCCGGTGGCCAGGCCAGCAGATTGGCATCGACGGCGTCTTCCAGGGCCTGGGCATTGGGCAGGGGGTACTCAGTGCCATCGGGCAGTGTCATGACGGCATCGCTCTCCATCTCTCGCACATCTACCCCGGTGTGGGTAAAGTAGGCGGCGGTATTAGAGGCCATCGCCAAAATCAGCCCCGCATTGAGGTTTTGGTTAGTGACCCCGTCGATCACCCGCCCCGACTCGGGGTCAAAGACGGAGTGGCACACCGCACAGGTCAACCCCATGCGAATGCGGCCCCGGTCGTAGCTCACCTTGGCCCCGATCGGGATCAACGATCCCCGTGCCACATCAATGCCGGTGTTGAGCATAGTGCCCCGCTCAAAGGTCTGGCCGCCCACGGTCACGTCTCGCCCCAGGCGAACCTGCAGATTGTCGGTACCGCGCCCAGCCAGCCGCAGCAAGGCCCCAACATAGTCTCCTAGGCGAATGCCGCCGTCTAGCCAGCCCACGATGTCGGTAAAAAATTGCTCGCTGTTAAAGGTTTCGGTGTAAAAGGTGTCTCGCCCCAGCTGCACCAGATCGTCTGAAATATGCACCGCCCCATTGGCGGCACTCAGGGTTTGCTGCCCGGCCTCAGTGGCTAAAAGCTGCTCTGCTTCTGCCGCAGTAATGATGCGTCCCCACAGATCGTAGGCCTCGTCTAAATCCGCCATTTCGGCATTGAGCACCGCGCGTTGGGCCGGCAAATAGCTCAAGCTAAAGCTGCCCAAAGCCAGCATGGAGATCAGAGCGGCCACCAGGACGATTGCCAGGTATGAGAGCCACCGCCGTCGTCGCCGAGGGGGATGGGCAGAGGACTGATCTGCGCTCGTCTGAGGGGAGTGTTTTGGCATCATTGGGTTTGCTCCATACCGTCAGGGGTGGTGCCATCCGAATCACATAACCCCGACTTCTAAAAGGCCAAACCGTAGGGGCAAATGGCATTTGCCCAGCTAAATCGGGGGTAGCCAAGCAGGATTTGTATGAAAGGCGATCGCGCCCAGCTTGCCCTCAAGCTATCAAGATCAACTGGCTTGATTCTCCATCTCTAGATAGAGAATCAAGCCATTGGCCTAGCCCCACCGGGGCCGCAATTGGTCGAGAGCATGGATTGCTGAAACAGCCCCAAAGTGCTCCGATTACGCAAGCCGCCTGTTTCGCATCGGGGTGATACGATTCAACTTGGTCTTACAAGACCTCGACAGCCTAAATCCCTCCCCTGGAGGGGCGCACGCTGGTTGGATCGCTGCCTAGAAGCGCTGATTTTTAAATCAGCTTAAAAATCAACCCCGCGCTTGAGGTCAATACCTTTTTCGGCGTAGTGCTTGTGGTTAAACACCTCTGAGTGGGTGCTAGCCAGCTCAAAGTAAGCGGGGCGATTTTTGCAGCGCCCGGTGATAATCACCTCGGTGCCGCGCGGCTTGCGCAGCAGCGCCTGCACGATGGGCTCTTCGGGCAATAGCTCCAGGTCTACCGTGGGGTTGAGCTCGTCGAGAATGATGGTTTTGTAGAGGCCCGATGCGATCGCAGTGCGGGCAATCTCCCAGCCGCGCTCGGCTTCTACGTAGTCAATTTCCTGCTGCTGGCCGCGCCAGACAATGGCATCGCGGCCACAGCGCTGGTGGTCGACTAGGTTGGGGTAGATCTTGCGCAGGGCGGCGATGGCCGCATCTTCGGTGTAGCCATTGCCCCCCTTAAGCCACTGGATAATCAGCACCCGGTGGGAGAGATCTTGGCTGATGCCCCGGCCAATCGCCTGGAGCGCCTTGCCCAGGGCGCTGGTCGACTTGCCCTTACCCGATCCGGTGTAGATTTCGATGCCCTCAATGCCCTCAATGCCCTCGGGTTTGGGCTGGGGCTTCAGCTCTGAGTGCAGGTTGGCAATATCGAGCAGGGGCTGGGGAGCGCCGCGCCCGGTGGCGATGATCTCCAGGTGGTCGGGCTTGTGGCACAGGGTGCGGGCCACCTCGTCGATGTCGAGCAGGCCCAGGTCGAGCACCGGGTTAATTTCGTCGAGCACCACCACCGAGTAGAGGCCGGAGGCGATCGCCCCCTTGGCCACATCCCAGCCCCGCTGGGCCTCCTGCCGGTCAAATTTGGTGATGTCTTCGGGGCCAAAAAACTCGGCTCGCCCGGTGCGTACCTGGTCAATCAGGTGGGGAAACCCGCGCTGGAGGGCCTCAATTGCCGCGTCTTCGTCGTAGGTGCGGCCTGGCCCCTTGAGAAACCGCAGCAGCAGCACCCGGCTGTCTAAAAATTGGTGAATGCCCAGGCCAATGGAGCGTAGCACCACCCCTAGGGCCACCTGGGACTTGCCCTTGCCTTCGCCGTCGTAGACGTGAATTTGACCTGTAAGCCGCTCGTTGCCCTGCTGGGCGGTGCGAATGCCGATGCCGGTTCTGACCATGGTGTTGCGTATTGCGTTTTATTGAGAGGCTCGGTCTAAAATCTTAGCGAAAGCTGGGCCGAGGTTATACCCTTGAGAGTGCACCGCAAATTCTTTGCTTTGGGTCGATATTTGCGACCTACCCCCAGCGCCCCATGCCAACTACTAACCTGCTGTCAGAACTGGGCATTTTGCCGCTGCGGGCGATCGCCTTTCAGACGCTGTTGCTGATGATGGCCATTGTGCTCGAAGCCATGGTGCTGCGTCAGCAGCTGCGCCTGGGCTATCGCACCAGTATGCAGTATGCCGCCACCCTCAACCTGTTGGCCACCAGCCTGGGATGGGTCGCCTTTTTGGCGATTGAGGCGCTGCTGCCGGTGGCGTTGCGCAGCCAGGTAATTAGCTATGTGTTTTTCAATCGGTTTTACCTCAACGGCTGGCGCGATGTGCTGCCGGTGGTGGTGGTGGTGACTGCGATCGCAGCGTTTTTTGTCACCTACTGGATCAAGCTCCAGGGGCTGACCTGGCTCCAGCGGCTGCTGGGTCAGCTGCCGCTGGAGCCTGAACCCGTGCCATTGTTGTCGGCCAGCCGCCGCCAGCGCTACGAGCGCGCCCGCCGAGGCCAGACGGTAGATGTCCTCAGGGGCAATTCTCCCCGCGCCTTGGCGGTGCTCCAGGCCAATGCCGCCAGCTTTACGGCCATTTTAGTGGTGCTGCTGCTGGTGACCCAGGCGGGGGTGCTGGGATGGCAATAATCATCGAGTTTTTGCGCAATCTCTTCAACACGCTCAAAAATCTGCTGCTGCCGCCCCGCTACTTTGCCTGGCAAACCATCATCTACATGAGTTTGTTTTCGTGGGTGGCGTCGCTGGTGGCTGGTTTAGTGGCGACCCTGGCCTTTACCGTGGCCCTGTTGGCTACCCTCAGCTGGATCTTTCTGGCCATTGGGGTGGGCTGGGCGCTAGAGGCCAATAAAATTCGGCCCTTTGGCATCCCCATTGCCCCCTGGGTGTCGGGGGCGATTGTCTGCATCTTTTTGTTTGGCTCCTGGGGCGGACGCTGGCTACAGCCGGCGCTGGTGTCGTGGCCTCTGATCTCCTTTATGGTCATCGCCGTTCCCAAGCTGGTGAGCTGGGATTTTGACCTGAAAAACCCGTCTGGCCCCGTGCGCCAGCAGCTGGTGCTGCTGTTTTGCCTCAGCCTGTTGTTCAGCAGCTGGTTTCAGTTTTACTTTCGCATTCAAACCTGGGTGCGCGACTACCCCAGCCTAGTGGCCGACAGCGTCGACAACAGCGCCTTTGTCTACCGGTTTCCGGGGCAGACCATCGCTTTACCCGCCGGGGTCACCCACCTCACCCTGGCCGAAGACATCCTGCGGCAGGAGGTGCACAACAAGCCCTGGCCCTCGGTGGAGCGGTGGCTGCTCAACCTAGATGGCCAGCGCCAGGCCTTGCAGCGCCAGGTGCAAAGTCAGATGGGCCAAAACCCCTCCCTAGAAAATTCCCTGTGGCAGCTCGACTTTCAGCCCCTGGCCACGGGCGACGGCTACACCCTCAAACTCTGGGCGATTTGGTCAGGCCCCGCCGCCACCGAAAGCGGCTACTACCTCGAAAAAACCTGCCTGCTGATGCCGGTTTCCCAGGGCAGCCTGGGCCGTGACCTGGGGCGCGATCTCAACCAGAATCTGGGCCGTGATCCGGGCCGTGATCTAAACCGAGATGCGTCGATGCCGCCGGGCTTCGCCAGTACCCAGTGGGCCAACCTCACCTGCGATTTAGCCACCCCCCGCCAGTCAGGGCATCCTAGGGACACGCTGTCTAGAACCTAGGCAATCGGCCAGGCTGAGGGGGCAGTCGGTTGGAGTTGCGGGTTACGGCCTGCCTTAAACCGTGAATCCCTGGCCCCAGACCGTTACTATGATCAGTCTGTCTCAGCATTAGTGATAGAAAACTTGAAAAGCGAGTCGGCATGGGCATAACGAGTAGAAAGGCAACGCCAATGGTGCTATCTCGGATCGGGGTGATTGCTCGTACGGTGTTTTTGGAAGTAATTCGCGATCGCATTCTCTACCTAGTGGCTCTGTTTGCCCTGCTGTTGGTGGTGGCTAACGCGCTGCTGCCCGACATTGCCGCCGGGGCGCAGGACAAAATCTTGCTCGATCTGGGCCTGGCGGCCATTCACCTCCTGAGCGTGATTGTGGCGGTGTTTGTCGGCACCGGCCTAATCAACAAAGAAATTGAAAAACGCACGGTGCTGGTTCTGATTGCCAAGCCCGTCAGCCGGGCCGAATTTATTGTCGGCAAACACCTGGGGCTAACCGCCGTGCTGGCGGTGCTAATTGCCGCCCTGGGGCTAATTTTCCTGGGGCTGCTGGCAGTCAGCGGGGTTCCCTTTGAGCTGGGCAGCATGGGGCTGTCGCTGCTGTTTATGGTGCTAGAGGCGGCGCTGCTGGTGGCGGTGGCCATTGTGTTTGGGGTGTTTACCAGCTCGCTGCTGGCCACCCTGCTCACCTTTGCGGTCTACCTGATGGGCCACCTCAGCCAAGACCTGGTGGCCTTTGGCGAACTCAGCGACAACCCGGCGGTGCAGCGGCTGACCAACACCCTCTACCTGGTGCTGCCCGACCTGGAGCGCCTCAATCTGCGCAACGAGGCCGTCTACGGAATGGGGCTATTGCCCACGGCCCCTGAGCTGTGGGGTCACGGGCTATACGGCCTGCTCTATACGGCGCTACTGCTCACCGTTGCGATCGCAATTTTTTCGCGTCGCCAGTTCTAGGCGTCGGCCCAGCCAAAGGTGCTAGGGAGTGGCTCCCTGGGGGTTGTGGGCAGAGTCTTTACTCTGTGATCCGCCCGGTGAGGGGAGAGCTAGCGCTGGCCACCCCCTGGATGGGAATGCGCCCGGCTCGGTAGGCCAGGCGACCCGCTAGCGCCGCTAGGCCCATGGCGCGGCCCATGGCGATGGGGTTGGCCGCTTTGGCAATCGCCGTGTTGATCAACAGCGCATCGGCCCCCATTTCCATCGCTTCAGCGGCTTCGCTGGGGGTGCCGATGCCCGCATCGACCACCACCGGCACCGTGGCCTGCTCAATGATGATGTGAATGTTGGCGGCGTTGCGAATGCCCTGGCCCGAGCCGATGGGCGACCCCAGGGGCATGACGGTGGCGCAGCCCGCCTCTTCTAGGCGCTTGGCCAGCAGCGGGTCGGCGTTGATGTAGGGCAGCACCGCAAAGCCCTCTTTGACCAGCTGCTCGGCGGCCTCTAGGGTGCCAATCGGGTCGGGCAGCAGGTACTTGGCATCGGGAATGACTTCGAGCTTGACGAAGTTGTTGTCTTCCTGGCCCAGCAGCTTGGCCATTTCCCGGCCCAGGCGGGCCACGCGAATGGCCTCTTCGGCGGTTTTGCACCCCGCCGTGTTGGGCAGCATCCAGATCGTTGACCAGTCGAGGGCCTCAGCCAGCCCCTGGTGGCCGGGGGCATTGGTCTGCACCCGGCGCACCGCCACGGTGACGATCTCGCAGCCGCTGGCGGCCACGCTCTGGCGCATCACCTCAAAGTCGTCGTACTTGCCGGTGCCGGTCATCAGGCGCGAGGTAAAGGTGCGCCCGGCAATGGTTAGGGGCGAGTCGATCAGGGCCGTCTGGTCGGTCGAGGCGACAGCGAGACTGGCGGGAGCGGTATCGGTAAGGGTCATAGCCTGGGGGGTAGAAAAAATTGGGGGCTGGGCTGGCAGGGGGCTGGGGGCAGACCGATGGAAACGCCGCCAGGAGAAGGGATCTAGCTGGCCATCGCCCTGGCCCAGCACGGTCTGGGCCACCCGTTGGGCGGTGATCGGGGCCAGCAGAATGCCGTTGCGGTAGTGGCCCGTGGCCAGGGTGAGGTTGGCGGCGGGGCCGGGGCCAAGGATGGGCCACTCGTCGGGGGTGGTGGGCCGGTAGCCCCACCAGGTTTCGTCGAGCACGTAGTCGCTCAGCTGGGGCAGCAGCGCGATCGCATGGTTCAATAGCTGATTTACCCCCCCGGCGGTGTTGCCGGGGGCAAATCCGACCTCCTGGCTGGTGGCCCCCAGCACAATCCGGCCATCCTGCCGGGGCACAATATAGATGTTTTCGCCAAACAGCACCCGCTGTAGGGGGTGGGGCAGGCTGTGGCCCGGGGGCACCCGCAGACTGGCCATTTCTCCCTTTTTGGGGAACACCGGCAGGGGCAGCAGTTCGCGGGCCCAGGCTCCGGTGGCCAGCACCACCTGGTCGGCTACAAAGTCGCCCGCCTGGGCGGTGCAGACGCGCTCAATGCGGCCCTGGTGATGGCCCAGGGCAATTGCTCCGGTGCCCTCGTGGAGGGTCACTCCCAGATCGATTACCGCCGATCGCAGGGCCTGCACCAGCAGCCGATTGTCAACCTGGCCCTCGTCGGGGTACCAGTGGGCTCCGCCGAGGGCGGGGTCGAGGCCGGGCTGGTAGTGGCCTAGGGTGGCCGCATCCAGCCAGGTTGCTGAACTATTGGCCGGTGCGGCGCGGCGCGGGGCCAAAATGCCGCAGGGCCAGTAGCCCACCGACTGCCCCGTGAGGGCTTCGAGCTTGCTGACCCAGGTGGGGTACAGGGCCAAACTGGCGAGGGATAGGTCAAGCATGGGGCCGGGGGGCAGCCCTTCGGCCCTAGGGGCCAGCATCCCCGCTGCGGCATGGCTAGCCGCCTGGGCAAAGTCGCGGCTGAGCACGGTAACGACCGCCCCCCGCTGCTGTAGCTCTAGGGCGATTGCCAGGCCAATAACACCGCCGCCCACTACTAGGACGTCGCATCCCCGATTTGCCATGCCGTTTAACTAAATTGCTGTTTGTCTATTTTAGGCCACCGGGGGATGCGATCGCAGCGCCTCTACCAGAGGGCCGGAATCGAGTCTAAATCAGGGTCGCTGGGGCGCTGCAAGTCTACGCCCGGCTGCACCAGACCGGGTTGAATCGGGGCAATGTCGCCGCCGGTGGTGGGGAAGGTGGCCGTCTCGCCCGTGCGCGGAATCACGTTGCCGTTAGAGCCAGTCATACCAGCGGTTCCCGTCTGGCCCGCTGCCGGGGGAGAAATGTCGGGGCGTCCGCCGGGGGGTATGCCCACGGGGTCTTGGCCCAAAAAATCGGAGGTGATGCCAACACCGTTGTTGCCGACCTCACTCTGCCGCCGGGCCAGCTGCCCGGCCTGCTCTATGGGCAGACTGCCCAGATCGCCTGCTGCGCCGTTGTTTTGCCCGGCGGTTGTCTGCCCAGCGCCCTCCTGCCGGGCGTTGGTGTCGGTGAATATGCGCCCTAGGCCCCCGGTCAAACCGATCACGATAGCGGCTAAAATGCCACCGATAATAAAGCGATTCATGGCCTACCCCACCCATACCTTTGCTCTATCTTGGCGCAATTTTCCCCCGCTGACGCACTGAGGGCGGTTTTTCGATCTTTTTTCAGGCTAGAGCAGCCTCAAGTCTGGGTTTTATACCAAATCTGAATTCCCTACCCCCGATTGCCAAGCGGCCAACCCGTAGGGGCGAACGGCGGTTCGCCCAGGGGTATCGGGGGTAGCCAAGCAGGATTCGGTATTAGTCCCATGGGGGGCAGCGCGCTAAGGCGAGGCACCGCTACCGTGTCGCCATGCACCGCAAGATCTGGGACGGCTATGCTGCTGGTTGCCTAAGCGGGCTGAATAATCACGACTTCCACCTCCAGGTCGTTGTAGTCGTCGAGGGTTGCTTGATCTTCAAAGCCGATTTCGTAGCGGTTGCCGTTGGTAAAGCGGCTGCGTTTGACCCGAATGCCAAAGGCATCGCGCCAGGGACTGGTGGCGGTGAGGCGGTTGTCGCCGTCGAAATAATAGGTGAAGACGCCGGTTTCGGTGGGAAAACGAAACCAAGGGGTAGGGGCGTTGCTGGTCAGTTCTTGGTGCAGCTCTGAGTCGGGGGGCAGCTGGTTAATCGGGCGCGGGCCAGCATTTTCTTGGTAGACCCGCAGCCGCTGGCGAAACAGCGCGTCGCCGCCAGAGATGCGGTACCACACCTGGTGGGGAATGGCGGTGCTGGTGGTGTAGACCGAGTAGGCCGTCGCCGTGGGCATGGTCACCGCTTCAAACTCACGCTCTAGGCTACCCAGGGGGGGGCTCTGCTGGGCGGGGGCGCGCAGCCCCAGGGGCCAAACGAGAAGCAGGGCCGTTGCGATCGCCCCCAGAAAACCGTAAACCATGCCGCGCCGTTTCATGCCCTGGCCCCCAGAAAAGCTTTGACCAAAGAATAGCGCAGTTTCTGGGCCTAAGAACGCCGAACGGGCGTTTTTATACTATGAGGCCTTCGCCCAGTCTCAGCTGGGCGAAGGCCTCAAACAGCCTCGCGCAGGGCCGCCAGATCTGCGCCGCAGATCGCCCCTAGGTGGCGGGTGATTTTTTCAACCTCCCAGCGCCACCACTGAATTTTTAGCAGCGCCTCAATGGTGGCCTCGTCGAAGCGGTAGCGGATCACCTGGGCCGGGTTGCCGCCCACTACAGCGTAGGGGGGCACCGATTTTGTTACCACCGCCTGAGTCGCGATGATTGCCCCATCGCCCACCTGCACGCCGGGCATCAGGGTGGCCCCGTAGCCAATCCACACATCGTTGCCGATGACGGTATCGCCCTTGTGGGGCCACTCGTCAGGCATGACGCTCTCCCAGCCCTGGCCAAAGATGGGAAAGGGGTAGTTGGTAAACCAGTCGGTGCGGTGGTTGCCGCCGTTCATGATGAATTTGACGTCGGAGGCAATGGAGCAAAACTTGCCGATGATTAGCTTGTCGCCAATGAAATCAAAGTGGTAGAGCACATTGCGCTGAAAGTTCTCAGGGTGCTCAAAATCGTCGTAATAGGTGTAGTCGCCGACAACGATGTTGGGGTTGGTGACGATGGTATTGAGAAACACCGTACGGCTGATACCGGGGATGGGGTAGCGGGTAGCGGGGCTAGGGCCGTAGGCCATAGAGAAACCTAGAGAGCAACAGATAAATCTTCCCAGCAACTCTAAATCCTAGAGCTACCCTAAAAACAGGCCACTTTCGGAGCAAACGCCCGCTAGGGGCTTATCCCACAGGTCTTGGGGCAGGCTGGGCAGGCGAGCATACTCAAACACAATGCCCACGGTGGGGATATGTTGCCATGCGGGCTTGCTCAGCAGCCGGTCGTAAAAGCCGCCGCCGTAGCCGAGCCGATGGCCGCGCACATCGCAGGCGACGGCGGGCACCAAGATCAAATCGACTAGAGACAGATCGACCTGGGGCGATCGGGGGTGGGGTTCGACAATGCCGTAGGCCCCTTTGCGCAGGGGCCATTTGCTCTGGGCCGACCAGTAGTGCCAATGCAGCTGTTGATGGTCAACGCAGCGGGGTAGCCCCCAGTGCGGGTGGTGGGCGGCCAGGGGGCTGAGGTCGGGCTCTTGGCGAAAGCTGGTGTAGGCCAAGATAATACGGCACTTTTGAAAGTAGCTCCAGCTGAGCAGGTGGGCGCAGATCCGATCGCTCTTTTGTCGCCACAGCTGGGGCGGAATGCTCTGGCGGGCGCTGATCAAGCGACGGCGCAGGTCAGCTTTGGCCGGTTGATTGAGGTCTGAGGAAGAGGATGGTTGAATCACAGGAAATGTGCACAGTCTGATGGTGAGTGAACCGACGGCGGCGCTAGAAGTAGATCAACAGATTTAAACCTGGAATGGTGCGCGATAGCGTCCACAGGAGCAATGCCGTGTAGAGCAGACCCAACCCCCATTGATACCACACGAGAGCCGTAATCAACCCCGGCACATGCTGATCTCGCAATCGGATGTCGTTGAAGCCAAATTTCAGCCAGTTGTTGATGCTGAAGTCGAGGTAGTTGAGCCAGTTCCAGCGGCGATCGAGCAGCAGGTAGGTGTAGCGATCGCGAAAAAACGGAAATTTGGGAATCACCGGCAGCCGCGCAATCAGCAGCCGCAGCTGGCGTAGGCTGCCGTCTTCGACAAAGTAGCTCTCGTCCATTAGGTCGTGGTAGCGGCCCTGCTTGAGCACCAGGCCAATCAGCAGGGCTGGCACGGGCACCAGCAGCACCGACAAAAACCCCAGGGCCAACAGCGGATAGTCGGCGGAGCGCAGCGCATTCAGCCCCAGCCCCAGCAGCACAGCACAGCCTCCCCCCAGCCACAGCCCCTCCGCCAGCGGCGGCAAAATCGGCGGCATCCGGCGGCGGCGGTAGCGATCTACCAGCCAGAACATCAGCGCAAAGGTGGGAATGGCCACCAGCCCCAACCCAAAGGTGAGGCCAAAGCTGGTGCCGTAGCGGCTCAGCACCACCAGCCCCCCTAGCCACAGCCACTGTAGGGCCAGGGTCAGTCGCCGGGTCAGGGGAAACGCATTCAGGGCAAAGATGCGATCGCGCACCTTCACATAGGCCGCCAGGTCAACCCCCGCCACGCCCAGTACCCCCTCAATGCCAATAAACGGCTGGGTTTGGCGCTGCTGCACCACCGCCATGGCCTGGGCTTCAGTAAAGCCGACCCGCACCAAAGCCGCCACCGGGGCGGTGTTGATGTTGGTGCCCAACAGCCGCTGCTGCCAGGCCTTGAGCCGCAGCCGCTCGGCGGTGTAGGCAATGTAGTTGGCGTCGCTGATCTGCTCTAGGCGACGAAAATTGCGCTCCAGGTTGCGCAGCAGGGTTTCGTTGCCCGCCAGCTGGGGCACCGAGAACACCCGACCAATCTTGCCGGGGGTGCCCAAGATCTGGGTTTGCTCTAGGCTAAACTCCATGCCCGCCACGTTGAGGTAGGCCGAGGGCGGAAACAGGGCATCGCCCAGGTCGATTTCACTGCCCAACATCACATTGCGCAGGTTGACCGGCTCCCCAAAGCGGGTCTGCCGCAGCACCAGCGGCCCGTCAAAGCGGGCCTCGGTAAAAAACAGCGCCCTGGCAAAGTAGCTGCGCATAAAAAAAGCGGTGCTCTGCCAGGTGGTGCGGGCAAAGTCGGCCACCCCCTGCCACTGCGCCCGGCTGAAATTGGTCTCGCCCGCCAGCACCGCCCGGCTAAAGTTGGCGTTGGCCTTAAACTCGGCCCCCTGAAAATTGGCCCCACTGCGAAACTGGCCCTGGTCGAAGCGGGTGGTCTCAAAAAACAGGCTGCCCTTGGCCTGCACCCCCTGGCGAAAGTCGGCCCCAGAGAAGTCGACCGCCCGGTTAAACCGCGCCCCGGCCACCGACAGCCCCTGGTCAAACACCGCCCCCGAAGCCAGCACCCGGCCTAAAAAAAATGTGTCGCCCCCCTGCACTGCCCCAGTAAAGCGAGTTTGCACCGCCACCAGGGGCGCTTTAAATACATAGATCTGCTGGCTGCTGTTCTGGCCCTGAATCAGCAGCGACTGTGACAGGCGATTGAGCTGAAGCAGCCGAGTGCGATCGCGCTTTAGCTGCGCCTGCCCAGCCTCGCTCAGCAGGGGCGATAGGTTGTTGCCGTAGAGGGGCTCTCGCTGACCTAGCCGCTGCAAATCGAGATCGCCCTGCACCACGGCATAGCTGAGATCGAGGGTAGGGGCCGTAGCGGGTCGCTGTAGCCCACTGCTGAGCAATCGGTAGAAGCTGTCGGTGAGGGCACTGTCGGCCCGCAGATCGATCGTGTAGTTGCGTAGATCAAGGGTGGGTCTACCCTCCCGCTGCACGGGGGCGGCTAGCCGCTGGCGCAAAAGATCGACCGTCAGCAGTGGGTGACTCTCCGCCGCCTGGGCTGGTTGGCCCCAGGTCAACGCCGCGATCAGCACACCGATCCCCAGCCAGTTTAGCCATAGCCAGTTGAGCCATCGTCGCCTGAGCCATCGTCGCCTGAGCCATCGTCGCCTGAGCCATCGTCGCCTGAGCCAGCGGAGATTGGGCATTGCCGCCCTAGAGCGCCGCCTGCTGGCTAACATACATGGCCCGCAGCACCAGGGCCGGATCGACCCAATTGTCTTGGTACTTGAGGCCCCAGTGCAGGTGTGGCCCGGTGGTGCGGCCCGTCATTCCCACTCGGCCAATGCGCGCCCCGGCGGGCACCGCCTGCCCGATCCGCAGCTGAATGCCGCCATTGCGGTCGACCATGGTTTTATTTTGGCCACTGCCTTCCACATGGCCGTGCATATGGCAGTAGATATGCGTCCACTCTCCCGATTTGATGCCGATAGAGGTGCCGCAGGCCCCCTTGTCTTCGACCCACAGCACTTCACCGCCCCACCAGTTGCGAATGTAGCTGCCGTTGGGGGCGGCCAAATCTAGCCCGTAGTGAAACCGAGCATTGCCGCTCAAGGGGTCGCTGCGGTAGCCAAAGGGAGACGTGTAGGTTTGAAAGTCTTCGACCGGAAAGGAGGCCCGGGTCCAGAGGGCGGCGGCGAGCTCTTGGGCTGAGGCCTCGGGCAATGACCGGGGCAGGGTCATCGTCACGATGGTGGTCAGCACTAGGCCTAGCAACACCGTTGGCCGGAGCCGCCGCCCAGGCAACAGCTTTCTCAAACGATGGGATAAAGGCTGGGTAAGAACCCTCGCAGAGCCGGGTTCAGAGGGGGTGGCCGAGGTCAGCCGAAACAAATTGCGAAGTCGCCAAGTCATGGTTGAAACTGGTGATGTGGGAGCAGCAAACATCGCCAATTAGCTTATCCCAGATTGAAGAAGTGGAACGTTTTTTTGGCGAATCGTTGCGGTTTGCTAAACCAACGGCTGCACCCGCTGTGGTGGCCAGTAGATTTTGTAGGCGTTGCCCACCAGGTGAGCGCGGGGCAAAAAGCCCCAAACACTTGAGTCGCGGCTGTGGTTGCGGTTGTCGCCCAGCACAAACAGGTGGCCCTCGGGTACGGTTGCTGGCCCCCATTGATAGCCCATTGGTTCGGCAATATAGGGCTCAATCAGGGGGCTGCCGTCGAGCCACACCTGGCCGTTGCGCACCTCGACTCGCTGACCGGCCAGGGCCACCACCCGCTTGACCACCAGGTTATCGAGCCCCCCGGCCTCGGCCAGGGGGGTATTTTCGGGGTTGGTAAACACAATGATGTCGCCCACCGCCAGCGGCTGGTCGGCGGGGCGGGGGCGCACAAAGATGCGATCGCCCACCGCCAGCGTCGGCAGCATTGACTCACTGGGCACAATGCACTGCACCACCAGTCTGGGTACCACAAAGGGAATTGAGCTAATGGTCAGGCGCGTGACCATCACCGCCGCCAGCAGCAGCGCCAACATGCCCCACTGCCGTCGTGGGCTCGGGGCCGCCCAGTAGGCCAGCCCGCAGGCCGCTGCCCAGATCAGCGGCGGCACCGGCAGCAGCACCGGGGCAAAGTTGGCCAGGTAGCCGACTAGAATGCCCAAAATCAGCAGCGCCCCGCCCACCGCCGCCCGCTGCAAAAACAGCTGCCCCAGCCCCGGCAGCACCTGGGAGAGAAACACCGGATACCACGGATCTCGGGACTGGTATCGCAGTGGGCTAAACTCGTCGAGGGTAATTCCCCGCTTGGCGGCATGGTGGCTATCCCACAGGCCAAATATATAGAGACTGATCAGGGGAATCAGGCAGATCAGCCCCCGCAGGGTGTTGCCCGCCGGGGCAAAGATCGACCAGAGAATAAAGCCAATCAGGCCCCAAAAGCCGACGAAGATGATCAGGCCGCGTGCGATCGCACCGTCGTACATCTGCCCCACACCGGGCAGCGCCGCCGACAGGTTGACCGCCAGCCAAGGGCTTTTGGGTTGCGCCTTACCCACTAACACCTTGGGGGTTGCCTTGGTCATTTTTGGCTATAGCGCTGCACTGCGTAGCTGTGGGCGGCCAGTTCTTCGGTGTCGGCCAGGGCGGGCAGAGTGGCGTCAGGCTGCTGGCGGCGCAGGGCCAGGCCGATCAGGTAGTCGGCAAAGTGGGGATTTTTGGGCAGCAGCGACCCGTGCATGTAGCTGCCAAAGACATTTTTATAGCGTGCCCCCTCGTACGCGGCGGCGGCGTTGTTGCCAAACCCGGCGATGGTCTTGGCCAGGGGCTCGACGCCCTCGCCCAGGTAGGTTTGGCCCGAGTGATTCTCAAACCCCACCAGGGTGCGGGGAATCTCGCGGGGGGTGGCGTACATCGTCTGCATGTCGGCGTAGGTGGTGGGGTTGATTTCAGCAATTAGGTTGCCGATGCACCGCTGCTTGACCTCGGTGCCCGGCGCGCGGGTGCTGACGTTGATAATGCCCAACCCGCGTGTCTCTTCACCATTGCCCATTAAGAAGGTGTGGCCCATCAGCTGGTAGCCGCCGCACACCCCCAAAAAAGGCACCCCCGCCTCGGTGTCGGCGCGAATGGCGTCGTACTTGAGCTGGTGAAAGTCTGCCACCACCGCCACCTGGTCGGTGTCTTGACCGCCGCCCATAAAGTAGAGGTCGCTCTGGCCCGCCTGGGCCACCTCGCCCATGGAGAGCACCTTCACTATGCAGTCAATACCCATCCACTGACAGCGGCGGCGCAGCACGATCAGGTTGCCGGTGTCGCCGTAGAGGTTGAGGTGGTCGGGGTAGAGGTGGGTGATGGTGAGGGAGGGGGGCATTTGGGTAGGCGGGTAGGTGGGTGGATGGGTAGGCGGGTAGGTGGGTGCGTAGGGGCAGACCTATGTGTCTGCCCTAGAGGTGAATGGGTAGTCCCGTAGGTGGGCACTGCCCACCATGGTCTCGGGTTTCTGGAGGGTAGACCCTAAACAATATCGAGAGTTTTGCCCATCAGCTTGCGGAATTCGAGCATAGCGGTGTAGGTGGGCAGCACAAAGACCGTGTCGCCGGGGCTGGCTTTTTCAAAGGATAAATCAATTGCCTGGCGGATCGATTCTACGGTCGGAATCGGGCCGGGGGGCGCGTCGAGGGCGTACTTGAGCCGCACGGCCATGTCCTTAGCCCGAATGCCGGTGCAGATGATCCAGTCAATATCGGCTGGGTTGAGCCGCTCTAGCTCGCTATCCCACAGCCAGGAGACATCTTTGCTGTCGGCGGTGTTGTCGTTGATGGCCAGAATTAGCTTGAGGGCAGGGATATTTCGCAGCAGCTCTAGGCTGAGGCTAAAGCTGGCCGGGTTTTTGACCAGCAGCAGGCGGTAGTTGACCAACCTGTCGCCCTGGCGGCGGGTGAGAATTTCGCCCCGGCCAAAGGCGGGTTTGAAGGTTTGCAGGCCGGCGATCGCAGTCGCCCCATCCATGCCGAGCAGGTAGGCGATCGCAATCGCCGTTAGCCCGTTGTAGACATGAAAGAACCCCGGCGACAGGGTTTTGGCCTGGGGCAAATGGACGGTCTCCCCCCGGATCAACCCCTGCACCGAAAAGTCGGTGGTCAGGTCTGGGTTAATGCAAATATTGGTGGCCTCTAGCCCCTCGCTGCCGGGAATGCGGCTATTGACCTGGCCCTCGTAGGGCAGGTACCGGGCGTATTCGGGGGCCAGAGACACATAGTAGGTGGCATTGCCCAGGCCCTGGGTGAGGCGCGAGGTGCGGGGATCATCGCCGTTGACCACCACGGCGGCGCTGGGGCATTGGGCAATGCCGTCGCGAATCAGCTTTTCGGTGCGGTCGATTTCGCCGTAGGCGTCGAGCTGGTCGCGGTAGAGGTTGGTGACGGCGATGATAGTGGGCTTGAGCAGGGTGGCGATGCGGGGCAGGGTGGCCTCTTCGATCTCTAAAACCGCGTGGGTAAAGTCGAGCCGCCCCAGGGCATTGCTCTGCTTCAGCAGCTCTGACAAAATTCCCTGGCTGAGGTTGGCCCCGGCTTTGTTGCGCAGTACCCTGGCCTCTGGCATTTGGTCTAAGACGGCGCTGAGCATGGTCTGGCTGGTGGTTTTGCCGTTGGTGCCGGTGATCGCCACCACAATCGGAACCTGGCTGACCAGCGCTTCGAGCACAAAGGGAAAGTAGCGCCCCACCAGATAGCCGGGCAGCGCCGTGCCCGACCCCCGCCCCGACATTCGCAGGGCCAGGGTCAGCAGCTTGGCAAAGGCAACAATGGGAATCAGCAGCAGTTGGTTCATGGCCGGGGAAGGCAGATTATGAGGGCAAGGGTAGCAGACTGTGGGGGCGGGGTGGATGGGTGAATGGGTGGATGGGTAGGGGCAGACCTATGTGTCTGCCCTGGGGTGTGGGGATTCTACAGGGTGAGAGATCGTGGTGAGTAAGCGGGTTTGGGTGATTGGGGGGACAGGGGAAGCCGTGGCGTTGGCGACGGCGCTGGCGGCGGATCAGATCCCCTGTGTGGTGACGGTGACGACAGCGGCGGCGCGGCGGGCCTACCCAGAGAGTGCCTATCTCACTGTGGGGGTAGGGGCGCTGGCGGCGGGGGCAATGGGGGAGTTTATTGAGGCCCAGGGCATTGGGGCGGTGCTGGATGCGTCCCATCCGTTTGCGGTGGAAATTTCAGCGGCTGCGATCGCAGCCGCTGCCACCCACAACCTGCCCTACTGGCGCTACGAGCGCCCGACGGTTCCCCAACCGTCAGCTCACGCTAATTTAATTCGCTACGTAGACAATCTGGAGGCGGTGCTCAATCGCGAAACCCTAGCGGGGCAGCGGGTGTTGCTCACCCTGGGCTATCGTTGGCTGCACCACTTTGCTCCCTGGCAAGCCCAATCCACGCTGTTTGCCCGCATTTTGCCCTCAATGGTGGCCCTGGAGGCAGCCCTGGCAGCGGGGTTTACCCCCGAGCGCCTCATTGCCCTCCGCCCGCCCATCACGGCTGCCCTAGAGCAAGCCCTCTGGCAGCAGTGGCGCATCACCCGCGTAATTACCAAAGCCTCCGGCACACCCGGTGGCGAAGACACCAAGCGGGCAATTGCCCAAGAACTCGGCCTCGCCCTGACCATTCTCAACCGTCCCCGGCTCAACTATCCCACGGTCTGCCACAGCCAGCCGGATGCGATCGCCCGCTGTCGTACCTGGTGGCACCAGCACCGCGAGCCACCTGATCACACCTAACCTCAACGGCACTGCTGAACCGCTGGATAGTTTAATCACAGCCATAGTCATGGGCAAATGTCTCTACCCACCTGGCTACAGCTATCTCTAGATTGCTATTCTTGGCCCTCAATTTGTGCGCTACTATGAGCTACCGCCTAGTATTGGCTGCCGAGATTGCCTGGGTCAAAGTCTCGGTATACCGCCATAAATCAGGTCTTTTTGCGCTTTAGTCCAATGAGATGCGCCAAATTTTCCTTTAGCCCCTATATTTAGTTGGTCGTTCCGCTCGCTGAGTTTTTAAGAGCTTGTTCTGCCAGGTCGTCCATGACAGCTTTTCCCATGCAATCAGGGTCATCACCATCATTTGACAACGCTAGCAGTAATCCCTTGCCCGACCCGCCACCCGTGTTTGCCCTGAAGGAACTGGTGGCCAGACTGCAGCGCGAGCAGTACAAAATTCAAGATTTGCTGAGTTCTTTGGGGTTTGCCCTGCGCAGCCTCAACAACCTCAACCAGTTCCTGGAGCTGATTCCGATGATCGCCAGTCGGGTGACCGACGCTGGCGGCGGTGCCCTGGTGCTGTTTCGCGCCGATGGCCAGGTGCGCCTAGAGCGGCTGCACTGCCAGAGCGAAGACCAGTGCCAAAATGTGCGATCGGCCCTAGAAGCGGCCACCCGCCAGGTGACCGCCAGCTTTCAAACTGCCCCCGAGAGCAGCGTTATGTCGATGGCGCGCAATGCCATGCTGGCCCTTGACCACCAGGTCAACCGCTACCTGGGCGACGAATTTCAGCTGTTTGGCACCGCTATCATCGTGCAAAATGTGGAGCGTGGGCGGCTCTACGTGTTTAGCCGCGACCCCGACTACGCCTGGACGGAGACTCGCCAAAAGCTGGTGCGCCTGGTGGCCGACCAGACCTCAGTGGCGATCGAAAACAACGAGCTGACGGCGGCGGTGCGCAAAAAAGAGCGCCTTGACCGCGAGCTAGAGATCGGGGCTGAAATTCAGCTACAGCTGCTGCCCCGCGAGTGCCCCGCCATTCAGGGCATGGATCTAGCGGCCAAATGCCGCACGGCGCACCGGGTAGGGGGCGACTACTACGACTTTATCCCCACCACCTTTGACCAACTGCGCTACGCCGGGTCGCAGCAAACGGCGGTGGCCCCCTGGAGCTTTGCCATCGGCGACGTCATGGGCAAGGGTGTGCCCGCCGGGCTGATCATGACCATGATGCGGGGCATGCTGCGTACAGAGGTGCTCAACGGCCATTCCCCGGCCCGCATTTTGCAAGATCTAAATTTTGTCATGCACAGCGATCTCGAAAGCTCGAATCGCTTTGTGACCCTGTTTTACGCCGAGTACAACCCCAAAACCCGCCGATTGGCCTACGGCAATGCGGCCCACAACCCGCCGCTGCTGTGGCAGGCGGCGACCAACTCGTTTATTCGGCTCGACACCCCCGGCATGCTGCTGGGCCTCGACATGAACACCCAGTACTGCGAGGCCGAGGTAGAGCTACAGCCCGGCGACACGGTGGTGTTTTACACCGACGGCTTTACCGAAGCGGCCAACCCGCGCGGCGAGCGGTTTGAGGAAGAAAATCTGGAGCGAGCCCTCCAGTGGGCCTGCCGCAACTGCGCTTCGGCTGAGGAAATTTTAGACTATACCTTTGACCTGCTCGATCGCTTCATTGGGGGCGATCGCAGTAACGACGACGATATGACCCTAGTGGTAATGCGAGTTAAGCCCGAGCTACAGCTCAACCTGTTTGAGAGCTAGGCCCAGGGATTTTTCACCTCCCATCGATCCATTTGCCTCTATCCCATCCCCAGATTTGCGGCCAAAAACGCCCACTTGTCCGACACCTCTTCGATCACCTTGGCCGTTGGCTTGCCCGCACCGTGCCCCGCCTTGGTCTCAATGCGAATCAGCACCGGAGCCTCGCCGCCGTGGGCCGCTTGCAGCGCCGCCGCAAATTTAAAGCTGTGGGCCGGAACCACACGGTCATCGTGGTCTGCCGTGGTGATCATCGTGGCCGGGTAGGCCGTCCCCGGCTTCAGGTTGTGCAGGGGCGAATAGCCGTAGAGCACCTTAAACTCGGCCTCGTTTTGGGGCGAGCCATAGTCAGACTCCCAGGCCCAGCCAATGGTGAACTGGTTAAACCGCAGCATATCTAGTACCCCCACCGCCGGTAACGCCGCCGCGAACAGGTCGGGACGCTGGGCCATGCAGGCCCCCACCAGCAGACCGCCGTTGCTGCCCCCTGCGATCGCTAGCTTTTCCGCCGAGGTATAGCCCTCGGCGATCAGCCACGCCGCCGCCGCAATAAAGTCATCAAACACATTCTGCTTGTTGAGCTTGGTGCCAGCCAGGTGCCAGTCTTCGCCGTACTCGCCGCCGCCGCGCAGGTTGGGCACCGCATACAGGCCGCCCATCTCCATCCACACCAGGTTGCTGACCGAAAACGACGGCGTCAGCGAAATGCTAAAGCCGCCGTAGCCGTAGAGCAGCGTCGGGTTCTGCCCGTTCAGCTCAATCCCTTTTTTATGGGTAATGAACATCGGCACCTGCGTGCCGTCTTTGCTGGCGTAGAACACCTGGGTGGTGGTGTAGGCCGTGGGGTCAAAATCGACCTGGGGCTGGCGGTAGAGGGTGCTCTCGCCGGTCACCATGTCGTAGTGGTAGATGGCGGGCGGCACCGTAAAGCTGGTAAAGCTGTAGAAGGTTTCGGTGTCTTCGCGCTTGCCGTCAAAGCCCCCCGCCGAGCCAATGCCGGGCAGCACCACCTGCCGCACCAGATCGCCTGTGAGCGAGTAAATGCGAATCGTGGTGTAGGCGTCTTTGAGATAATCGACCACAAACTGGTTATTTAGCAGGCCCACCCCCTCCAGGGTGTCGTCGCTTTCGGAGATGATCTCCTGCCAGTGATCCTTTTCTGGTTGGGTAATATCAATGGCGATCAGCCGCCCCTTGGGTGCCTCTAAATCGGTGCGAAACCAGAATAGCGGGCCGTCGTTATCCACAAAGCTGTAATCGGCTTCAAAGTCTGAAATCAGCTCCACCACTGGGCTGTCGGGGTCGCTCAGGTCTTTGTAGAACACCAGGTTGTTGGGGCTGGTGCCCTTCCACACCGAGATGATCAAATACCGCCCGTCTTCGGTGACGCCGCCGCCAAAGCCCCATTCTTTCTCGTCGGGGCGTTCGTAGATCAGCAGGTCTTCGCTTTGAGGTGTGCCCAGGCGGTGGTAGTAGAGCTTTTGGTAGTAGTTGACCGCCTCCAGCTTGGTGGTTTCGTCGGGCTCGTCGTAGCGGCTGTAGAAAAAGCCCGCATGGTCATGGCTCCAGGATGCGCCGGAGAATTTCACCCACTTGAGCCGGTCGTCGGTATCGTTGCCGGTCTCAATGTCGCGCACATGCCACTCCACCCAGTCGGAGCCGCCCGACGACAGACCGTAGGCCAGGTAGGCCCCATTCTCGCTCACCGCCATGCCGCTGAGGGAAACGGTGCCGTCTTCTGACAGGGTGTTGGGGTCGAGCAAGACTCGCGGCTCGGCCCCTAGGTTGGGCAGGGTGTAGAGCACGCTCTGGTTTTGTAGCCCGTCGTTTTTAAAGTAAAAGTAGCGCCCGCCCCGCTTAAAGGGGGTGCTGTAGCGCTCGTAGTTCCAGATCTGGGTGAGGCGATCGTTAATCTCTTTTCGCTTGGGCAGCGTTTGCAGATAGCCATCGGTGACCGTATTCTGTGCCGCAATCCACTCGCGGCTAGCGGGTGACTGGGGGTCTTCGAGCCAGCGGTAGGGGTCGGGCACCGTCACGCCGTGGTAGGTGTCGACCTGGTCCTGCTGGGGGCTGGGGGGGTAGGTGAAATGAGGCGCTGTCATGGAAGTAACCGGGATAACAACGGGGAGCTTGGGGCTAGCTATAACTATCCTAGGCTGGCTCGGACAGGAGTGATCGATCGGGTGGGGGTGGGGGTGGCAATATTGCGTTGTGATGCAGCTTTGCCCCAGGCTCTCTGTAGACCCCTAGGCTGGAATAAGATCACCCCACTGCCCTTGCCCTGCCATGGTTTTTGGACTCAATACCCGGCCAGAAGCCCCCCCCGCCCAGTCTGGCCCACCTATCTGGCACAGCCTGCCCCTCGATCAGGTGCTGAGCCGGCTGGCAGCCAGCCCTGAATCGGGGTTGAGTGCGGCGGTGGCGGGCGATCGCCTCGGCACCTACGGCCCCAATGCCCTGCCCGAGCCCCGCCGCCGCTCGGCTTTGGGCCTGTGGGTGCAGCAGTTTCTCAGCTGGCCAGTGGGGCTGCTGGCGGTGGCGGCGCTGCTCTCGGCGATCACCGGCAGCCGGGTGGATGCGGGGGTGATTTTGGGCGTAGTGGTGATCAATGCCATCATTGGCTACACCACCGAAAGCCAGTCTGAGCGCATCATTCGCTCGCTGCAGCAGGAGGTGTCGCCCAAGGCCCAGGTGTGGCGCGATCGCACTGCGATCACCGTAGACAGCGCTGCGGTGGTGCCGGGGGATGTGCTGCTGCTGCGGGCCGGGCAGGCCGTGGCCGCCGATGCCCGACTGCTAGACTGCGATCGCCTCAGCCTTGACGAAGCCTCGCTCACGGGTGAAAGCCTGCCCGTCACCAAGCAGCCCGACTGTTTAACCGAAGACATGCCCCTGGCCGATCGGCGCAACCTGGTGTTTAAAGGCACCCTGGTGACTGGCGGATCGGGCCGAGCGGTGGTGGTAGCCACCGGGGCCGCCACCGAGATCGGCCACATTCAGGCTCTGGTCAACTCGACTGAGACCCTCGACACCCCCCTACAACACCAGCTCGATCGAGTCAGCGGCCAGCTGGTGCTGCTGTGTAGTGCCGTGTGTGCGGTGATTTTTGCCGTGGGGGCGGGGCGCGGCTACGGTCTGCTGCACAGCCTCAAAATTGCCATTTCGCTGGCGGTGGCCGCCGTGCCCGAGGGGCTGCCCGCCGTGGCCACCACCACCCTGGCCCTGGGCATTCAGACCATGCGCCAGCGCCAGATTTTGATTCGCACCCTCGGTGCCGTCGAAACCCTGGGCACGGTGCAGACGCTCTGCCTCGACAAAACCGGCACCATCACCGCCAACCACATGGCGGTGCAGTCGGTGGCCCTGGCTGAGGGCGATATCATGCCCAGTGCGGTGGCCCTCAGCCAGCCCGGCCCCACCCTTGAGCGCCTGCTGACCGCCGCCGTGCTCTGCAACGAGAGCCAGCTGGGGCTGACCGACGACGATTCGTCTGATCTGCAAGGGTCGGCCACCGAAAATGCCCTGCTCGCCCTGGCGATTGCCGCCGGGGTAGACATTGCCTCGCTGCGGCAGCGCTACCCCCAGGTGGCGCTCAACCTGCGCCAGGCCGACCGCCTGCTGATGAGCACCCTGCACCACTGCCCCGAGGGCGGCGGCCTAGTGGTGGTCAAGGGCAGCCCGGCCCAGGTGCTCGATCGCTGTAGCGACTGGCTGCAGGGCGATCGCCCCACGCCCCTGACGGCCCCAGATCGCCAGGGCCTCCAGGCCCGCAACCAGACCCTGGCCAACCAGGCGCTGCGGGTGCTGGCGATTGCCGATCGCCGCATCCCCCCGGATCAGGGCCTTCCCCTCGATCCCGCCACCTACGAGCAAAACCTCACCTGGCTGGGGCTGGTTGGCCTCGCCGACCCGATTCGCTCCGGCGTGCCTGAGCTAATCGCCGCCCTGCACCGGGCGGGCATTGATCCGGTGATGGTGACTGGCGACCAGCGCTCGACCGCCAAGGCCATTGGCGAGCAGATTAAGCTCAGCCGCCGGGGCGAGTTGACCATCGTCGATGCCTACGACCTGGCCCCCCTAGGGCCAGGCGATCGCCATCCCCTGGGCCAGCAGATCGACATCTTTGCCCGCATTAGCCCCGCCGACAAGCTGCAAGTGGTGCGCGCCCTGCAGGCGACCAACCGGGTCGTCGCCATGGTCGGCGACGGCATCAACGACACCCCTGCCCTCAAGGCCGCCAACGTGGGCCTGGCCATGGGGTCGGGCCAAGCGGTGGGCGTCTATGAAGTAGCCGATGTGATTATTCAAGACGACAACCTGGGCACGGTGATCGAGGCGATCGCCCAGGGGCGCACCACCTACACCAACATTCGCAAGGTGGTGCACTACCTGCTAGCCACCAACCTCAGCGAAATCATCGTGGTCGCCGCTGCCACCCTGGTGGGGCTGGGGGAACCCCTCAACGCCATCCAACTGCTGTGGCTCAACCTGGTCACCGATATTTTTCCGGGCCTGGGGCTGGCCCTCGACCCCGCCGACCCCGCCGTGCTAGATCAGCCCCCCCGCCCCGCCGATGACCCGATTATCAAACCCGCCGACTTTCGCCGCATGGCAACCGAGGCCAGCGTGATTTCGCTGTTTGCCCTGGTGGCCTACGGCTATGGTCTCGCCCACTACGGGGCCGGGGCCGCTGCCAGCACCATTGCTTTTATGGGGCTGACCCTGGCCCAGGTGCTCCACGCCTTCACCTGCCGCAGCGAGACCCGGCGACGGCCCGACCAGGCTCCGCTGCCCGCCAATGACTACCTGACGGTGGCGGTGGTGGGGGCTTTGGCGCTGCAATTGCTGCCCCTGGCGCTGCCTGGGCTAGGCCAGATGCTGCACCTTGTGCCCCTGGCCCTGGGTGATTATGGCGTGATTGCGGCGGCGGCCCTGATCCCCTTGGCCATCAACGCCGCCAGTAAACCCCAGGTAAACTAGTCCTCTGGCGCTACACTAGCCACCGGGCGATTTTAGGTAAAGACAATGGGCCAATCGAAAGGTGCAGACAAATCTGCGGCGGCCAGGGTGCAAACCCTGCGATCTCAGATCCAGGCTGCCAGCTACGCCTACTACGTGCTCGACGCCCCCGACCTGCCCGACGAGGTCTACGATCGCCTCTACCGCGAGCTACAAGATTTAGAGGCCGCCCACCCCGATCTCATCACCCCCGACAGCCCCACCCAGCGCGTGGGCGAAACGCCCGCCGCCCAGTTCACCGCCGTTCGCCACAACATTCCCCTCTACAGCCTAGAGAATGCCTTTGACCTGGCCGAATTTCGCGCCTGGGAAGACCGCTGGCGGCGGCAGGCCCCCGAGGTGAGCCAGGTCGAATACGTCACCGAACTCAAAATCGACGGCAACGCCCTGGCCCTCACCTACGAGCACGGTCTGCTGGTGCGCGGCGTCACCCGGGGCGACGGTGTCTCCGGCGAAGACATCACCCCCAACGTCCGCACCATTCGATCGATTCCGCTGCGGCTGGTTATTGATAACCCGCCCGCCGTGGTCGAAGTGCGCGGCGAAGCCTTTTTGCCGCTGGATGTGTTTGAAACCATCAACGCCGACCGGGTCGAGCGGGGTGAAGCCCGGTTTGCCAACCCCCGCAACGCCGCCGCTGGCACCCTGCGCCAGCTCGACTCCCGCATTGTCGCCGCCCGCAGGCTCGATTTTTTTGCCTACACCGTGCATTTAGATCAATTTGATCTGGCGCAGATGCAATCTGCGCCAGATCAAATTACAACCCAGTGGGCCGCCCTCCAATTCCTCCAAACCCTCGGCTTTCGCGTCAACCCTAACCGCCAGCTCTGCCAGTCAGCAACCGAGGTGCAGGCCTACTTTGACCAGTGGGCCACCCGGCGCACCCAGCTCCAGTACCTCACCGATGGGGTGGTGGTCAAGCTCAACGACTTTGCCCTTCAGCAGCGGCTGGGCTTCACCCAAAAATTTCCCCGCTGGGCGGTGGCGCTGAAGTACCCCGCCGAAGAAGTGCCGACTATTCTCGAAACCGTCAGTTTTCAGGTGGGCCGCACTGGGGCAGTCACTCCCGTGGCCGAGCTGCGCCCGGTGCCGCTGGCGGGCACCACCGTGGCCCGTGCCACCTTGCACAACGCCGATCGCCTCGCCGAACTCGATATTCACCAGGGCGACACCGTGATCGTGCGCAAGGCTGGAGAAATCATCCCTGAGGTGGTGCGGGTGCTGGGGGAACTGCGCCCCGAGCAGGCGATCAAAGTCACTATGCCCACCGCTTGCCCCCAGTGCGGCAGCGCCCTGGTCAGGCCCGACGATGGGGCCGTGACGCGCTGCATCAACATCTCCTGCCCGGCGATTGTCCAGGGGGCGATCATTCACTGGGCTAGGCGCGATGCCCTCGACATTGAGGGGCTGGGCGAAAAGTGGGTGAAGCAGCTGGTGGATCAGGGGCTGGTGCAATCTGTGGCCGACCTCTACGGGCTGACGGTGGCCGATCTGCTGCCGCTAGAGCGCATGGGGCAGAAGTCGGCGGAGAAGCTGGTGGCTGCGATCGCAGCCTCTAAAGCCCGCCCCTGGGCCTCGGTGCTCTACGGCCTGGGCATTCGCCACGTGGGGGCCGTCAACGCCAAAACCCTGGCCCAGCAGTTCTCCAGGGCAGATGCCCTGGCCGCCGCCAGCCCCGACGAGATCGAAACCGTCCACACCATCGGCCCCGAAATTGCCCAGGCGGTAGCCCAGTGGTTTCGGGTGCCCGCCCACCAAACCCTGATCGAACGGCTCCAGCAGGCGGGCCTGCAGCTGGCCAACCCTGAGGCAGAACAGGCGCAGAACGCTGCGGCTGGCCCCCTGGCGGGCAAAACCCTGGTGCTCACCGGCACCCTGCCCACCCTCACCCGCCCCCAGGCCAGTGCCCTGATCGAAGCCGCCGGGGGCAAAGTCACCAGCAGCGTTAGCCAGGCCACCGACTACCTGGTGGCAGGCGACAAAGCCGGGTCAAAACTCACCAAGGCCGAGGGGCTGGGGATTGCCGTTCTCAGCGAGGCCGATCTGTTGACGCTAGTGGAATCAACCTAGAACTCGATCCCTGCCCCCTGGCGGCGGGGCAAAAAGCCCAGGCAGGCCAAACTCATTCCTGCTGTTTCCTGCTCTATAAACCTGGGCAACATAAACAGGCCGATCATGGCATCATGGCGCTGGCGGCGGCGAAAAGGGTGAAATCTACCTGTTTGACCTACCCTTTGGCATGGAACTGCTGAGCCTAGGAGTCGCAGGCAGAACTAGCCCCCCGATTCCCCCAAGGCTGAGTCCGGGGAATACAGAAAATCCCCTCTTTGCCTGCCGTCTGCCTGTACTAGGGTGTGATTTTGGCTAGGATTTAGTTCTCCTACCGAATCCTGTTTGGCTACCCCCGATACCCCTGGGCAAACCGCCGTTTGCCCCTACAGGTTGGCCGATTGGCAATCGGAGGTAGGGAATTCGGATTTGGTATCAGGGCTCGTCTACAGTACCGCTGCAGAATGTGGGTTGGAGTATTGCACAAATGGACGGACAGCCGATCCTAGATCCAGTAGCTAGTCAGCTATCGCTGATTCCCTACGTCTTTTTGTCGACTTCTAGTCAGGGGGCAGGGTCGATTGATGAGGTAGTGCTAGACGCCCTGGTTGCCATTCGCCTGCACCTCGATATGGAGGTGGCGTTTGTGGCGGAGTTCTCAAACGGTAGACGCCGATTTCGCTACGTCGATTCGGCTTGGGAAAATTCGCCCATTGCCGTAGGCGATTCTGACCCGCTAGAGCTGAGCTATTGTCAGCGGGTGGTGGATGGTCGACTGCCAGAGCTGATTCAAGATGCCAAACAAATTCCGGCAGCCATGGAGCTGTCGGTCACGGCGGCAATGCCCGTTGGGGCGCACCTCAGCGTGCCGCTTCGGCTGAGTGATGGGCAGATCTACGGTACGTTCTGCTGCTTTAGCACGCGGCCTAACTTTAGCCTGGGCGATCGCGATCTAGCGATCATGCACCTGTTTGCCGACTTTACCGCGCGCCAGCTCTGGCGCAAGCTAGATGCCGATCGATCGCACCAAGAGATGACCCAGCGGGTGACCACGGTGCTCGACCGGGAGGCATTCACCACGGTTTACCAGCCGATTGTGCACCTACTCGAGGGCCGGATTATCGGCTTTGAGACGCTGACCCGGTTTTGGTCGACGCCGATGCGCCCCCCCGATGTGTGGTTTGACGAGGCGGCGACGGTAGGCCTCAGCGAAGCCCTGGAGATGGCGGCGATTGCTAAGGCCCTAGCCGGTCTCAGCCAGATTCCTGAGGATGTTTACCTGTCGTTCAACGTTTCGCCCGACAACATTCTCAACGGGGCGATCCACCGCACCCTGCAAGGGGTGCCGCTCCACCGGGTGGTGCTAGAGGTGACAGAGCATCAAGAAATTTCTGACTACAGCCAATTTGACCAGTGTTTGGCCCCCCTGCGCGATCGCGGCCTGCGCCTCGCCGTCGACGATGCCGGGGCGGGCTACGCCAGTTTTCTCCACATTTTGCAGCTCAAGCCCGAGATCATTAAGCTCGATATTGGCCTGATTCGCGACCTTGACACCGACCTCACCCGGCGGGCACTCACCGCCGCCCTAGTCGGGTTTGCCCAAGAAACCGGCAGTAAAATCGTGGCCGAAGGGGTCGAGACCACCGCCGAGGTGGCGACCCTCAAACAGCTGCGGGTCAGCCAAGCCCAGGGCTATCTGTTGGGCCATCCCCTGCCCCTAGGCGACATCGTCGGACTGTTTTAGCGGCACTCTGGCGATCGCACCCCCAGGGCACCGTGTATCCTAGAATGTCGGCGCAAAGCATTTGCACCCGTAGCACCCGGCAAACAGCCAAGGAGACAGCGTATGTGTGGCATTGTGGGATACATCGGCACCCGGCCCGCCGTCGATATCTTGATGGATGGCCTGCGGAAGCTCGAATATCGCGGCTACGACTCGGCTGGCCTCGCCACCGTTTACGAAGACGCGCTGCACTGCGTGCGGGCCAAGGGCAAGCTGCAAAACCTGCAAGACAAGCTCGACGGCCAAGACAACCCCGCCCGCCTGGGCATTGGCCACACCCGCTGGGCCACCCACGGCAAGCCCGAAGAGCACAACGCTCACCCCCACCGCGACGGCTCGGGCCGCCTGGCCGTGGTGCAAAACGGCATCATTGAAAACTACCGCGAGCTGCGCGAAACCCTCAAGGCCCAGGGGCACCAGTTTACCTCCGACACCGACACCGAGGTGGTGCCCCACCTGATTGCCCAGCACCTCAGCCAGCTCACCGAGGCCGACACCCAGGGTAAGTCGCTGCTGCTAGAGGCCACCCGCCGCGCCTGCCAGCAGCTGCAAGGGGCCTTTGCCCTGGCGATTGTCTCCGCCGACTTCCCCGACGAGCTGGTGGTGGTGCGCCAGCAGGCCCCCCTGGTGATTGGCTTTGGCCAGGGCGAGTTTTTCTGCGCCAGCGACACCCCGGCGATCGTGCCCTACACCCGCGCGGTGCTGCCGATGGAAAATGGCGAACTGGCCAGCCTGACGCCCCTGGGGGTGGAGGTGTACAACTTCGCGGGCGATCGCCAGCGCAAGCACCCGATCACCCTCAACTGGAACCCGATCATGGTGGAAAAGCAGGGTTTCAAGCACTTCATGCTCAAGGAGATCTACGAGCAGCCCGGCGTGGTGCGCACCGCCCTCGAAACCTACGTCAATAGCGCCTGGACGGCGGATGACGGCAACTCTCCCCTGTCGCCCATTGCCCTGGGCCTGCCCGATGACCTGCTCACCGACCTAGAGCACCTGCAAATCGTTGCCTGCGGCACCAGCTGGCACGCCGCCCTGGTGGGCAAATACCTGATCGAAGCGCTGGCCAACCTGCCGGTAATGGTGCAGTACGCCTCCGAGTTTCGCTACTCGCCGACGCCGCTGATTCCTCACACCCTGACCATTGGCGTCACCCAGTCGGGCGAAACCGCCGATACCCTGGCCGCCCTGGAGATGGAGCAAAACCGCCGCGCCGCCCACCCCGACCCCCGCTTTGCCCCCCGCATGGTAGGCATCACCAACCGGGCCGAAAGCTCACTGTCGCGGCTGGTGCCCCACATTATCGACACCCACGCGGGTATTGAGATCGGCGTGGCGGCGACTAAGACCTTCACCGCCCAGGTGATGGCCTTTTATTTCTTGGCCATTGATCTGGCCTACCGCCGTCAGACCCTGACTGCCCAGCGCATCGAAGCGATTCTCACCGGGCTGCACCAGCTGCCCGCCTACATTGAGCAGGTGCTCGAAAGCCAGGAGCGCTACATCGAAGAGCTGGCCCACGAGTTTAACGAAACCCAAGACTTTATCTTTTTGGGCCGGGGCATTAATTTCCCCATTGCCCTAGAGGGGGCGCTGAAGCTCAAGGAGATCAGCTATATCCACGCCGAGGGCTACCCGGCGGGCGAAATGAAGCACGGGCCGATCGCATTGCTCGATGCCAAGGTGCCCGTGGTGGCGATCGCCATGCCCGGCAGCGTCTACGAGAAGGTGCTCTCGAATGCCCAGGAGGCGAAGGCCCGCGACGCTCAGCTGATCGGCGTGGTGCCCATGGACGACACCGACGCTAAGGACACCTTTGATCGGCTGCTGCCGGTGCCCGTGGTCGATGAGCTGCTGTCGCCGATTGTGGCGGTGATACCGCTGCAGCTGCTGGCCTACCACATTGCGGCCCGGCGTGGTCTAGACGTAGACCAGCCTCGCAACCTGGCCAAGAGCGTGACCGTAGAATAGGATTACGATGGGTTACTTTCGCCTTCAAGTACTAAACAGCTAAGAGCTGAAGTCATTGGGTAGTTCATTCAGTGTTACACCGAGGGCGTCGCATAGCGCCTTCATTTGAGGCACGGTGAGGCTGGCCACGCTCATGCCTCGCTCCCAATTGCTCACTGTCTTACCGCTGACATCCAGAATTCGGGCTAGCGCCTCTTGGGAAAGCCCCGCTCGCTTTCTCAAGTCTTTGAGGGTTGACTGGTTAGGCTGATCGGACTGAAGTCGGGGCATTTAGAAATTAAATTCTAGGAATCTATTGACAATTGGGCTGCTTTTTTAGAAACTAGTTTCTAGTTTGGTTCTAGAACAGGCTGAAAACACCGGGAAGGCACTGTGAATCAGTGTCTCACCCTCCTTTGTCCTGGTTCAAGTTATTACAGCATGAATATCAGCCCATTCCATGTTTGGGCGATTGTGCGCTTTCTGCCCGACATGCAGCGGGTGGTGGTCAAGCGCTTTCGTCGCCGCTCTGATGCGGAAGAATGCCTAAGGGTGCTGCGCCGCGCTGCCGCTGATCGCGATTACACACTGCTCTACTATCCCCCCGACGAGGAATCTACGTTTATGGTGCGCAAGGAATATAACAAGCTGGTGCGCGATCGCATTCCTGAGCTTCTAGCCAGCCAACAGATCCAGTTTGATATTGAGACCATGAGCCACAGTGAATATTGTCACGCATTGCGGCAAAAATTAATTGAAGAAGCCCGAGAAGCCGCAGAAGCAACCGATCATGACCTGATTACAGAACTTGCTGACCTCTGGGAAGTCATTGAGGCAACCATGAGCGCTTACCGCATTCAGCGCAATCAGGTTTTGGCCTGCCAAATGCAGCGGCGCATTGAACGAGGCACCTTTGACCGCAGGCTACGGTTACTTTGGGCAGAATCTTGATCTCTGATACAACCAGACGATAGCTCAGACCTGGGTTTGCTCTAGATTCTGACGGCGCAATCTGTGTGTTAGTAGGGGAGCAGCTTTACAGCAGCTCCCCATTTTGCCTTGTACTATGGAGATTCGTCCCCACTTTGACCCCGGTTAGTACACAAGTTTAAAATCCCTACCTTTAAAAAGATCACGAAAAATCAATAGTTCTAGGGGTTGTTGGTATGGGAGTTTATTTTGTGTGTACAGTGTTGTTTGTGGCAACCGTTTAGCTATGTCTGCCCTGCCTAAAACCAGACCCCTCGGCGAAGTGTTGCAGCGAGCGGGGTTGCTCTCGACGGCGCAGCTTGAGGTGGTGCTGCAAGATCAAAAATGGCAACCTGATCTGCGAATCGGCGATATTCTTGAGCTGCGCGGCTGGGTTAAGCGCGACGCCATTGAGTTTTTTGCTGAACAGTGGCCGAAGCTGGCCACAGACAGTCGGGATAACCCCATTGGCTACTATTTTCAGCAGGCGGGGCTGCTGGATGCTCAGCAGATAGATGCTCTGCTCAAGGAGCAGGCGCAGGCGGGGCTGAGAATTGGGGCGCTGGCGGTGTTGCACGGCTGGCTGTCTCAGGAGACGCTAGATTGGTTTTTGCAAGCGCTGGCACCGGAGGAGTCGGCATCGTCGGCTTTTATGAAGCGGAAGCAGGCGAAGGAGGGCGATCGCGCTGGTCAGGCTCGTTTAAAATCGCAGGCTGATCAGGCGCAACCCGGCCCGCCAGCTGAACCTTCTACTGGGGCTGACCCGGATGATATTTCTTGGGTTAATTAGAATGCTGGCTAAGCTATAGGCATGGTAGCTCTGCCCCCACTGGCTCCAGAGTTGCTGAAGCAGATGGCTGAGGCGATTGCGCAGAATGTATATTCAAATAAACTTACGTTCCCCTTTGACTATTTACGGTTGGATATGGTTGAGGTCTAAGTGGTGGTTGAGCAAGACCTACCGGAGCTGAAACCTAGGCTGGCTGAGCTGTTAGAGCAGGTAGAGACAATTGATGATTGATCAGGGGTGACCACACTCGCCAACAACCGTATGCTAATGCGGCTAGCTAGGTAAGCCTGGCGGGAGGATAAAGACGATCGCGCTGTCTAGCCCTTATTTTGGGATGCTGGCATAATTGAACGAACTGGCTAGCGCGATAGGAGGTGACCACGATGACCAAAGGTTTGATTTGGCAGGATCTGGAGCAGGCTCCTACTGATCTTTTGGACAAAGTGCTTGTTTTTTGAGATTTTCGAAATTGGTGCAGACTCAAAAAGTTCTTGGGCTTATCCTGTTGAGTGAGTTCGCTCTGTAGAAGGACTGTTTTCTAGGAAGGCAATAAAGTGACTCCAAATATCAAGCCAAAAAAATCTCAGATAAAGTCCTTTTCTATTAAAAATCTTTTTGGATACAAAGACGTCCACATACCTTTTGGGAAAGAGGCACTGATACTAATCGCTGAAAACGGCTCTGGCAAAACAACGATTCTAAACTCCTTATATTATCTGCTGGCCTGTAAATTCGAGAAGCTTTCAGACATTGAGTTTGATTCAATGTCCATAGAATTTGAATCGGGAGATAAATTTGAACTTAAAAAAAGTGAAGTGAGCTTTTCAATGCAATTTAACGTGCATGAAATCATATATTCACTTAGGAAATTTATTCCTGTGCGAGACTATGAAATGCTGCGAAGGGAAGCAAGAAAGGGCCAATATTCTAGTGCTTTTAGACAAAGGTTATTGCAAATAGCTAAACGCTATCCTACACCATTAGCCTACCAACAGCTAACGCTTCTAAGTGATTTCAGCCTTCAAAACAGCAGTCAAGTAGAACTAGATGAGCTAGAAGAGAAATTAAAAAAAATCAAAAACTTAATCCAAGAAAATTTTAACGAAGATATTTTATATTTCCCAACCTACAGAAGAATTGAGGAAGACTTAAAGAATCTTGGATACGAAGAGGAAAAATTTGAACAGATTAATTTTGATGAAAATAAAGGAAAGCTCATCCAGTTTGGAATGGATGATGTTATTGCCAGATTTAATGAAATTCAAAGCTCAATAATTGATTCAACCTTTAATCTTTTTTCAGAAATGTCAGGAGAAATACTTTCACAGTTCTTGGATGATACTGTAGTCACCCAAGCAATGAGAGATAAAATTCAACCTGAAACATTGAGCATCGTTTTGAGTAGAGTCGGAGAGAAAAATATTTCAAGATTAGACAGAGAAAAGATAGAAGAGTTGGTTGCGTCAGGCGATATAAATGCCAGTAAATATGAGCAGTTGGTGTATTTTTTATCTAAATTGGTTGATCTTTATGAAAAACAGAAAGAGAGAGATGAGTCTATCAATCAATTTGCAAAAGTTTGCAATAAGTATTTAAACAAGAAGCAGATTATATATGATGAGGCTAGCGTCAAAATATCTATTGTTCAAACTAGAGATAATAGCGTGGTCGAAATCAAGAATCTTTCGTCAGGGGAAAAGCAAATAATATCTCTTTTCTCTAAAATATACTTGGAATCTCCAAAGGAATTTATTCTTTTATTTGACGAGCCGGAATTATCTTTGTCTTTAGAGTGGCAGAAGCTTTTGCTGCCAGATATCCTAAATTCTCATAAATGCAGCTTTATGCTGGCTGTAACGCACTCACCATTCATATTTGACAACGAACTAGATTTGAATGCGAGAGATTTAGATATTTATGTTCAGGAAAATTAGATGTCAGTAGAAAATTTAAGAAAAGCTCGAAGAAGTCATGTTGTAGCTTACACAGAGTTCACTAGATATTACAAATCTTTCCCGTTTGCCCTTTATTGCTTTTTTGAAGGGGAAGATAGTAAGTATTATGGAATCAGAATAAAAAATATAGCGAAGCCTAGAAAGTATTTCTTTCTCCCTTGTGGAGGCAAAAATGGAGTGCTTAAGATTTACCAAATTATTTCTTCAGAAGAATACTACAAAACGTCAAAAACAGCCTATTTTATTGATAGAGATTTTGACGAGTCTATATATAAAAAAGACTTAGATTCAATCTACGAAACGCCATGCTACGCCATCGAAAATCTTTATACATCTTGCCAATGCTTTTCAGAAATCTTGAGGGATGAATTCAAATTAGTAGATGGAGGTGAAGATTTTTTGAAGAGTATTCAACTATTCGAGAAGCTTCAAACAGAGTTCCATGATGCTGTTAGCCAGTTAAATGCTTGGGCAGCCTGTCAAAAAGACAGAAATGTCGAATTGAAAATGAGCAAATGGAGTATTTGTAAGTTCGTTAAGATTAGCCTCGACGGTATTACTAAGAGCTACAGTCTTGAAGACTTGCATGCAAAAGTTAAAACCGCAGTTGTTCTTACCTCTGATGAGATTTTAGATAAAGAGAAAGAGCTTCGAGAGAAAGATCCTCAAAAAAGTTTTAGAGGTAAATTTGAGATAGAGTTCTTTTTAAAGATCTTGCGAAAATTCAGGGAAGAGGCAAGAAAAGGAAATCCAATTTACTTTTCCGAAAAAATCAATGTTTTACTAAGCTTATCAGATGGCAATACTATTTCAGAGCTTTCTCAATATGCGGAAACGCCTAGCTGCTTAATTACTTATTTAAATCAGTTCTGCGACGTTTAATAGTATTACCCAATATTCAACTCTTACTCCCTATATCTAATTCTTTTACGCAAGCTACCGAAAACTCTAAAACTCTCACGCGCCCCAAGCTAACATAGGCGTTGTAATTAGAATGGCTTAATTTCTATAGTTTCTGTTCCAATTAAAAAAATCCAGCCGTGGATACAACAGCCACTGAGTTAGTTAAACACAATCAGGCGCAAATTACGGAGCTGTGCCGCCTCAACCAGGTCGCTCGGCTCGACCTCTTCGGCTCTGCTACCCGGCCCACCTTCGATGCCCAGACCAGCGATTTTGATTTCTTAGTCGAGTTCGCTACCGATACGCCAGAGGGTGCCGCCGATCGCTTCTTTGGGTTAAAGCACGGGTTATCTGCCCTTCTAGGTCGCACAGTCGATTTAGTTGACCTTGCTGCCGCCAAAAACCCCTACTTCTTGCAAGCGATCTCCTGTGATCGCCTGCTTATCTATCAATATTGAGGTTCAGCAGTTATTTCGATATTGCTCAATCAGCAAACCAACCACCTGCTCCCTGCTAACAGTTGGAAAACCTGCTAAAAAATCGTCAATCGACTCTCCTGCCTTGAGGTAGTCCAACAGCGTCTCCACAGGGACACGGGTACCCGCAAACACCAACGCACCGCCCATCACCTCAGACGACATACTGACAATCGACGAATCTCTAAGCATTGGAGCAGGCTACCTATGCTGACTTCCTCAGTCTATACAAACCCAACCCCAGCGTAAGTGAGTGAGTACATGAGGCGGGCAGCATCCACCTACAAGTCTTTGACTTCTTCGCCCAGATAGCGCTCTACGAAAGCCTTGGCCGCTAGCGGGTTTAGGGTTTTTAAGGCTCTAACAATTTCCAACACTGTCTCAGCCGACGGGTCGCGCTTCTCATTTGCCCATCGGTAGACGCTGTTGCGCTCAATATCGAGAGCCATGGCAAGGCTGTATTGGCTCACCTCATATTCTTCAAGCACCTGCCTGAGCACAAATCCTGCTTTTCCCATGTCTTCATGGTGTCAGAGGACTATAACCACGTAAATGTCCATTCGGTAGACGAGAGCCTAACTGTTGACGGCATCCAAAACGGCTACTATAATCATGCTGTTGACACCAAGCAAGGTTTTCTCCATGCAACCCGACTCCACCGCCCGCTACAGTGCCCGCATCATCACCCCCGACCCCACCACAGGCTCAGCGCAGGCCGACCCCGGCCAAGTCCGCCTCGAACTCACCCTCAAACTCCACAGCTACCCCGACCCCGACCGCGAACCCGTCAAAATCCTCGTCATCGGCAGCAAGCGATCGGTCAGTGCGATCGTCGCAGCCCTTCATCAGCTCGGCTTTGCCGAAATCTTTGAGTGGACAGACTTTCTCAGCGCCCCCAACGCCGATAGACCGATCCAATTTGCGCCTGGTGAGGTGATGAAGGCATTAGTTAAATTCCATTGGTGACAGGTTAAACCATTAGGCTAGAAGTCAAGGCTATTTCAGCGCAGAT
>RECJ01000223.1 GCA_007694115.1 Leptolyngbya sp. DLM2.Bin27 | reverse complement strand
AAGCGGGCGTACTCTAGCCCCTTGGGGCCGATGCGCTCGATCACCACGCCCATCAGCTTGGCGGCCCACATGGGCAGCGTCACCCCCTTGTCGTAGGCGGGGATGCTCTGCTGCACGGCGGCTTTGCGATCGCCCTCGGAGGCGACCGGCTGGGTATCAAGCTGATCCATCACCAGATCGAGCATCTGCTGACCGCGATCGTTGCGCACCACGATCCACTGCCAGCCAAAGGGGGCACCCATATAGCCCACCACCAGGTCAGCCAGCCCGTTTACATAGTCAAAGCAGCTCATGCAGGAGGGGGCGAAGACATCCTTGAGCTGATTGGTCTTGAGGCCAAAGAAGGGCACGGTCTCGGTAGAGCCGTCAGAATGCTTGAAATGCACCCGAAAGTCTTGCATAAACTCGTAGTGCACCACCGTGTCGGGGGAGCGGCTGGTGGTTTCGAGAAACTTTTGCAGGCCCGCCCGGCTGACGTTGTCGACGCAGGGGGTGCCCAGCACGTAGAGCTGCTCTAGACCCAGCTGCTTTTCAATTGCCCGCAGCGCCTGGATCTGGCAGCCGACGCCGATCACCAGCAGCCGCTTCATGCCCGATTTTTCGACCTGCTCTAGCACTGAGAGGTTGGGCGACAGGGTGGGTTTATTGACCCGGGCGGCGAGAATTTCTGCGGGGGTGGTGGCCAGCACCGGCTGGGGCTGGAAGCGATCGCTCTCGCTGTTTTGCACACACACCACCCCTTCGACTAGGCCCTGGGTGAGCATTTCAATGGCGATGGTGCTGACAATGCCGGTCCACTGCGCCCCCTCGATGGGCTGCTGCTTGCGGGCCGCCATCATATCTTGGTGCACGCCAAAATAGACCTCGTCGTCGGCCTCTAGGTCACGGCTGCGGCCATGGGTTTGGTCTTCTAGGGTGGGAAACTGCTGGTTGAGAAAGGCGCAGGCCTCTTTGACGTAGTGAATGTAGTAGGTGTCGCAAAAGCCGCACTCACTGCAAAGTTCTTTGGCGGGACGGGTGGCCCCAGGGCGCAGGGCTTTGGCTTTGTTGTGGGGAGGCTGGGCCAGGGTCATAGGATCGGCACAGGGGTGATAATGGCTGTTATTCACCATACCGCACGGGTTTGGGGCAACTGGGGCGATCGCCCCAAATGTTACGAAACATATCGTCAAGCTGGGGCGTACCCATTGCTGTGATCGGTGATCGCAGCCAAGACAGGCAGCACCCTAGCCTAATAACGGTTCTAAGGAGAGTTCCAGCAAAGAAAATACCCCACTTACGAGTCGTTCTACCGTAGGGGCAAACGGTTGTTTGCCCAATGCAGGGAAAATCTTTTCGAGAAAGAACCTAGAATCTTCCTTTCCCTGGTATATGACAGCGATCGCAGGCCGTCTGCACCGGTCAAATCCATTTAAGCCCCACATTCCCATGGGGGAGGGTGCCCCAGCACCGCCCAATTGCGGGTTAAATGGAGTAAGGCATCAGCAAAAACTATATCCAGCCCCAGGCCGATCCCACGCAGTCGGCAAGCGTCAGGGTCTGAGCTTGGAGATTAGTCAATGCGGCCACGCAAACAGGTTTACCTCTGTGATGATCTGCTGCCTTAACCCCCACTGTACCCAGCCCAACCACGCTACCCTGGCATCGGTATGCCCCACCTGCGGCAGCCCCCTAGAGAAACGACTGCGGGGTCGCTACCGTCCGCTCAAACTGATTGGCCGGGGGGGCTTTGGGCGCACCTACTTTGCCCTAGATGTCGATCGCCTCAACAGCCGCTGCGTGATCAAGCAGTTTGCCCCCCAGACCCAGGGCACCAAGGCATTTCTCAAGGCGGTGCAGCTGTTTGAGCAAGAGGCCATGCGGCTTCACGAGCTGGGGGAACACCCGCAAATTCCTACCCTGCAAGCCTACTTTGAGCAAAATAAATATCTCTATCTAGTCCAACAGATGATCCAGGGACGCAATCTGTCTCAGGAGATCGCCGCCCAGGCGGCCTACAGCGAGGGCAGTATTCGCCAGCTTTTAGAAGACCTGCTGCCGGTGCTGCGGTTCATCCACGACCACGGAGTCATTCACCGAGACATTACCCCGTCAAACATCATTCGCCGCAAGGCTGACCAAAAGCCCGTGCTGATCGACTTTGGTGTCGCCAAACAGTTTAGCGAAGCGATTCGCTACGAGCAGGGCACCCGCATTGGCACCGAAGGCTATGCCCCGATTGAGCAACTGCGCAGCGGCCAGGCCTACCCCTCCAGCGACCTCTACAGCCTAGGGGCCACCTGCCTACATCTGCTCACTGGTCGTAAGCCCGAAGATCTCTACAGCCCCCTCGAAGGACGCTGGCTGTGGCAAGACTACTTGAGCAAGCAGGGACGCACCATTCACCCCGGCTTGGCAGAGGTGCTGAACTGCATGACTAAAGACCTGGTAAGCGAGCGCTACCAGACGGTTCAAGATGTGATCGACGACCTCCAGCGCTTGCCCAAGCTAGAAGGAGTGGTGCCGGGCTGGATCTCGAACCAGTCTGATCAGAGTCTCTTTGTGGGGTTGGCTCAACCGCCCCTGAGTGGCCCCGGCAAAAAAGTGGGCATCACCATGCCCACCACAGCCTTACCGATGGTTGACGAGCCGCTGCCCCCACCCCAGGAGGGGCTAGTCTCTGGTGCTGACAGCGCAATCTCTGGCCCGCAGGTCTCTGGAGCCCAGGTCTCTGGCTCGCAGGTCTCTGGCTCGCAGGTCTCTGGCGCAAGGGTATCTGGAGCGATGCTGTCTGGTGCCAAGGTATCTGGAGCCCAGGTGTTTGGCTCTGAGCCAGGCTGGCAACCGGTTCAGACCCTCACAGGTCACCAGTCGTGGGTCACGGCTGTGGCCTTTAACGCCCAGCAACCGGTCTTGGTCAGCGGCAGCCTCGACGACACCCTGCGGATTTGGAACTGGCACACTGGTGAATTGCTGCACTCACTCAAGGGCCACACCCGTGGGGTCAACGATGTGGCTATCGACCTGCGGGGACAGTTCTGCATCAGCTGCGGTGACGATGCCACGGTAAAGGTCTGGCAGTTGGGCGATGGTACCTTGCGACACACGCTCAAAGGCCACTTCAAAGATGTGACTGCGATCGCCCTCGGCAGCAGCAACCTGCTGGCCAGCGCCAGTGAAGATGGCACCCTCAAGCTGTGGAATCTCTTGCAGGGCAGCCTGATCAAAACCCTGACCGGCTCGGCGGGAATGCTTAAGGCTGTGGCCCTAGCCGAGACCCAGCAGCGACTGGTCAGCGGTGGCCTCGACAACACCGTACGCCTATGGGATTTGCAGGCGGGCACCGCCCTTAAAGTGCTGAGCGGTCACACCAATACCGTCAATCAGGTGGCGATCAGCGGCGACGGTCGCCTGATTGCCAGCGCTAGCAAAGACCGCACCGTCCGCCTGTGGGATCTAGCGGCGGGCACCCTGCTCCACACCCTCCAGGGGCACACCCAGGAGGTGAATACCGTGGCCTTTTTCCCCGACAGCAGGCAGCTGGTGAGCGGTAGCAGCGATGGCACCCTGCGCCTGTGGAGCCCCGACAGCGGCAAGCTGAAAGAGACCATCCAGGCCCACGTCAACCCGGTACACCAGGTAGCAGTGCAGGCAGGCGGCAAGATCGTCGCTAGCGCCAGTGCCGATAAGACGATCAAACTGTGGCAGTGGGTGGGGTGAGTGAGTGGATGGGTAGGTGGGTAGGGACAGACCCACGTGTCTGCCCTAATGTTGCATGGAGAATTTTGGGTGGATGGGGGGATTAAATGGGTTTGGAGGTAAGCACTAGGCGGAGCTTGGCGTGGATCAAGTTAAGCTGGGCCATACCCAGATCCACATCGCCTTCGACCACGACGCCAGTATCGAGCAGGCGATCGAGCAGTTCGAGAATGGTGGGGTTTTGGTTTTTCTGGCCGGGGTAGTAGTTACCTGCTTTAGGCAGCAGGGTGCCGATTTCCCCCAGGTCAATGTTGAGATCGGCGGGGTCTACATCAAAGATTTCGCACATCGAGACCACCTGCTCTTCCAGCTTACGCAGGCTATCTGCGGCCCGTTCTAGGTCGTCGTCGCTGAGGTAGCCCGACTCCATGCGGCGAATCACCTGGGCTTCCATCAGCTGGCGCACCAGCTCAATCACGGTGAGCAACAGGGGCGCTAGACCCGCATCGGTTTTAGCCGGGGGCTGTAGCGCCAGGCTGGGCAAGAGGTCTGGGTCGAGGTTTTCGCTGGTCATAGCCCCAGTCTAGTGCATCACTCCAGTGCCTCTAATTGCGATCGCAGCATCGCAGCGGCATTTCATATAGATGGAGCTTTGCTTGGTTAAGGCCGATTTTGCCACTGCTGCTGAAGCCACTGGCGACGCACCTCTTCGGCCTGGGCGCGGCGTTGATGGTAACCCATGCGGCCTGAGTCGGCCAGAGGTTGCCCACAGCCCTGACTGCGGCTAGGCGCTGATCGAAAGCTAGGAATTGTGCGACTGGTTGCAATTTGGCGCAGCGTGCGGATCGTTAACATTGGGATGCTTCCGTCATAAATTAACCCGTGGGTTCGGCGGAGCGCAGAGCCTTGAGCTCGGCCTCCATAGTCTCCAGGCGGGCCTGAAGCTGTTGATTGGCCTCTAGCAGTTCGTTGGTACGGCTGCTCAGGTAGGGGTCGCTTTCCCACCAGTTGATGCCAATTTCACGGGCCTTGTCTACCGAGGAGATGATCAGACGAATGCGAATGCTCAGCAGCTCAGTAGAGCCCACGGATACTGAGATATCGCCCGCAATCACGATGCCTTTGTCGAGGACTCGCTCAATCACATCTACCAGGGAAGATCCCTGGGTCGCAGTAGCCATACTACGGCCCGTTTGGGGGCGGGCGGGGGCGGGGGCAGTGGAAGAAGACACGGTAAATTACCTTCAGTGAGTACTTAGTTGGTAGCCCTGTAGCTGGCCGTCAGTTTCCTGTTTTTCTACCAGGCCCTGATCGAGCATTGACTTGAGGGCGTTGACCACCTGAAAGCGATTTAGCCCCAGGGCGGCCTCAATCTTAACTAGTGACACAGTACCGGTTGTGCCTAAATAATCAAAAATGCGGGTTTCGATGTCGTCGCCCAGGCTGGCCTCAGGTTCAGGGCGGGCCAGATCTGCAACTTCAGCCACTTCAGCCTTGGGGCCATGCTCTTCAACGGCTGACGGCGGCTCGGCTACGGTAGCCACCGCCTGAGGCTCGGCCACCGCCTGAAGCTCGGCCACCGCCTGAGGCTCGGCCACCGCCTGAGGCTCGGCCACCGCCTGAGGCTCGGCCACCGCCTGAAGCTCGGCCCCAGCTGGTTGGGTCAGGTTCTTCTGCCCACCGACCGGTGCTAGCACCGGAGGGGCAATGTCTTCTAGAGGGGCAGCAGGTACGGTCTCCTCCTCGGCTTCACCGTGAAGCCGGGCCGCTGGCTGAGACTCGGGCTTGAGGGTAAGGTCATTGACCAGTTCGGTTTGGGAAACCACGAAGCGATTAAACAGGTTCCACAGGTGGCGAGTGGCGTCGGGGGAAGGCTCTTTAGATCGGGCCAGCAGAATATCGCTGCACAGGTCACGGAAGTCGGCATTTTCGGCCAAAGGCAAAATGCCGTGGTCGTGGCAGATGGTGGCGATCATCAGGCTGGGGCGCAGGCTAGAGACCATGTCTGGCGCCACGGTGGACTGGAAAGACTTGACCAGCTGCACGATTTGCAGGGCCGCAGAGCCGTCGATGCCCACCTTTTGCACCAAAATCTGCTGCTGGGCCAGCTCGTCTGGCTCGGGCATGTTGATGGTGATCAGGCGGTCTTGCAGAGCGTCTTGGGTGCCGTGAACGCCGCAGTATTCTTCGGGGTTAGAGGTGAGAATGGCGCGGAAGTGGGGGCTGACACGAATGTATTCGGCCCGGTTGTTGCTGGGGGGCAGCACCAGCAGCTTTTCTTCGAGGGCCGACAGCAGCACGTTGTTGACCTCGGGGCGCGATCGGTTGAACTCGTCGTAGACCATGGTGAAGCCTTCGCGGCAGGCCAGGGTGAGACGCGAGTCGATCCAGTTGTGGCGCAGCTCGTCTTCCACCTTCATGACGCTGTGGATGTAGTTATCTACAACCTTCTTGCGGGTGTAGCCCGACTGGTTGCCGATCAGGTCTGAGGTTTTGAACTCGTCATCGCCAAACAGCAGCATGATCGGGCGGGCCAGCAGGTCGGCCAGGTGCAGGGCCAGGGTGGTCTTGCCGGTGCCAGCGGGGCCTTTGAGGTGGATAGAATATCCCGATTGCAGGTAGCGCAGGGCTCTGAGGGTGGTTCGCTCTAGGGTGGGGGTAGAGACGAAGTTGCGGGGGCGGGCTTGTAGAACAGTGTTCACAG
>RECJ01000072.1 GCA_007694115.1 Leptolyngbya sp. DLM2.Bin27 | reverse complement strand
TCCGCCCCTACCAGGTTGACCTGATCAACGACCTCTACCGCAAGCTCAACGAGGGACACAAGCGGGTGGCGATCGTGGCGGGCACCGGGGCGGGCAAGACCGTGATCAGCGGCCAGATCTGCGCCCACGCCGAGCGGGCGGGCAAGCGGCTGATGTTTTTGGTGCACCTCGACGTGCTGGTGGGCCAAACCTTTGAAAAAATGGAGGCCTTTGGTCTGCACTGCGGTTTCATCAAGGCCGGGTGGGAAGAAAACCGCGACGCCCCGATTCAGATCGCCAGCATTCAGACCATGGCCAAACGGCGCTGGTGGCAGCAGTGGGTGCCCGATGTGGTGTTTTTCGACGAGGGGCACATCACCCTGTTTAGTCAGGTGGGCAAAAAGGTACTCAAGACCTTTCCCAATGCGGTGCATCTGGTGATGACGGCGACGCCAGAGCGCCTGGGCAAAGAACAGCTGGGCGACTACATGGATACCCTGGTGGCCTCACCCGTGCCCAGCGACCTGCAACAGCGGGGCTTTTTGGCCACCATGAAGTACTACAGCATGCCCGCCGACGGGGTGGCCAACCTCAAAGAAGTCAAGACCGTGCGCGGCGACTACGACGAGGCCGGGCTGAAGAATGCCTGCGATCGCCCCGAGCTGATCGACAAAATCGTCCGCGAGTGGCAGCGCCTCTGCCCCGGCAAGCGCACCATTGCCTTCTGTGTTGACATTGAGCATGCCCGCCACGTGGCCAACGCCTTCAACGCCGCCGGCATTGCCGCCGACACGGTAGAAGGCGGCACCCCAATCAAAGAGCGCAAGCGCATGTACGCCGATCTGCGCGAGCAGAAAATCCTCGTACTCACCTCCTGCAATGTGATCAGCATCGGCTTCGACGAGCCCAGCGTCGAGGTGGGGCTAATGCTGCGCCCCACCCAGTCCAGCGCCCTGCACCTGCAACAGATTGGCCGGGTGATGCGGATCTCGCCCCAGACCGGCAAGCAGTACGGCATCATCCTCGACCAGGCGGGCAACCTGGAACGGCTGGGCTTTCCCGAAGACATCAAAGATTATCACCTGCCGGTGAAAAAGGACGGTGGCGGCGACGGCAAGCCCCCCCCGGTCAAACCCTGCCCCCAGTGCGGACGAATTGTGCTGTCGTTCATCGCCAAATGCCCCGACTGCGGCCACCAGTGGATCACCGAGCGGCCCTTGAATCTAGAGGACATGGTAGAGATTTACTCCGCCGACCAGGCCCACCAGATCAACGACATCCCGACTTTGATCGAACTGTTCCACGGCCACCGCCGCCGCGCCTACCTGCGTCGCAATGCCCCCACCTGGGCCGAACGATCGTTTTGGGAGCACTGCGGTCGCCGCCCCAAGGATGCCTGGTGCTATGGCTCTATCTTTGGCCCTCAGCCCACCTCCACCCAAATGCTGGAATACTTTGAGTACCTGCAAAAGAGCGCTAAGCGCATCGGCAAGCGCCAGGAGTGGATCGTGCTGGAGTTTGAGAAAGAATGCGGCCCCGGCAGCTTCCAGCGGTTTGCCTACCTGCGCCAGACTACGAAGCAACAAATGTAGGGTGGAATGTCACTGAATTAAGGCTGGTGGGCGGTGCCCACCCTAGGGCAGATCAATGCTTTCGGCGATTTGCGAGGATTAATTTCAGCTTGCTTCAGCTCATCCCTGCGGTGCATTGTGCTTCGCACGAATGCACCCTGCGACGACTACGCCGCCGCCCCCAAGAGGCTTGGGGCCTTTAGATCACGCCACCTGGGCCAGCACATGCTCTATCGCCATGGCCCAGCCCTCGGGGGCGGGGGCGGGGGCGATGACCCAGCCCCGGTCGGCTAATCGGGGGTGGGCACCGTGGGCACCGGGCAGCACGATCGGGTAGTCAACGTTTTCGAGCATGTCGAGGTCGTTGGGGCTATTGCCCAGGCCGATGGTGGTGACGGGGCCAGGGTTATGGGCCTGGTAGAGGGCAACTAAACGGTGAACAGCGTTGCCCTTGCCCGCCTCAGCCCCAATCAGGTGGGAGAAGCGATCGCCAATCACCACCCGAAAGCCCATGGCTTCGACCGCCGCGCGCAGCTGGTCGGCGGGCACGTTTTTAGGAGTCATAAAGGGTTCGGTAAACTCTCTGGCCTTGGCCTGTTTGGCCTCGGCGGGCGAGAGGCCGGTGAGCTGCACCACCTGGTCAACGCTCCAGTCGCCAAAGCCCTTCAGCGGGCGGCCCAGATCCTGGGCGATTGCCTTGAGCCCGGCCCGGGCGGTGACATAGTTGCAGCCCAGCTGTAGCACCCGGTAGCCGTCGGCATCGTCGCCGGGGGGCAGGGCAAAGCGGTTTTGGCCAGTGGGAATATCGGTAGGAATGTAGACAGCGCTGCCGTTCTCGACCACAAATGGGTCGCGCAGCCCTACATCCTGGCGCAGTTGGGCCACCTCCTGGCGGGTTTTGCTGGTCACTGGCACCACCGGAATGCCGCGCTCGGTAAGCTGGGCCAGGGTGGGCAGCGCCGCTTGGTAGGCATAGGTTTCGCTGTTGAGCAGGGTGCCGTCGAGATCGGTAAACACGATGCAGGGCATAGGGCATACCAGGGGTTGAGAGCGGGGTTGGCCCCTCCCAGCCTAGCGCTAAATTTGTTCAAGATTTACCCAGCCTCAGGCAAAATCAGCGGGATTGGCCAACAAGAGTGAGACAATGGGGCAGCGGCTTTTGCTTGACGGCTCGGGTTTATCTATAGATGAGCTAGCTTGAGGGGTAAAGGCCCCTCAAGCTGATGTTTAAGAGACCCCATTAGAAACACCATGGAGTTTAGAACCCCCGGCCAACAGGCTGTTTATCACCGCATTTTGCCCTGGATGCACGAGCTGTTTGGCGAGTCGCTGGTGGTGTTTGAGGATGAGCCGCTGTTTATCGTCAACCTAGGGTCAGCTGTGGCTTCAACCCGCGTGGTGCCTTGGCACAAAGACGAAACCCTGATCACCAGCCGGGCCTACGTGGTCACCGACATTGACCTCACCCCCGAACTCAGCTACTATCTGCTGCGCGAAAACAACGGCATTTATTTTGGTCGGTTTGCCTACGATGCCGAAGATGACATTGTCTTTGAGCACAGTCTGGTGGGTGAAACCTGCGATCGCCTGGAGCTAAACCACTCGGTCACCACCGTCATTCGCATCGCCGACAATTATGACGATGAAATTGTTGCGCGCTGGGGCGGCAAGCGCGCCCTTGACCGCTGGGGCACTGAGTCGCTAGAGGGAGATAGGTAAAACCCAGAGCCTGGGAGCAGGGCTAGGGCAGCTTTTCTACCGCATGGCCGATACCGCAGCTTTTGTCAAGTTGATAGGTTGACGACAGATGCCCAGGTGGCCTTGGCCCCTCACTCTGTATAAATGCCATGAAACTCAATCTTATCAACTGTGCCACTGGTCTTAGCCTAGTGGTGGGTACCGCCATGGGGTCAGGCGCTAGCCAGGCCCAGGAGTTTTGCTACATGGTCACCCCCGAAGGCCAGACGGTCAATCTAAACAAGCTTTGTGCCAGCGGCGGCACCGAGCCGCTGCCGCCCCCGGGCCAGGCTCCAGGGGCAGACGGCGCTCTGCCCCAAGGCGGCTCTGCGCCTGGAGGCAGCAGTTTTACTATATTTGGGCCTGCCGCTGTACCTGGTTCTAGCGAAGTGATTAGCCCGAATCCCGTTGAAGCAGGCGCTCCTGGAACGGGCACCCCAGGGACGGGGACAACTACACCAGGGGCAGGAACGACTGTACCGGGGGCAACGACTCCTGGAACGGGAACACCTGCACCGGGGGCAACGACTCCTGGAGCAGGCACTCCTGGGACAACTGCACCGGGGACAGGAACGACTGTACCGGGGGCAACGACTCCTGGAACGGGAACACCTGCACCGGGGGCAACGACTCCTGGAGCAGGCACTCCTGGGACAACTGCACCGGGGACAGGAACGACTGTACCGGGGGCAACAACACCTGGAACGGGAACACCTGCACCGGGGGCAACGACTCCTGGGACGGGGGCGGGGACTCCTGGAACGGGAACAGCTGCGCCGGGGACAGGAACGACTGTACCGGGGACGGATACGCCTGGCGATGCCACGGGTAGCGTGACCCCCACCACAGAAATCATCCCCCCTGAGATCAGGGTGCCTCAGATTCCTCAGCCGCAGTTTCCCGCTGGTGGGGGAACCCAGACACCTGGCGGACAGCCCGACGGCCTGATCAATCGTTAAATCGGCCATCGTTAAATCGGCCATCGTTAAACCGGCTCTGTGACTGGCGATCAGTGGCAAAATAAAGCAGCGCTACCTGGGCCGCAGACCCCGGATGCAATGCGTTGTCACCGATCGCCAGGGCAGATCTAATCGCTATGTTGGGCAAGCAATCTACGGCCAAAACCCTGTTTCTGCTGGGCTCAATGGTGGGCTGGCTGATAGTAGGGGCGGCATTGATGTATTTGTTTCCTGCGATCGCAGATCAGCTGCTGTCGAGCGATCTCACCCATCTCTGGATGGTGAATCTGGGTCGCAGCGGCTACAACCCCACCCTGGGCTGGGCTGGAGGTGGCTTAGTATTGGCGGTGACGGTGGCAGCCAACTGGGTGTGGTACCAATATTTTGAGGGTAAGCGATAGAGCTGCGATCGCCCCCAACCACCCATTAAATAACCCCCAGTGCCGAGGCACCGGGGGCTGGTTCTGTATAGGAGATTCGCTATAGTGTGAAGGACTTGCTGCCCATCTCTAGGTTGCCCCAGTTCAGCACCAGCGTCATCCCTAGGCCCACCTCTTCATCAAAAGTTGGTGTAATTACGGAAAACCCAAACCTTTTGATCGATTTCGCCCAGACCTCCTGATGATCACTGACGCATGGCCCATCGACCCAGCCCCGGCATTTGGCTAAATCAGCCCTGGGCCAGTTCCTCACCACCAGGCTGCCATCCCGTTGAACAGGCTCCGCCGTGAACTCCATTGCCACCCCTAAGCCAAACCAGCAAAAGCCCACTCTGATAGGGTCTACGGCTGTTTTAATGTGGTCTACCCTGGCCCTGCTGACCAAACTCAGCGGCCCCGTGCCCCCCTTTCAGCTGACGGCCATGGCCTTTACTATTGCCTTTGGCATTGGGGTAGTCGCCTGGGGCCGGGCCGGCGGCAACCCGCTGCACCAGCTCAAGCTGCCCTGGGCCGTCTGGGGCTTGGGGGTGGCGGGGCTATTTGGCTACCACCTGTTTTACTTCATGGCGCTGAGCCGCGCCCCAGCGGTCGAGGCCAGCTTAGTGGCCTACCTATGGCCCCTGCTGATTGTCTGTTTTTCGGCCCTGCTGCCGGGCGAGCGCCTGCGGTGGTTCCACAGCCTGGGGGCAATCTTGGGGTTTGCCGGGGCGGGGCTTTTGATCACTCGGGGCGAGGGCTTTAGCTTTGAGGCTCAGTACACCAGCGGCTACCTGGCGGCGCTGGTATGTGCGCTCACCTGGTCGAGCTACTCGTTACTATCGCGTCGGTTTGGGGCAATTCCCACCAGTGCGGTGGGGGGCTTTTGTGGAGTCACCGCGCTACTGGCCTGGGTGTGTCACCTCAGCTTTGAGTCGACCGTTATGCCCCAGGGCCAGGCCTGGTGGGCGATTTTGGGTCTAGGGCTGGGGCCAGTGGGGCTGGCTTTTTTCACCTGGGACTACGGCGTTAAGCATGGCAATATCAAGGTGCTGGGGGCGATCTCTTACCTGGCTCCGCTGGTTTCGACCCTGCTGCTGATTGCCTGTGGGCTAGCCAAGGCCAGCTGGACGGTGGGGGTAGCCTGCCTGCTGATCGTAGGGGGTGCCCTGCTCGCCAGCCTCGATTTCTTTCAACCTCACCGATAGAGGGCGCTAGGACGCAAAATTCGGCGTGGCTGGCCCCGGTTGGGCTGGGCAAACACCGTTTGCCCCTACGCGAGCCGCCGGGTTGGCAGCGGCCAACCTGTAGGGACGAAGGTGGTTCGCCCAGGGGTATCCGGGGTAGCTCAAGACACCGAAGAGGTCGCCGCCGCCGCCGGGTGCTGCTCTAGCACCTTAGCCAAGTACTTGCCGGTGTAGGAACCGGGCACCTGGGCCACCGCTTCTGGGGTGCCCACCGCGATCAGTTCGCCGCCGCGATCGCCCCCCTCTGGCCCCAGATCCACCAGCCAGTCGGCGCAGCGAATTACATCGAGGTTGTGCTCGATCATCAGCACCGAGTTGCCCTTGTCCACCAGGCGCTGCACGACGTCGAGCAGTTTGTGCACGTCGTAAAACGAGAGGCCCGTGGTCGGTTCGTCAATCAGGTAGAGGGTCTTGCCGGTCGAGCGGCGGGCCAGCTCCGTGGCCAGCTTCATCCGCTGGGCCTCGCCGCCGGAGAGGG
>RECJ01000073.1 GCA_007694115.1 Leptolyngbya sp. DLM2.Bin27 | reverse complement strand
TAACTGGGTCAAATGGCTCTAGAGGCTATTATCCACCTATTTCACAACAGGTCTAGTGATGGCAGGCCACCAACCCCCACAACCGCTGATCGTCGGTGAGCGAGAAGGTCATGGAGGTACTGACGCCCATGCGGTGTAGATAGTCGATGTGGGGTGGCGACACCCCCCGCAGTTCGGCGGCACCCAGGTCTAGGGGGCCGTGGGTGAGGGGGTGCTCCTCCGGCACCAGCGACACGGGCACGTAGTTGAGGTCAGGAATATACCGGAGCGGGTTGGCATAGAACAGCGATCGCGCCTCGCGGGGAATATCGGTAGTCGGGTAGTGCAGCCCCAGATAGCTCTCGCGATCGCTGTGGTTGACTTCCGCCACCACCACCCCGCTCTGATCGGGCTGAAAGCGATACACCATCACCCGGTCAAACCCCGTCAACCGCTGAATTTCGCGGGCAAAGCTATCGACCAGCGACTGCATGTCTGGGGCGGTGCCAAAGGCGGCGATCGCCGTGTTGATTTGGCAGCACAGCTCTTCTGAAGTGGGTTCATCGGCGGTCTGCGGCTCTAGCTCCATGAGCAGAGTCGTTTGCTGCCAATGCAGGCTGGCCGCAAAGGCCTGCCCTGTCGCCGGGTGAGGTAGGGTGAGGTAGGCCGCCGCCTGATTTCGGTCGAGGCAGTGGCGCAGGAGCTCCACATCGGCTGCCGCAAATACCACGGTTAGGGGCTGCCCAAGCAGCGCGGCAGGGGGCTGGTGCAGCAGCGTCTCGACGTTGGCGCTCACCTGCAAGATTGTCAGGTCTGGGTACTTGAGGGCGATTAACAGGCCGTGGGGCTGAATGGTCTGGATAAAGCGAATTGGATAGGGATTGCAGACCTCTAGGGCCAGCAAATCGGCGTTGTCGAGCGATTGCGGAGGTCTTTGGTCAAGAGTTTCAGCCATGCCAATCTAGCCAAGGGAGTGCTGACAGCCAAAGGGCGTTAGCGTTTGCATCCAAGTCCAGCTGGGTTTGCTAATACCCTACCAATAGAGACTCGTTCTACCGTTCATAATGCCCGCATAGTAGACGACACTGACAGGGTCTCTTCCAAGCTTTTGGTGAAGCCGAGAAAACGATTGCTGCCCTAGGTAGTTGGCATTTGATACTTGTTCAAGCAAGAACTTGAAGTCACCTAACGGGTCCAACCACCTCCCATAGAATAGCCCAGGCTAGTTGCGCGAGCAGGCAACCGCCAGTGAATCAATTCATGCTGCGTCGCCTCTAAAATCAAGCGGCCGGAATGGGTACAACGAACAGCACCAATACACTTCCCACGGCATATCCGTCGACGTCGCTACGCAGCATACTCATTTCCGTAGAGCCAAAAATCGTCCCCCGTCATGGGGCGGGCAATGTAGTAGCCCTGGGCCAGGTCGCAGCCAATGTTGGTCAGGTACTTCAGGGTTTCGGCGTCTTCCACTCCCTCGGCGGTGCAGCGCAACCCCAGGCTGTGGCCCAGATCAACAATAAATTTGACCACCGTGCGCGACTCCGAAGAGGTCATCGCCGTCATCACAAAAGACTTGTCGACCTTGATTTCTGAAAAGGGCAGCCGCACCAGCTGGAGCATCGACGAAAACCCGGTGCCAAAATCGTCGATCGACAGGTGAAAGCCAATCATCCGCAGCCGGGTGAGCAGGTCGAGAGAGGCCACGGGGTCATCCATGGCGCTGGTTTCGGTAAGTTCAAAGATCAGCCGGGCGGGGGCAACCCGGTGAGCCTGGCAGCGCTCCTGCACGCGCTCAAACAGGGCCACGTTGGTCAGGGTGCGGGCCGAAATATTCACCGACAGCATCAGACGATCGCAGATAGCGGGCGACAGCTGGATGGCCCCGTCGCAGAGCGGCCCAAACCAGTCCAGCGCCTGATCGATCACCTGGTCGGTGAGGCGATCAATCAGATCGCAGCTCTCCGCCAGGGGAATAAACTGCCCCGGCGGCAGCAGACCGTAGCTGGGGTGAGCCCACCGCACCAGGGCCTCAACCCCGGCCAGCTCGCCCGTGGTGCATAGCACTTTGGGTTGGTAGGCCACCACAAACTCCTGGCGATCGAGGGCCTGATGCAGGTCGCTCAGCGTAATCTCCGGCAGCGCAGCGGGGGCGATCACAACAGTCGGCGGCGTCAGCGGCGGCGTGGTGGGGAGGTGGCCCAGCAGCATCGCTCGCAGCTGGGAGGGCGAGAAGGGTTTGGCCAGCACCCCGGCAATGTCGAGGCCGTGTTCGGCCGCCGATCGTCCGGCGGCGTCGAGCACCCGACTGCCCACGCCGCTGGTGATGATAATTTTGGCTCGGCACGATAGCTTCGCGAGCTGAGCTATGACCTGCATGCCGTCCATGGTGGGCATGAGCAGGTCGAGGGCAATATGGGTGGGCTGCCAGTTATGGAGTAGGGCAAAGAATCGATCGGGGTCGGGGGTAAAGTGCACTTCCAGACCGGCAAATTCAGCAATCCGCTGAATGGTTTTCCCGGTCATGGGGTCGTCATCTAAAATCAACAGCCGACGATTGCCCATCCTTTTACCACTCTCTCACTCGACTGTGGTGTATGAACCTGGCATTGCCCCATCCTCTATCCCATATCCGTCCCTGCTTAAGCCTGCCTATTAACGTTTTCATCCAGCACATCACGACCTTCTTGGGCCAAATCGGCGCACCGGTAGGGCTATTCAGAGCAGCCGTCCATAGTGCACGATCGCCTGCTCTGAATAGCCCGAGGTGTAGAGAATTCTGAGATCGGGTCGCAGTCGTTGGGCGATGCCGCCCAACGACTCCCACCACTCATGCCGCCGGGTATGACCACATCGGTAAACAGCAGATCGATCTCCTGCTGCTGCTGAATGATTTCCAGTGCCGCCGGGCCGCTGCTTGCCACCGTCACCCGATACCCCATCCGCTCTAGCTGGTTGTGCACATAGCTGCGCACCAGATCGTCGTCGTCGACTAAAAGAATCTGCTCGTTACCACCTACCGACGCTGTCATGGCCACAATCTCAGAAAAGTCTTCTTGGGCCTCTAAATATCTAGGTAGATAAAGCCTGATAGGAATGTATTGCCATGCCCCCATTCTGAATAAATCGTAATGTGGCCGTTGGACTGCTTGGCAAAGCCGTAGACCATACTAAGCCACAACCCGGTGCCCTTACCTGTCTCTTTGGTAGTAAAAAGGGCGCAAATACGCGGGGTAGATTCCCGCAGCTATTCTGAAATGGGTAAGGGAAAAGTGGGTCGGGTCATAGGTGGTATGGTGCGGCCAGCGCATCACGGATTTTTTGCGAGAGTTCGGCTCGGCTGTAGGGCTTGCTTAAGAGCTGCGCCCCAGGGTCTAATCGGCCATGGTGGACGATGGCATTTTCGGTATAACCCGAAGTGTAAAGCACGTTTAAACCCGGCCTAAACCGTCGGGCCAGGTAGGCTAGCTCGCGCCCGCTCATGCCGCCGGGCATGACCACATCGGTAAATAGCAGGTCGATGTCGTCGCGCTGACGCAGCAGGATCAGGGCGGTGGGGCCGTTGGTGGCCACCAGCACTCGGTAGCCCAGATTCACCAGCTGGTCGTGGGCGTAACGGCGCACTAGCTCTTCGTCTTCGACCAACAAAATTAGCTCTGAGCCACCCACTACGGAGCTATCGACCTGACGGGGCTGAGGCTCGGTGTCGCCCCAAAAGCGGGGTAGGTACATTTTAAGGGTGGTGCCCTGGCCCAGCTCAGAGTAGATCTTGATGTGGCCTCCCGACTGTTTGATAAACCCATAAACCATGCTCAGGCCCAGCCCGGTACCCTTGCCGGTTTCTTTAGTGGTAAAAAAGGGCTCAAACACCCGCTCTAGATTGTTGGGGGCAATGCCGAGGCCCGTGTCTGACACCGCCACCATGACGTACTGCCCCGGCACTACCTCCACGTGCTGGTCGGCATAGTCTTGGCTGAGGTGGGTATTGGCGGTTTCAATCGTCAGTCGGCCGCCCTGAACCATGGCGTCCCGAGCGTTGAGGCAGAGATTGAGCAGGGCGCTTTCGAGCTGGGCGGGATCCACCAGGGCGGGCCACAGTCCAGCCCCGCGTACCATTTCAATCTCAATATGCTCTCCTAGGGTACGGCGCAGCAGCCCATCTATGGCGGCAATCAGCTGGTTGACCTCCACCGCTTCCGGCTCTAGGGCCTGGCGGCGGGCAAAGGCCAGCAGCCGCTGGGTCAGCTCGGCCCCGCGCTGGGCGGCGCTGACAATCATGGCCGCTAGGGGCTGGAGTTGGGGGTTGGGGGCCAGCATTTCGCTGAGTAGCTCGGCGTTGCCCAAAATCACGGTGAGCAGGTTGTTAAAGTCGTGGGCAATGCCGCCCGTGAGCTGCCCCACCGACTCTAGCCGCTGAGACTGTTGCAGCTGCTCTTCTAACGCAATGCGATCGGTGACATCTTGAAAATATACGGCCAGGCCCTCGCTGGAGGGGTAGGCCCGCACCTCAAACCAGCGGTTTAAGCGTGGGTTAAATGCTCGAAATTCGACTGATCGCCCCTCGTTGACGGCCTGTTTGTACTGCTGTTCAACCACGGTGCCCACCACCTCTGGAAACTCATCCCACACGCAGTTACCTAGCAGATCGGCCCGCTGGCGCTGCAAAAGCCGCTCGACCTGGTGGTTGAGAAAGGTAAAGCGCCACTCGTGATCGAGAATAAAAAAGGCGTCGGTGATGCTCTCTAAGGTGGTGTTAAAGCGATCGGCCGTGTGGCGGGCTTCGTATTCAAGCTGCTTTTGCTTGTGGATATCAATGGCGGTGCCATACCACTTGACCGTGGTACCAGCGTCGTCGCAAATGGGGACGGCCTGCACCAGGTGCCAGCGGTAGTCGCCGTCGTAGCGCAGCAGCCGAAACTCAAAGCTGTAGGAGCTAGTGGTTTGCACCGCCGTATTCCACACGGCCAGGCAGGGGGCGCGATCATCGGGATGCAGCAGGGCCATCCAGGTTTGGCTGGGGTGGGGTTTGGGTTCATAGATGCCGGTATAGACCCGCAGAGCCTGGCTGGCGTAGTCAACGGTGCCGTCGGGTTCGGCAGTCCAGACGATCAGGGGCATGGCGTCGGCCAGCTGACGAAACCGCTGCTCGCTGCGCTCTAGGGAGACTTCGGCCTGCTTTTGGGCCATGATGTCTTGGAAAGCCCCCTGCATAGCCACAATTTCCCCCTGGTCGTTACGCACCGCCTGGCCAATGCAGCGCACCCACACCCGGCGCTGTCCGGCGGTGACAATTTCTAGTTCTTCGTCAAAGGGCTGGCCGGTTTCGATACAGGTGGTAACAAAGGTGTTAACGCGATCGCGGTACTCAGGCGCGTAGAATTCGATGCCCTGGGCCAGGGTGGGGGCAAACCCCGACTCGACCTCATGGATACGACATAACTCCTCCGACCAAATTACAGTGGGGCTATTGAGGGGCATCAGCCAGCCCCCCAAGTGGCCGACTTCGCTGGCAATTTGCAGCAGGGTCTGCTGCGATCTCAGTGTGTCGTGGGTGGCGCTAAGCGCCCGCTGGGAGGCGTTTACCTGCTTGATATACCGCAAAATTGCCAGGGTCAGGCCGCCGGTTATAGTAATCGACAGGGCGGCTACTAGCCGATTGGAAATTAGGTAGACAAAGTTAACGTCTATCGGGGGGAGCGGCGACACAAAAAAGCCTGCCACAACTAGACCCAGACTGGCGAGGGTCACCATCACCACCCAGCGATCGCGGCGAGAGAAGCCCGCTGCCGCCACAAACAGCGGGTACAGGCTAGCGTGGCCAAATCCCAGGGGCGTGACAGTATCAGTGGCAAACACCACCGCCAGGCCGGCGAGGGCGAACCCTTTAGCTAGGCGAGGAGAGGGAATGGGAATTGGGGATGTCATAACGGTACGGTGAGAAAATATCTCATGGTTAGCCTACGGTGAGGGCTTGATGGATTTTGTAGGCCAGCTCGGCCCGCTAGTAGGGTTTGTGCAGCAGTGGTATCGCTGTCTCTGGCCCCTCCTAATGGGGCAGACGTTCTCGGCATAGCCAGAGGTGTACAGCACTCGCAGCTGGGGGTAGCAAGCTTTCCTGACCAGGGGGCAAGGGCATTGATGTGGTAAAAGCCGCCGATGTGGTTCTCTACCAGGCTAAGACCAGGGGACGCAATCAGGATCTCCCATGCTCGCAAACGGCCCGATTTTGAGATCACATTAACTGCAAATAAGCTGAAAGCCTTCAACAGCTTGGTGTCTAATTGTCCAGATCTGATTCGATAGCTGCCAGCAGAGAAAAATCGGTTAGCTGCCCGTGCCGCAACCCCTCCATTGCCAAAACTAAGGCTCAACCTCTTGCTTGGTCTTGATTTCAGCTCCCTTGGCTAGGGCTCAAGGTAGAGAGAAGACTGAACG
>RECJ01000075.1 GCA_007694115.1 Leptolyngbya sp. DLM2.Bin27 | reverse complement strand
TGAACTAGGAAAACCCCGCTTACCGCCCTGGAGTTAGCCTTGCCTAAGCTGAATCGCGCTCAGTCATCCCTGCGCTTTATTCCACCACGCTACAAACCCTGGGTGGTGCAGGGCAGCTACATTGTGCTGCCGCTGATGCTGCGGCTGCGGCTGCGGCCCTGGCTACCGGCGGGTATTTGGCCGGTGACCTGCCCCAACCCCGAGGTGCTGGCAGATTGCTTTCGCCAGTTTCAGCTGGGCAAAATTCGTCTGATCATGGCCTTTCGCCACAGCCAGGTCGACGACCCGATCTGCCTGTCATACCTGTTTTCGCGGCTAGTGCCCCGGGCGGCGCGGCAGCGAGGGTTTAGCCTCCAGCGCCCGCTGCACAGCTTTTTTATGTATGACCGAGGCATGCCCCTGTGGGCGGGGCGCTGGCTGGGCTGGTTCTTTGCGGCGATCGGCGGCATTCCGGTACACCGGGGGCGCAGGCTCGATCTCAAGGCAATCAAGGCCGTGCGCGAGCAGATCATGAACGCACCGCTGCCGATCACCATTGCCCCCGAGGGGGCCACCAACGGCCACGGCGAGGTGATCAGCGATCTGGAGCCGGGCACGGCTCAGCTGGCCTACTGGGCGGTGGAAGACCTGCAAAAAGCGGGGCGCACCGAGCAGGTGCTGCTGCTACCGGTGGGCCTGCGGTATTTTTATCCGCGCCCTGACTGGGCGGCGCTCAACCGATTGCTGGGCCAGCTAGAGGCCGACTGTGGCCTGCCGGTGCAGTCGTTTAGCGCTCCGGCCACCCTAGATGCCAAGGACTACTACCCTCGGCTCATAACCCTAGGCCAGCATTTACTCAGCCGCATGGAGCAGTTTTACCAGCGCTTTTACCGCATTGCCCCCGCCCCGCCGGCTGCGGAGCCGGCGGCTCCAGCAGCCATTGCCCAGCGCCTTGGCCAGGTGCTCGACGGGGCGCTGAAGGTGGGCGAAGATTTTTTTGGAGTGCCCAGCACCGGCACCCTGGTCACCCGCTGTCGCCGCCTAGAAGAGGCGGGGTGGAGCTATATCTACCGCGAAGACATTGCCGACCTAAACCAGCTCTCGCCAGTGGATCGGGGGCTGGCCGACTGGATGGCCGAGGCCGCTACCCTGCACCTGCGTCACATGCGTCTGGTGGAGAGCTTTGTGGCGGTGTCAGGCCACTACGTCAAAGACAACCCCACCTTTGAGCGCTTTGCTGAGACCACCCTGATTTTGTTTGACCTGGTGGAGCGGCTGAAGGGGACGCGGGTGCCCAGGCGACCCCAGCTGGGCACCCGCCAGGCGGTGATCACCCTGGGCGAGCCGATCAACATCAGCGATCGCTGGCCCGCCTATGCCGAGTCGCGGCGGACGGCTAAGGCGGCGGTAGAGCAGCTGACCACCGATATGCAAGCGGCGCTGGCGGAGCTGATTGAAGCGGCCGATCGCCCCTGAGAGGTGACCCAGGCCTAAATCTTGCTGGGTTACCCCCGATTTAAAAGGACATATGTCACAGAGCTGCGGGCTCGGCTACGTCAATGCCCTACGGTTTGGCTGTTGGGGCATTGGGGTTATGTAATTTGGATTTGCCATCGGACTGACGCTGCCCTGGCTACCTCCGGTTGGGCTGGGCAAACACCGTTTGCCCCTACGCAAGCCTCCTGTTTGGAGTCGAGGTGGGTCACAGCTCAGGGGTGGGTGGGCAACGGCCATTGTAGTAAAGTGGCGATCTGCTGGGCCAGGGTGAGGGGGTTAAAGGGCTTGGTGATCACCCCGGCGAAATTGAGGGTGGCAAACCGGGCGCGATCGCGCGCCAGCACCTTAGAGGTAAACACCACCACCGGAATGCCCTGGGTACTGGGGTTCTGTTGAAGCGCCTGGTGGATCGCAAAGCCATCTAGATCGGGCATGGAAATATCGAGCAAAATAGCATCTACCTCGACGGTTTGGGCCAGCCGTAGCCCCTCGGCCCCCGACCCTGCTGTCACCGTTTGCCACCCGGCCAACTCCTCCAGCGCCACCTGCACCACCGTACAAATGTCGGCCTCATCGTCGATAATCAGCACCCGCTTAGGCATGGTTTACCCCAGGACTCAGGGGCAGCGCCACGTAGAAGGTACTGCCCACGCTCACCGTACTCTCAACCCAGATGTGCCCCTGGTGTTGTTGCACAATTCGCTTGCAGATGGCTAGCCCCAGCCCGGTGCCCCCCCGGCGGCGTGAGTCAGAGACATCGACCTGCTGAAACCGTTCAAACACCAGATCGAGCTTGTCAGGGGGGATGCCACGCCCCTGGTCTCGGACGGTAAACAGCAGCGAGGGCGAGGCCCCTTCCTCGGCCCCTTCCTCGGCCCCTTCATCGGCCCCCTCGCGGCTGGCCTTGAGCCATACGGTTCCCTGGGGACAGGCAAACTTGATGGCATTGCTGAGCAGGTTGGTGAGCACCTGAATAATGGCGTCGGGGGCGGCCCACAGGGTTGTGTCCAGCGGGGTGGTCACAATGGTGATGCCTGACTTTTCGGCCATGGGCTGCACGCTGTCGACGGCTTGGTACATCAGCTGGGCTACGGAGCAGAGTTCTTTTTCGAGCTGCACCCGGCCTGACTCCAGGCGCTCAAAGCTGAGAATGTCGTCAACCAATCGCACCAGGCGATCGCTGTTGTTGATGGCGATCGCCAGCAGCCGCTGGGTCTGCTCCGGCCGATCGGCGTAGACCCCAGCCCCTAGCAGGGCCAGTGCCCCCTGAATCGAGGTAATGGGGGTGCGCAGCTCGTGGCTGACCACCGAGATAAACTCGTTTTTGATGCGGTCGATAGCCAGGCGATCGCGCCTATCCCGCACATGGCCGACGGAGTACAGGGGCTGGCCCGCCTCGTCGTAGATCAAAGCGGAGTTGACGATTGCCGGAACAATCTGGTTTTGCTTGGTGAGATAGCGTTTTTGGGCCTCGTAGGTGGGGGTTTCCCCGGCTATTAACCGCTGAAACCTGGCCCAGTCGTCGGCTCGATCGTCGGGGTGGGTAATGTCTTGGAAGGTGAGGGTGCGCAGCTCGGCTTCGCTATAGCCCAGCAGGTGGCAGTAGTAGGCATTGGCCTGGACAAACTGCCCCGTGGTCGACACCAGCGCAATGCCGTAGGGGGCATGGTCAAAGGCGTGGCGAAAGCGTTCTTGACTCTGGCGCAGGGCGGCCTCGGTGTCTTTGCGACGGGTGATGTTTTCCACCGTACCCACCACTCGCACCACCGCGCCCGCCTCGTTACATAGGGGAAATGCCTTAGACCTCAACCAGCGCAGCTCGCCGCTGGGGGTGAGGTAGCGATATTCTTGGTCAAAGTTGTCGCCCTGTTGCTCTCGCCCGAGGGCGGCGATGATGCGATCGCGATCGTCGGCGTGAATGTTATCTAACCAATGGGCCATGCCGTCAAAGGTCTGGGCGGTCAGACCCAAAATAGTCGCATAGGACGGGTTGACGTAGGTGTAGCTGGCCGCCTCGGTGTCGTAGACAAAAAAGCCCTCCTCCACTGTCTCGGCCAGCTGCCGAAAGCGGGCTTCGCTATCCTGCAAGGCCAGCTCTGCCCGTTTGCGATCGGTGACATCACGGTGGGTGACAATCAGACAGTCTTGGCCATCGAGGGTCTGCACTTCGGCGGATAGCAGCACGGTTTTGATCTCCCCTCGCTTCGTCGCCACCTGAATCTCTAAATTGCGAACTCGGCCCTGCTGCGCCAGCAGGGCGAGGTAGCGATCGCGCTGGCGCAGGTCAACCCACAGATTTAGCTCGACGGCAGTGTAGCCCAGCATCTCGTCTCGCTGGTAGCCAAAGAACTCCAGCAGGCTGTGGTTGACATCGATCAGGCGGCCCTCGGCCAGGGTGGCCAGGGCCATGGGCTCAGGGCTGGTGCGAAAAATTGTGGTGAACTTAGTCTCTGACTCGACTAGGGTTATCTGCCTCTGCCGAAACGACCGTTGCAGAGTGTCGGCCATTTGGTTAAGCGATGCCGCCAGGTGGTTGAGTTCGCTAATTCGGCTGTTGGTGGGCAACCGCTGGGCCAAGTTGCCCGCCGCCAGCTCGCCACTCACCTGGTTAAACAGGCGCAGACGCACCAGCAGCCCCTGGGTCAGCACGAGCCCCTGGATCATGGCCCCACCGAGAAAGACCAGCACTAGCAGCAAAATTTGTCGGGTGCCGTCGTGGTGATCGCCTTGGTAAGACAGGGAATAATATAATGAGCCCACCAGCACCGTCGCTCCTAGGGTGAATATTCCCAGGGGCACCGTGAGAACCCAGGGCAGCGAGACGTGAATAACCTGAAGCGGGTGGCTTCGTCGCGGTCGAGACATAGCGCTAGGTCATGGCCCCGCGACCACCTCAAGGCAGCTTGGCGTTGGCCCCAAACGGCACTCCTCTGCAGCGGACAGGGCCAGGGATCGTTTTAACGAGTCTAGGTGCTGAACCAGCTCGGGCAGCAGCTGCTGAGCGGGGGCAAACTGCAGCTGCTGCTCAATAGCCTCTGCTATCGTCGCCGCCTGGGCATAGCCAAACAGCCCCAGCCCCCCCGCTAGTTTGTGAGCTTCAAGCCGGGCCAGCTGCCACTGTTGGGGGTCAAGGGTATCCTGTTTGAGAGTTTGAACGGCCTCTTCTAACACCGTCAGCCGCTGCTCTAGGGAGGCCTGAAATCGCTGGGTAGACAGCTGCACCGTCTCAGCTAGGCGGGGAGCGGTGGCAGCCATTGCCGGATAGACGGGCTCAGGCGGCTCAGCGGTGGTCGGGTCTGGCGGAGGTGCTACCTTAAGGCGATAGCCCAGCCCGTAGACGGTCTCAATCGGACTGGGGCTGAGACCGGCGGCCTTGAGCCGCTGGCGCAGGTCTTTCATTAGATTAGTGACTGAGCCTTCGACTGGGGCCTCATCCATCGGCCACAGGTGGTCGATAATGGCACTGCGGGTAAGCAGCCGCTGGGGGTGGCGCAAAAATAGCTCTAGTAGCTCGTATTCTTTAGGGCGACAGGGAATGGGGCGCTGTTGGTAGGTCACCTGGGTAAGGGCTGGGTCGAGGCACAGCGCCCCCCAGCATAGGATGGGAGCCGTGACCTGGTGGCAGCGCCGCAGCAGCGCCCGCACCCGGGCCAGCAGTTGCGACGCCTCGCAGGTTTTGGCCAGATAGTCGTCAGCCCCGGCATCTAGCCCGGCCACAATGTCGTCATTGCTGGCTTTGACGGTGAGCATGAGAATGGGGATGCGGTTGCCCTCGGCCCGCAGGCGACGGCACACCTCAAGGCCACTGAGGGAGGGCAGCTCCCAGTCTACGACGATCAAGTCGTAGGGCCAGCGGCTAGCCAAATCTAGCCCGGCAACCCCATCGGCGATGGTGTCTACGGCATAGCGGTGCTTAGAGAGAGTATGAGCTAGCAGCTCACTGGTGGACAGATCGTCTTCGATTAACAGGATTTTCATGCTTAAAGCAGGATCTGAGGCAAGTATCTCAAGGAATAGATACATTGCCCCTACAATACCCCCGTAGGTTAGATGCCACAATCCCCTCTCGCAATATCACCCCCTGAGCAATCTCTACCCTGATCTCTATTCTGGGTAGAGGGCTAACTCCCCGGGCGAAATGGTGTCGAGCACTGTCTCGGGGGTAAAGTAGCCCAGCGCCTGAATGATCCGGGCGATGCAGCCCGTCCAGCCGGTCTGGTGGCTGGCCCCAATGCCCGAGCCGTCATCGCCGTGGAAGTATTCGTAAAACAAAATCAGATCTCGCCAATGGGGGTCGCTCTGAAACTTCTCGGCCCCGCCGTAGACCGGGCGGCGACCGGTTTCGTCTTTGGTGAAGATACTGACCAGGCGCTCGCTGATGCATTGGGTAATTTCAAACAGCGTCATCTGCTGTCCCGAGCCAGTGGGATACTCCAGTTTGAAGTCGTCGCCGTAGTAGCTGTAGAGCTGCAACAGCGCCCGCAGCAGCAGCAGGTTGACGGGCATCCAGATCGGGCCGCGCCAGTTGGAGTTGCCGCCAAACATGCCCGAGGTAGAGTCACCGGGCACGTAGCCGACTTTGTACTCCACTCCCTCGTGGTAAAAGACGTAGGGATTGTCTTGGTGAAAGCGCGACAGGGAGCGAATGCCGTAGTCGCTGAGAAATTCGCCCTCGTCGAGCATGCGGGTCAGCACCTGGCGCAGTTTGGTCTCGTTGAGAATCGACAGCATCAGGCGATCGCGGATGCCAAACTGGTTGGGCAGGTGCACGTTGCCCACCAGTTCGGGGTGGCGATCGATAAACTTGAGCGCCCGATCTTTAAACCGGGGCAGCTGGTCAAAGGCCTCGCGGGGGAAAACGGCCACCGCCATCAGCGAGAGTAAACCAACCAGCGATCGCACTTTCAGCCGAGTTGAGTTGCCGTCGGGCAGCTGCAGCACGTCGTAGAAAAAGCCGTCCTCTTCGTCCCACAGTTCGTCCTGGTGAATGCCGATGCGATCCATCGCCCCGGCAATCCACATGGTGTGCTCAAAGAACTTGATC
>RECJ01000139.1 GCA_007694115.1 Leptolyngbya sp. DLM2.Bin27 | reverse complement strand
CACGACGATCACCGATTTCACGCGCGATCAATAACGACTGCTGGTAGTACTCAATAGCCTGTTGGTATTGGCCCAGCGAACCGTACACAGCACCTAAATTGCCCCACAAATTAGGCTCGGCATGATGATAGCCAATTTCACGCGCGATCAATAACGACTGCTGGTAGTACTCAACAGCTTGTTGATATTGGCTTAGCGATAAGTACACGTTGCCCAGATTGCTTAGGGAAGCGGCCTCGGCACGGCGATCACCGATTTCACGCGCGATCAATAACGACTGCTGGTAGTACTCAAGGGCCTGTTGATATTGGCCTAGTAAAAAATACGCATTGCCTAAATTGCTTAGGGAAGCCTCTTCACCACGGCGATCGCTGATCTCCCTGGCGATTGCTAACGACTGCTGGTAGTACTCAAGGGCTTGAGGGGACTGCCCCAAATCTTCACAGGTAAGGCCTAGTCGATTTAATGTTTTTTCTTCACCGTTGCGGTCACCCAGTTCGCGGTACTTACTCAGGGCCTGCTGGTAATAGTCCAGCGCCTGAAACGGTCGTCCACAATTTTTTAGTGCATTTCCCAAGTTCCGCAGCGCTCTGGACCGCCCAGCAGGATCGGTCTTTGCCTCGGCCAGGGTCAGCGCTTTTTCATACAGCTCTAGCGCTAGCTGGTAGTTGTACTTGCCCGCATAGGCTTCCCCCAAATTGTTGTAGAGCGTAATCAGTAGCGGCGACTCTGGGGCAGTTTCCTCTAGCTGGGCGATCTGCTGTTGCAGGTCAGCTATCGCCACCGGGCTTTTTTCCCGTTCCTCCGACATCTCGCGGCTGGGCATCGCCAGTAGCTCTCGCCCTGCCTCCGGCACCCGCGCCTCGGCCACAAACTCAAAAACGCCGCCGCGCCAGCTCCAAAAGTCAGGAGCCTGCTGGGCCAGGCGGGTGGCCACCGCATCCGGCAGCCACAGCACAATGGGGAACGCAAACTCCCGCAGCGCCTCCCGCGTCCACTGCAACGAAAAGAAAAACTTCTCCTGCTCAGATTTTTCGTCGCTCAAGCGCACCCCCAGCAGCTCGCCCGCATTCAGCACCGTCACCACAGCGGGTTCCCCATTTTGCAGGGCGGGAGTTTGGGCCACCAGTTCTTCTAAAGTAGCCCGCAGACTGGGGCGCTTGGGGTCGAGGCGGGCGCGTAGGGGGGCAATGCCCTGGTCTCTCAGGTCGGCTTCGTAGGCGGTGATCAGCTGGTCTTGCAGGTTGCGATCGTCGGTAATAGCCACTAGCAAGTCGAGCTGCTGGCTGTTGAGGGTCAGCGTCAGCAGCAGCTTGCGATACTCGCGATCGTTCAGGGGTGAGAGGTCGGCTGGAGGCATTGGGATCTGCCGGTGGGGGGGCAGATCCCAGGGTTCTTAAAGAACCCTGGGATCTTGGGGGGCTAAATCAGTTTTTTGCGTTTGAGCAGATCTGTGACTAGGGGGTGCAAGTCATACCAGAGATCGTCATTCTCATATTCCAGCACATACAGTCCGTGGAGGAGTTCTAAAAACTTAGGATCGCCTGTATCGGGCGGGGTAAACGACTCGTAGGTTTGCCTTAGCAGCTCGTAGAGGTTATTGCCCAGGGGGCGGGCATACTGCTTGCGCAACTCCCTTACGGCGGCGGTTAAAATCTCGCCGTCAATTTTGACATCGCGAACCTCTGGCTCTAGCTCAAATCGCAGCATGCATTCGCGGCAGCATTCTTGCCCCAGGCGCACCAGCTCTCGCAGCACGCCGCCGCTGAGCAGCACCATCTGCCGCAGCACCTCGGGTTCAGTCAAGTCAGCGTCAATGCGCCGTTCGAGAATGCTTTGTAGTCGCGCGACATTGGCCTCAATGGGCTGGGCATCGGGCTGGTGGGAGGCGTCGCGACTAAAAAACTTAGTTACGGAGAGCAGCAGAATCGAGCTTTGGGTCTCTAGAATTTCGACCAGTTCTGGCTCTCGCACCACCGCAATGGGGATGGTAAACAGAATGCGAATTTGCGGGGAATAGAGGGCGTTGATATTGTCGCGGAAGATCGGCTCTACCACGCCTAGATCGAGCTTATCGAGATCGTCGATAATTACCAGCACCTCTTTGCCCGTGGCCACCTGAATGGCGGCAGCGATCTGGTCGATGTGCTGGGTCAGGTCAGACACGCGGCGTTCGTAGGTTTCTCTGATCTCTTCGCGAAAAGAGTCTTCCTTTTGCAGCTTGGCGGTGAACACGTCAAAGAAACTGCCGCCCAAGCCCACTTCTTGCTTGAGCTGGTCGGTGTAGGTGCGTGACTTGGTCTGGGTAAACCAGTTCTTGAGATTTTCCTGAATGTTGGCGGGGATGGGAGCTTCGTTTTTGATCGCCCGCCGCAGCAGCCGTAGGGCGATCGCATAGAGAATATTGATGTGGTTCACGTCCGACATCTCCACCATGTCGGCAATGGAGAAAAATTCGACAAACAGACCCCGCTTGCGCACCTCCAGGGCGAGTTCGTTAAGCAGGGTGGTTTTGCCACAGCCCCGGTGGCCGGTAAAGATCAACTTGCCGTTGGCTTCGCTGGCGGCGATGGCGCTGCGCAGCCGGGCCAGGGTCTCTGGGCTGTGGGTAATGCGAAACCGCTCAATATCCTCTGATTTGAGCAACGGAAACAGGTTCAATTTGCGGTAGGTGTCGATGTACCGCTGATAGAGTTCGTTCACCGCGCCAGCCCTGTAGAGAACCTAGCTCATCATACCGAAGGCGTTTAGCGCTGCCGTGGTTTTGCTGGGTCAATCTGCCCGCTCTAGGGCTTGGGCCAGAATGCCCGCCAGCTCGGTCTTACCCAGTTGCCCCTGGGCCACCTGCATGACTAAATCGTAGGCTGCATCAGGCGTCAGCCCCAGCCGAGCACCGTTGAGCCGGATGAAGGTATCCATCACCGCAAACGCCGTGCGCTTGTTGCCGTCCACAAAGGGGTGGTTCTTGGCCAGGTGGTATAGGTATGCCGCTGCCTGGTCGGCCAGGGTAGGATGCAGCAGTTCACCGCCAAAGGTGGCCTGGGGCTGGGCCAGGGCAGACTCCATCAGCCCGCGATCGCGCACCCCCGGAGTACCGCCAAACCGTTCAATCTGGCGGCTGTGGATCATTAAAACCGTTTCAGCATCCAGAAATTTAGGAGTTGGCAAGGCGGGTGTAGACCTCTTCGTACGCTTGCTCCGACGCCAGGTAGGCTTGCATCGCCTCTTCGGAGGAGGCCATTGGGGGGCTGCCATGGAGCGCCTTCACGTAGGCCAGCGTCTCGACCAGGGCTTCTACGGAGAGTTGATCCAGCTCGGCCAGGATTTGTTCTTTGAGGGTAGCGGCGATCGCAGTAGTCATAGTGCTGGCCTCAACCAAAGGACTTGCTTCACTAACTTGCTTCACTATTTTAGGGCTGCGACAGCAGCCGATCGCCAGCCGCTCAAGAGCCTCCTTGAAAGGTGTGGAGTACAATTAAACTGGCTAAGTTAGCCCACCTACCCGCCCACCCATTCCCTCGCCCACCCATCTCCCTTTCCTCCATGCGCCCTGCACCGCCCGATCGCAAACGCTCTGACCCGCTGCCGTCTTGGTCTGTAGACCCTCGAACCGTCGATGCGAGAATGCCCGATCAGCCGCCGCCTGCCCCGCAGCGAGAGCGTCAGAGAATTGGGCCTTTTCGGCTGGTGCGGGGCATGGTCAACGCCTTCATCGGCGGCGCGGTGCTGGTGGGCATCATCGCCGGGGTAGGGGTTTGGCGGTCGGGCGATCGCTTTTTTGAAGGGGCGCGCATCATGCTCACCCCAGCCCCGGCAGAGCCCCAGGTGGACGTGCGCTCTGTGGTGGTGACCCAGCTGCGGGGGGCCAGTGAGCTGACCACGGCGATCTTTGCCATGGAGGCGGTGGTGCCGACCCAGCGCGATCGCACTCTGGCGGGCTACGTGATCGGCTCCACTAACCTGCTCTACATTGCCTACGGCGAAGTGCGGGCTGGAGTTGACCTGTCACAGCTCACCTCCAACATGGTGCAGGTGACCGGAGACTCGTCTATTCAAGTCACCCTACCGCCCGCGAAAATTCTCGACAGCAAGCTCGACTTGACGCGCTCCAACGTCTACGACTACAGCCGGGGCTTTTGGGGGCTAGGGCCAGACGCCGCCCCCGAGCTGCAAGAACTGGCCCAGCGGGAAGCCCTAGCCAGAATCGAAGCCGCCGCCTGCACCGAAGGATTGCTAAACGAGGCCAACCGTCGGGCCGAACTCACGGTCAGCCAGCTGCTGGCCACCGCCGGGTTTGAAACCGTCACCGTCACCACCCAGCCGCCGACCAATTCTGCCTGTGCAGAGCCGATAAATAGCGATACAGTGTTACCGGGTTTACCCGTGCCCATGCCCCCCCAAGAACCTGGCCAATAAGGATTGTTATGCTAGAGCTGTACCAGTTTGAAGCCTCCAGCTTCGCCGAAAAGATTCGCCTGATCCTCGACTACAAGCAGGTGCCCTACCGCAAGGTCGAAGTCACCCCCGGCGTCGGCCAGGTGGAGATCTTTCAGATGTCGGGCCAGCGCCAGGTGCCGGTGCTCAAAGATGGCGATCAGGTGATTCCCGACTCGACGGCGATCGCCCTACACCTAGAGCGTGCCTATTCTGCCCGTCCGCTGCTGCCCACCAACCCCAAGCAAAAGGGGCTGTGTCTGGCGCTAGAGACCTGGGCCGACGAGGCAATTGTGCCCAAGGCTCGCGTGGTGATGGTGGGCGCGTTTAAGCAGCACCCCAACTTTCGCACGGCGCTGCTGCCCAGCTTTACCCCCGCTCCCCTGCGCAGCCTGGTGGGGGCGCTACCCGGCGACCTGCTCAACCTGGTGGGTACCGGCGTCGGCTTTGGCCCCGACGACATTAAAACCGCCACCGCTGGCCTGCGCCAGGATCTCGAAGCCCTAGTGCTGATGCTGCAAGACAGCCCCTACCTGCTGGGCGATGAACCCACCCTGGCCGACTTTGCCGTGGCCGCTGCCACCATGTACCTCAAATTCCCCACCGCCCAGTATGTCGATTTGCCCGAGGGCATCGGTGGCAAAGGGGTGCCCGGCATTGCCGACATACCCGAGACCCAGGCCTTTTTTGCCTGGCGCGATCGCCTCTACAGCGAGTTTCGCACCGCCCGCACCAATGTGCCCCCGGCCAGCGCCGCCAGCGGCCCCACCCCAATCAGCATCGACTAGGGTATGACCAACGTTGCTGAAATTCTAGGGAAGGTGATCGGGAGCGATCGCATAGTCGCTCCCGATCACCTTCCTTTGCCAAGCTATTTAACCCCAGCCGCCGTCGTCTATCCGACCACCGAGGCCGAACTCTCAGCCGTGATGGCCTGCGCCCATGAGCATCGCTGGCGGGTTATCCCCTGCGGCAGCGGCAGCAAACTGGCCTGGGGCGGCATTGGCTCAGGGGTAGATCTAATCGTCAGCACCGCCCGACTCAACCAGGTAATCGACCATGCCGTGGGCGACATGACCCTCACCGCCCAGGCCGGGGCAAAACTGTCTGATCTAGCCCCCCGGCTGGCTGAGCACAACCAGCTGCTCGCCGTCGACCCCGCCTACCCGGATCGGGCTACCCTGGGCGGCATTGTGGCCACGGCAGATACCGGCTCCCTGCGCCAGCGCTACGGCGGTCTGCGCGACCTGCTGATCGGCATTGCCTTTGTGCGCTTCGATGGCCAGATCGCCAGGGCGGGCGGGCGCGTGGTCAAAAACGTCGCCGGCTACGACTTGATGAAGCTGATGACCGGCTCCTACGGCACCCTGGGGATAATTTCTCAGCTCACCTTTCGTCTGCACCCGGTGCAAGCTGTCTCCAACACCGTGGTGATCACCGGGGCGGCTAGCCCCCTGGCCGCCCTCGCCAGCGCCTTTAGCCTGTCGCCGCTCACCCCCGTGGCCCTAGATCTGCTCACGCCTGCCCTCACGGCGCGCCTGGGCTGGGGAGACAGCTTTGCCCTGCTGGCCCGGTTTCAATCAATTGGCCCAGGGGTTGAAGAGCAGGTCGGTGCTCTGCTGGCGATGGTTGGCCCAGAGCTATCGGCCAAGGTGCTGGAGGGACAGGCAGAGGCGCAAATTTGGGCCACCGTGGGCGATATTTTGTTTCCCCCACCCGCCACTCAAGATCAGACGGTCGTAGCTAAGGTGGGGGTGCCCCCCGCCCAGGTGGTGAGCTGGCTAGATCAACTGCCTGCGGGTAGCCTGGCTAGATTTCACCGAGGTAGCGGCATTGGCACGGTGCGGTTGGCGGCGGCAACGGCAGATCTGGTGATGCAGCTGCGATCGCCCCAGGGAAACGCAGCTCAAACCCCCGCCCCGCTCCCCCCCACCTATCTCACCCTGCTCGAAGCACCCGATGCCCTCAAGCGATCGGTCGATGTTTGGGGCTATAGCGGCAATGCCCTAGGCCCCATGAAGGCTCTCAAAGCCCAGTTTGACCCCCACAACAGACTCAGCCCAGGGCGCTTTGTGGGCGGCATTTAATGGCAGAGGGTATTTCTGCCGCCCTGACGAATGCGCCCACGGCGGGGTAGCCAAGCCGGACTTGGTGGGGGGCCAAAATCAAGTCAATCAGGGGCATTGTGCCACTTGATTCACTACTTGATTCACTGTTCTCGATCGCATCTCGATCGCATGGAACCGCTGCTCAACGGGGCCGGGTGCCTGCTGGGTAGAAGCGCAATCTCTAACCCACCTAGGCACCTGACCCCTCAAGCGCGAACCCTACTGCCAGCCAGCGCGGTCGGTAATCCGCAGGGCCTCGGGGTTGTTGCGGCCAAACACAGCGGCATTGAGGGAATCGGCCTTGAATTCGCCAAAGCTCGCTACCACGGAGTCGATCGCCACCCCTTCGACGACGGGGTACTCATTGTTGGCCTCAGCAAAAATGCGCTGGGCTTCGGGGCTAACCAGGTATTCCAGAAACTGGACGGCGGCGTCAGCATTGGGGGCGCTTCTGATCACCCCAGCGCCGCTGATGTTGACGTGGGTGCCGCGATCGTCCTGGTTGGGGAAGAACACCCTCATGGTCTCAGCGACGGCCTGATCCTCGGGTCTGTCAGACTTAATCAGGCGGGCCAGATAGTAGGTATTGGAGAGGGCGATATCCCCTAAGCCAGCGGCGGCAGCCCGGATTTGGTCGGTGTCGCCCCCCTGGGGCTCGCGGGCCAGGTTGGCCACTAGGCCCCGCGCCCAGGCCTCGGTTTCATCGACCCCGTGGACGGCAATCATGGAGCCCACCAGCGACTGGTTGTAAACGTGGTTAGAGCTGCGGGTCAAAATCCGCCCCCGCCACTTGGGGTCTACCAGGTCTTCGTAGGTGGAAAGTTCGGCGGGGTCAACCGTGGCCTGGTTGTACATGAGCACCCGGGCCCGCTTGGTGAGACCAAACCACAGGCCATCGGGATGGCGCAGGTTGTCGGGAATCACCTCTAGCGCGGCAGAGTTGACCGGTTGGAACAGACCCTCCTGCTCAGCCCGCCACAGGCGACCGGCATCCACCGTCATGAGGACATCGGCAGGGCTGTTTTGCCCCTCGCTCTTGATCCGCTCGATCAGCTGGTCGGACTCAGCTTCGACCAAGTTGACGCGGATGCCCGTAGCCGCGCGAAACCCTTCGTAGAGCTGGTCATCGACGTCGTAGTGGCGCGCCGAGTATAGGTTCACCGTGCGCTGACGGCGAAAGTTAAATTGGGCGTTGGCGGGGCGCTGGCGGAGTTGGCCTAGGGCCACAGCGGTGGCGGCAGCACCTGCCCCTAAAAATGCGCGTCGTTTCAATGTCATCGGGTGTTACCTCAAACGTTCTAAGCCCACTGGCAAACCGGGGGCGAAATGAAATCAGCCTGTATTCTACCCCCTTATTGACAGTTTCTCTTGATAAAGATGCCAATGGCTTTGATCATAGAACCCTAGGTGCAGCGGCGGCAGTCAATTTTTTTAGCCTATGCCTGGCTGAAAAGGACTCTGGGGAATCAACTTGAGCCTATGGGCCATTGGCTTTAGAATAAGGTCAATGAGTAATCAGTCTTGTTAGGGGGCAACCTGCTGCGATCGCAACCTTTCGACAATCACTCCCAGAAATGACCCCCAGAAATGACTCCCAGAAATGACCCCTAGACCAGCCTCTGCTCCATTTCCCCTCCGCCGTCAGCTGTCGCCCCGGCGACAAACAGCGCGATCGTGGTTGGGGGTGCTCTGTGTGGCGGCATCCCTAGGGGCTCACGGGGCGCTGCTGGCCTCGGTCATGCCAGGCCAAGAGTCAGACCCTCAGCCTTCAGAGCCCCTGGCTGAGACGTTACCCCCACTCAACGATGTTGCCGTCACGGTGCTACCTCGCTCAGAGGAGGTAGAGCCACTGCCTCAGGCCGATCCAGCGCCTGCGGCAGCCCCACCGGCACCCCCTGCCCCAGCCGCTCCGCCCGAGGCAGTGGCCCCACCCGAGACAGTGGCCCCACCCGAGACAGTGGCCCCGCCCGAGACAGTGGCCCCACCCGAGACAGTGGCCCCACCTGAGACAGTGACCCCACCTGAGGCAGTGGCCCCGCCTGAGACAGTGGCCCCTGAGTCCACCGTGCTGCCTGCCCCCGCAGCGGTTCTAGAGCCCGAGCCCCCGGCCCCCTTCGCCAATTTCCCCCACCTCGATGGGGCCCAGGCTACCTGCCCAGGGCTAGCGACCTGCTGGCGCAGCCCGGTGAGTAGCAGCTGGCGCACCGCCGCCAGCGACCTGCGCGATCGCCTAGAGTCCCAGGGCTACCGGCTCAGCAATGTCACGGGTGAAGTTTTGGCCATCGACTCAGGCGTGAGGGTCTATACCGTCAGTAAGGCGGGTCAACCAGACTATTTTTTGAATCTGATTTCGGTCAGCGATGGTGTGCTGTACACCATGACCCCAGAACCGATGACGACCGAGCAGGTGCTGGCGTTGCAGCGATCGTGATAGCACCCTGAGCCCCCCAGGCCCCAGGCCTGAGGCCCCCTCGCTAGGATCGCCTCCTAGGCTGGTTAGGGTGAAGCGGGCACCGCCAATTGCACTCGATTCGAGGCGAACTGTTGTATCGTGGTCGATGAAACTGTGGCCTAGGGGCCTAGTTCAGTTCATGCGTTGAGGATTGGCGGTGCACCCTGCTATTTCGCCTTTGCTAGCCCTGCCCTTTGGGGTGTTTTCAACCATTTTGGGCACCGGAGAACTGCGGCTTCTGCAACCCTCTGGGTTTAACGCTGCTGCGTTGCAAGTGCAGTGGCAGTCGCCGTGGATTGCCGGGTTGAGCCGTGACCCGGTAGTCGAGGCCATCGTGGCCGACTATGTGGCGGGGCTACAGCGCCAGGGCTGGTCGGTGCCCGACCAGGGCGTGTGGATTCAGGTGGGCCAGAGCGTGATCACCGAGCACCAGGGCCAGGTGCTGATGCCCGCCGCGTCGCTGACTAAGCTGGCAACCACCCTAGCCGCCCTAGATACCTGGCCCCTCGACCACCGGTTTGAAACGCTGGTGGGGGTCAACGGCACGGTGCAGAATGGCGTGCTCAACGGCGACTTGATCATTCAGGGCAGCGGCGACCCCTTGTTTGTGTGGGAAGAGGGCATTGTGCTGGCCAACCGCCTGCAAGAGCTGGGTATTCAGCGAGTGACAGGGGATGTGCTGGTAAATGGTGCATTTAACATGAACTTTGCCGAAGATCTATCCAGCTCATTGACTGACCTCAAGCAGGTGATGGCGGCCAGTAGCTGGCCCTGGGCAGCTCGCCAGGCCTATGCCAATTTGCCCTCGGGCACCCCCCAGCCCAGTTTGCAAATCGACGGCGGTGCCCGCTGGGTGCCCGCCGCCGAGCTAGAGACTATGGCGGTGAACTGGGTGGTGCGGCACCAGTCACTGCCCCTGGTGGCCATTCTCAAGGCGATGAATATCTACAGCAACAATGTGATGTCGGAGCTGGTGGCCAATCTGGCGGGCGGGTCAGGGCAGGTGATGACCAGGGCCGCCGCCGCCGCCAATCTGCCCGCTGGGGAAATCAGCCTGGTGAATGGATCGGGTCTGGGCACCGCCAACCAGATGTCGGCCCGGGCGGCGGTGGCCATGACCGTGGCGATCCAGCGGCAGCTCAGCGAGGCGGGCTACTCGGTGGCCGATGTGCTGCCGGTGGCGGGGGAAGACGCGGGCACGCTGATCGGTCGGCGGCTGCCGGCGGCGGCGGCGGTCAAGACCGGCACCCTGGCGGAGGTCAGCGCCCTGGCGGGGATGGTGCCCACTGCCGAGCGGGGGCCGGTGTGGTTTGCAATTATCAACAAGGGCTGGGCGTTGCCCGATCTGCGGGTGCAGCAAGACCAGCTGTTGCAGGCGATTCAGGCCCACTGGGGGGTAGCCGAGCCCCCCGCCGACATGAGGACAAAGGTCGTCATGCAGACGGGGCCATTTCGCTACGGCGACCCCAGCCGCAATCAGGTGGCCCAGGAGGTGACGTCGGAGTAGGGCGGATCGGCGTAATGCTGGTGGAGCACTTGGGCGATCGCACCGGCTCCCCCCGGCGGCCCCATGCGGCGGCGGCCATTTTCGGCGATCCGCTGGAGGCGGGGGCTGTCGGCTAAACAGTCTCGCAGCGCCGCCCCCGCCTCATCGGGCTGGCTGAGCAATAGCACCGATGGCCCCAGCAGCCGCAGCTGTGCTTCGGCAAAGGCGTAGGTAAACTGCGGCCCTGGGCCGGGGAAGGTGACCACGGGCTTGCCCAGGCCGACGGCCTGCTCGGTGGCGGTGCCAGCGGTGGCCAGGGCGGCATCGGCCAGGTGCAGGCATTCGGCAAAGGCGTTGGTGGTGAGCACCAGTACCCCCTGGTTGCCCTGCCGTCCCTGGCGCTGAAAGGTGGGGTAATCGCCCGTGACGGGCTGCCAGCCGGCGTCGAGCAAGACGTCTTTAAATGCGGCCAGGTTGAGGGCAGGGGCCAGGGCGGCTAGCAGGCGCACCTGGCGATCGCCGAAGGTCTCTAGTACCGATGCGATCGCATCCACCATGCGCTGCCAGTTGTCAAAGGCCTCGGGGGCGCGAGAACCAGGCAGCAGGGCCAGGGTGAGCCGAGCGGGGGCTGGGTCAAAGCTGGCGGTCAGTCGGGCCAGCTGGTCGGCGCTGGTCTCTAGGTCATCCATCATCGGGTTGCCGGGGTAGATGGCGGGCACCCCCTTCTTTTGCAGAATGTCGGCGGTCAGCTGGTCACGGGCAAAGACTCCCCGGCAGCGGGGGTGCGCCATTAGCCACCGCTCCCAGGGCACATAGACCGAACCGGACCAACCGTCGGTGGGGGGGCGACCGGGCAGCCGCCCCCGCTCATCGCGCAGGGAATATTCTGACTTGGCGGTGCCCACAAAGCTGTAGTCAGCCCCGCTCTGCCAGGCGATCGCCAGGGGCACCACATCGCCCACCGCCAAGATTTTGCCGCCGCTTTTAGCCCACTGGCGGGCGGTTTTGAGCTGAGCCAGGGTGAGACCCACCAGGCCGCCCTGCACATCGCGCCACAGCTGAGAGCGGTCCATATAGATAAAGCCGCCGGAGGGCATGGCCTGGGTCGGCCCGTGGATGGCGATGCCCGCTTTCTCAAAGGATCTGCCTTCGCCGACGATGGGCAGGGCAGCGAGGCTGGGCGAGCCGGGCAGCTGGCGCAGTTGTTTGAGAATGCGAACCGCGATGCCATCTTCGCCGTGGCCGTTGCTGATGCAGAGTAGCTTCATCGGAGGAACTCGATACCGATCACAACCGTAGCAGAGGAGGGGAAGGAAGGGGATAGAGGAGAGGGGAAGAGATCATCCGTAGACCGCTCATACTGAATTCTGTCTGTACACCCCCGATCCCCCTGGGCGAATGCCATTCGCCCCTACGGTTTGGCCTTTTGTCAATCGACCAACCTGTGGAACGCACCGCTGTGCGCCCGGCTAAATCGGGGATAGCCAAGCAGGATTGGGCATCACTCCGCTAGAGGTTCACTGTAGAGCGACAGCAGAAACAGCAACCCTATCCACAGCAGCAGGGAGCTGTAGAAGATCAGCGCCAGGCTTTGCAGCAACAGTTTGGTCAACCTGGGGCGCTGATTGTGCCGGCGGCGCATGGCCTGGAAGGTGTCCAGGGCAGCGGCCATGACCAAGATCAAGGTGGCGATCGCCGCTACAACCCAGCTGCTGCAAAGCACCGGCAGCGACCTAGCGCCCAGCACTGCGATCGCAGCGGCTACCCCCAGCAGCCCGGCACCGATTAGCTCGGCCATCACAATTGCCGGACTAGACCGGGCTAGACGGCTTTGGCGAAGAGCGTTTTGGGCCGTTACAGCAGCCTGCGCACCGGGGAACGCTAACAGGGTCACGGTGCGTAGCGGGTGCGCCCAGGGGGCCTGCACCATGAAAAAAACGACGACCATGACACCGATTAGCGTCAGCCCTGAGAGTAGCTGGGTCTTACCAAAACGGGGGTTACGCAAGGTGCTTTCCCTAGAGACGTAGGTTGCTGCAGGGGGGCTACGGGGACAGAGGGTTAGCCAAGCCAAAGGGTGGCGTCACTCTCTGGATCAAACAAATGGACTTTTTCAGGGGCAACCGCCAGCCAGACCTCGTCGCCAATACGGACGATCTCGTCGGGGGGAACCTTAGCCAGCAGCGTCAGCGTATCGGCCTGCACCGTTAGATAGGTTTCGCTGCCCAGAGCCTCTAGGTGGGTAATGTGGCCGCGAATGTTTTTGGGCGCGGGCAGGGCCAGACTCAGGTGCTCAGGGCGAATGCCCAGCAGCGCTGGGCGGTGGTCGTAGGGCAGCAGCCGATCGTCCCAGTGGCTGGGCAGCGACAGGCGAAACTCGGGGTGAATCAGCAAAAACGGGGCCTGCACCTGCACCGGGATGAAGTTCATCGGCGGCGAGCCAATGAACCCGGCCACAAACCGGTTGGCGGGGCGGTTGTAGAGATCGAGCGGCGTGGCCACCTGCTGAATCTGGCCCTGGTTCATGACGGCGATGCGGTGGCCCATGGTCATGGCCTCCACCTGGTCGTGGGTGACGTAGATGGTGGTAATGCCCAGCTGCCGCTGCAAGTTCACAATTTGGGCGCGGGTTTCCATCCGCAGTTTGGCATCCAGGTTGGAGAGGGGTTCATCCATCAAAAACACCTGGGGGTTGCGGGCCATGGCCCGGCCCAGGGCCACCCGCTGTTTTTGCCCCCCCGAGAGCTGGCGGGGGTAGCGGTCAAGCAGCAGATCAATTTGCAGCATTTTGGCCACAGCCCGCACCCGCTGGTCGATCAGCCGCTCGGCCTCAGAGACGTAGCGCAGGCCAGGGGGTAGCCGTCGGGTCACTGCAACCAGGGGCTTTTCCCACCAGCGGCTGGCGGTGAGCAGGCGCTCTAGCTCTTGGTTGGCGGGGGAATCGCTGAGGGGCAGCGGTTTTTTGCCCAGATCGGGCAGGGTGGTTTCGAGGTCGGCCCCCATGCGGCGCAGGCCAAAGGCCAGATTGTCGTAGACGCTCAGGTGCGGGTAGAGGGCGTAGCTTTGAAACACCATGGCGGTGTCGCGCAGCTTGGGGGGCAGGTCGTTGACCTTGCGATCGCCCACCCAGATACTCCCCCCGGTGGCCTCCTCCAGCCCCGAGATCAGCCGCAGCAGGGTGCTTTTGCCGCAGCCCGAGGGGCCAACCAGCACCATAAATTCGCCGTCGTCAATGGTCAGGTTGATGCGCTTGAGCACCGCCAAGGCGTTGGGGTCGGTGTCTAGGGTGGCATCCGCCGCCTGGCGCGACTTGGGGAAGGTTTTGTAGAGGTTTTCAATTGCGACTTGGGCCACGGTAGGTTAAGCGAGATAGCTAAAGGTTTAGAAGTAGGTTTAGAGAACTGTCCCATTGCCAGCATCTGGCACAGCCGCCCGCAGCACCTGGGTGATGGTTTCGCCTTTGTTGGGTTTGACAATGCGATCACTCTCCCCTGTCCGTCCCTGGCGCGGCACCGAGTCAACCGGGATGACAGCGGTTCTGTCGGCGCTGGTAAACAGCGTCACCGCCGCCTTGGGCACCGCAGGCAGCAGCGCCACCAGGCTATCGGTTTTGAGGCTGAACTGAAACGACTGGGTGCCAATGTCGCCGCGCTTGGCCACCCGCAAGCTCTCGACGGGCAGGCGTTTGGCGTAGCCCGCCGCCGTCACCAGCAGCAGACAGTCTTTGCCCGACTGCACCCGCACACAGCCCGCCAGGGTTTCGGTCTTACCCATGCGAATGCCCTGGGGACCTTGGGCGGCGCGGCCCATGATTTGTAGATTGTCGTCGTCAATGGGGAAGCGCAGCAGCCGCCCCCCGGTGGTGCCCAGCACCAAATCATCGCCCAACTCCACCAGGGTGACGTGGGCCAGTTCATCGCCGTCCTTGATTTTCATGGCGGTGAGGCCGCGCCCGGTGAGGTTGGTAAATTCTTGTAGCGGGGCGCGTTTGATCTTGCCCCTGCGGGTGACAAAAATCAGGTCATGCTCCAGCAAATCTGCTCGAATGATGAACTGGGCGACGATCGCATCGGCATCGGGGGGCACTGACCCCGGCAGCAGATTGACCAGCGGCGCACCTCTGCCCTGGCGCGGGTTAGCGGGAATGTTTTCTACTGCCACAGTGAAGGCGCGGCCATCGCGGGTGAAGGTGAGCACCGCCTGGGTGGTGAGGGCGGGCTCGGTCTGCACCACCGGATCTTCCTCAACCTCATGGAGCTTGGGGTTGGTGTCGCTCCCAAGGCGGGCCTGCCGCCGCTGGTACGATTTTTGGCTAAACCGGCGCACGTAGCCCTTTTGGGTAAACTCCACCACGGCGGCTTCTTCCACCGCTTCGGCGATGATCTCTTCGACCTGTTGCGACTCTTCAGCCCGCTCGGCCTCGGTTTGAATGCGGGTGCGGCGGGGGTCGCCAAACTTTTTCTTCAGCGCCTTGAGCTCTTTTTTCATGCCCTTCAGCAGCTCTTTGCGATCGCTTAGCAGCCGGTTTAGCTCGTCTCGCCGCTGGATCAGCTCTGCCGCCTCGGTGGCGAGGCCCTGGCGCTCCATGCCGGTGAGCTTGCGCAGGGGCATGGCCAAGATCGCGTCTGACTGGCGCTCGCTGAGGTCAAACCGCTGCTGAAAGGTCTGTTTGGCGGTGGTGCCGTCGGGGGCGTGGCGCAGAATGTCGATGATCGCGTCGAGGTTGTTGAGCGCCGTCAGCAGGCCCTCGGTGATGTGCAGCTTGGCCTCGGTTTTCTCCAGCTGGTGCTGGTAGTGGCGGGTGAGGGTGGTTTCGCGAAAGTCGAGAAACGCCTGCATAACGTCGCGCAGGGGCAGCTGGCGGGGCTGGCCGTTGTCGAGGGCCAGCATGATCACGCCGAAGTTGGTTTGCAGCGGGGTGGTGCGGTAGAGGTCTTGCAGCACCCGCTGGGCCGGGGTGTCGCGCTTGAGTTCGATCACGACTCGCATGCCGTCGCGATCGCTCTCATCTCTGAGATCGGCAATTCCCTCTAGCCGTCCGGCATTGACCAGCTGGGCGATCTTCTCAATCCACCCGGCTTTGTTGACCTGGTAGGGCAGCTCGGTGACAATGATCGCGTTGCGCCGCTGGCGACCCCGACCGGGGTGCACCTCTTCAAAGCTACAGAGGCCGCGAATTGGAATGCTGCCCCGCCCGGTGCGGTAGGCGTCGAGAATGCCCTCGGTGCCGATGATTTCGCCCCCGGTGGGGAAGTCGGGGCCGGGGATCAGGCGAAACAGATCGTCGTCGGTGAGGTTGGGACGGTCGATCATCGCCACTAGGCCATCCACCACCTCGCCCAGGTTGTGGGGCGGAATGTTGGTGGCCATGCCCACGGCAATGCCCGATGACCCATTGAGCAACAGATTGGGCAGCTGGGTGGGCAGCACCACCGGCTCCTGCTGGGAGCTGTCAAAGTTATCGCTAAAATCGACTAGGGCCTCGCTGATGTCGGTCAGCATGGCCTGGTTGCTGACCGGCGACAGGCGGGTTTCGGTGTAGCGCATGGCCGCCGGAGGGTCGTTGTCGACCGAGCCAAAGTTGCCGTGGCCGTCGAGTAACGGGTAGCGGCTCGAAAAGGTCTGCACCATCCGCACCAGGGCGTCGTACACCGCCTGGTCACCGTGGGGATGGTATTTGCCCAGCACGTCGCCCACCACGCGGGCACATTTGCGGTAGGGCCGATCCGGGGTCAACCCCAGCTCGTGCATGGCGTAGAGAATGCGGCGGTGTACCGGCTTGAGGCCGTCGCGCACATCGGGCAAAGCCCGGCCCACAATTACGCTCATGGCGTATTCCAGGTACGACCGCTGCACCTCGGTGTGAAGCGAGGTGGGCACAATCTGCCCAGCAGCAAGGATGTCGAGTTGGTCGGCCATGGGCGGTGTTCCTGGATGAAAAAGGTGGACGAGTTAGGAAAGATAAACCAGCTGGTAGCTGAGTTTAGCCACAGCGGCGACTTGAAATCACATTTCGCCGCCAAATTTGCAGTCTTAAATCTACGTCTTAACCCGACTTAATTTAACGGGTCTTGATAGTGTGGCAGTAACAATGCTGTAACTTATAGGCAAGTCTGTAGGCAAGGCAAGCACCTGGCCCTAATTGATCGGTCGGGCAGGATGGCGGGGGCTAGGCGGGACCTGAGGCTCGGCTACCCCATACATCCTGCCCTAGGCACCGGTCAGTGCATCCACCGATTGACTTAGTTCTACTACCATAGTTCTTCGATGACAGGGGTTAAACACACGCGATGAAAACCGTCTTACTCGTCGAGGACGACCTGGTCAATGCTCGGGTGTTTTCTAAGATATTGACCAAACGTGGGGGCCTGGCCGTCAAGCACACCGAAGATGTGGAAGAGGTGATCACCATTGCCCGCAGCGGCGCAGTGGATGTGGTGTTGATGGATGTCTCGCTGGCCCACAGCATGTACCAGGGCAAGCCCATGGATGGGATTAAAATCACCCAGCTGCTCAAGGCCGACCCCGAGACGGCAAAGCTGCCGGTGATCTTGGTGACGGCCCACGCCATGGAGGGCGATCGCGAGAACTTTTTGAGCCAGAGCGGGGCCGACGGCTATATCTCTAAACCCGTGATCGACCATCAAGAATTTGTAGACCAAATCAGGGCCACCATCGGCGAAACCTCGTAAGTACCCATAAAGTACACTTGTACTTTATGGGCCGGTTTTTGGCAAGGGGTGAGTTTGCCCCTCGGTTATGCCCTGACTTCGCCCGGTGTTTCTAGCTGGGCCTGAATGCCGGGGGCCTGGTTGGTCAGGTAGCTGGCGACAGCGGCGGCGGGCAGGGGCTGTGAGAATAGGTAGCCCTGGGCAAATTGGCAGCCCAGCTGCTGAATCAGGCGCAGCTGTTGGGGGGTTTCGATGCCCTCTGCGATCGCAGACAGCCCCAGCTGCTGACTCAGGCCTAAAATCATTTGCACCATGGCGTAGTCGCGGCTGTCGCTGCCGAGGTGCTTGACAAAACTGCGATCAATTTTGAGATGGGTGAGCGCAAAGCGGTGCAGATATTTTAGAGACGAGTGGCCCATACCAAAGTCATCGACGCTGATGCTGATGCCCCGTTCGGCCAGCTGGGTGAGCAGAGCGGCGGCTCTTGCCATATCCTGAGTCAGAAGATTTTCGGTGATTTCTAGGTTGAGGTATTGCCCCGGCAGCCCGGTTTCGACCAAAACCGCATCGATATTGGCTAGCAGTGAGGCGGTGGCACAGTTTTGCGCCGAGAGATTGACGCTGATGCCCAGCTGGGGCTGGTCGGGAAACTGTTGCCGCCATTGGCCCAGTTGCTGGCAGGTCTGGCGCAGCACCCAGTGATCGAGCGGCACAATGAGCCCCGTGGCCTCGGCGCAGGGCAAAAACGCCCCGGGATCGAGCAAGCCCTGGGTGGGGTGGGGCCAGCGCACCAGCGCCTCAAACCCCATCAGCTGCGCCTGGGCCAAATCGATCACAGGCTGGTAATAGACGGTCAATTCATTTTGCTCGATCGCCCGATAGAGCTCTACTTCGAGGGTGTGCTGGGCAATCGCCTGGGTGTGCATGGCGGGGTCAAAAAACTGATAGGTGCCGCGCTGCCGATGTTTGGCCCGGTACATGGCGATGTCGGCATCGCGGATCAGATCCGCCGCTGCACTGTAGCGTGCGTTGCCAATGGCGATGCCAATGCTAACGCCGATCAGCACCTCGTTGCCCTCTAGGTTCAGGGGGGTTTGGCAATCGGCTAAGACCCGCTCGGCTACGGCCACGGCGTTGTCGGGGCCGTCGATATCCTCTAGCAGCAGCACAAATTCGTCGCCCCCGAGCCGGGCGGCGACATCGACGGCGCGCACGTGGTTTTGCAGCTTGTGGGCAATTGCCTTGAGCAGCTGATCGCCCACCGAGTGACCCAGGCTGTCGTTGATCATCTTAAAGCGGTCGAGGTCGAGAAACAGCACCGCGTACTGGTAGTTGGGGTTGCGCTGGGCTCGGTGAATGGCGGCATTGAGGCGATCGCTCAGCAGCGTGCGGTTGGGCAGCCCCGTCAGCGGGTCGTGCAGCGAGTTGTAGATAATCTGGGCCTGGGCCTGCTTGCGGTCGGTGATGTCGCGAATCATGAATAGCACTTCGTCGTCGCCACTCTTGACCACCCGCACCTCTTCGTAGCGCCGCCCTTGGGGGGTTTCGAGCTCCTGTTCGTAGAGCTGCAGCTCTCCGGTGGTCAGGGCCTGCTGCATAATGCCCAGCTTGCGGGTGGCCATATCGGGCGGGGCAAAGTCTACCAGCCGCAGCCCCACTGGGTCACGCCCCTTAAAGTACAGTTCTAGATCAGGGCGCGCATTGATCACCTCGCGGTAGCAGCCGTCGACCCCGAGGCGAAACATCAAGTCGGGCATGACGGCCAAGACAGCCCGGCTTTTGGCCTCGCTGTGCCGCAGGGCCAGTTCGGCCCGTTTGCGATCGCGAATATCGATCACAATCGCCAGGTCAGACACCACTTGTCCGGCTTCGTCGCGAATCAGCGACAGGGTCAGCTCCGTCCAGATCCACTGGCCAGACTTGTGGCGATAGCGCCGTTCAGTGGTGAAACAGCCCAATTCTCCCTGAAACTGGCGGGAATGGAGGGAGATAGTGCGGGTTAGATCCTCAGGGTGGGTAATGTCTTGATAGCGCAAGGTCAGCAGCTCGGCCTGGGTGTAGCCCAACAGGTCACAGAAATATTGGTTGGCCTGGATATAGCGCCCCTCGACATCGGCCTGGTTAATGCCCACCGCCGCCTGCTCAAACACCGCTCGAAAACGGGCTTCGCTGGCTTGCAGCGCCATTTCAGCGCGCTTGCGATCGCTGGTATCGACGGCAACGGTGGTGACTATCCAGCAGCGCTGGGACTGCTCCCAACGGGCCATGGCACTTTCTGCAATCCACCGCAGCGACCCATCCCGGTGGCGAAATCGAAACTCTAGGTCAAGCTGGGTCTGGCCCCCATAGACGGTCTGTATGGCGGGCAAAATCACGGTCTCCCAATCGTCGGGCAGCACCCGCGATTTCCACAGATCGGCCTGGGCTTTGAGTGCCTGGGGAGAGTAGCCATAGATTAACTCGCTGCCCTGGGAGTAGTAGTCGTACTCACAGGTGCCGTCGGCATACAGGCGAAAGCTACAGATGCAGGCTTTGGTGTTGTTGAGAATATCGGTCAGGTGATGCTGGGAGGCCTGTAGCGCCGTTTTCCAGGCAAACGGCCCCTGGGCCAGGGCTGGGATGGTGTCCTCAGCCGCTGAGGCCACCTCCAGCAGGGCAAACAGGCTGTCTTGGGTGACTAGCCCAACGAGATCCCCCTGGGCGGTGACGATGGGCAAATGGCGAATGCCGTACTGCCGCAGTAGCGCGATCGCCTCCGCCACCGTCGCCTGGGGCGACCAGGTCATGGTCACCGCTGGCTGGCTCATCACCGCTGCGATCGCAATTTCCCCCAGGGGCCGCTGGGCTGCCGCCAGCCGCACCACATCGCTGGCGGTCAAAATCCCCACCACCTGGCCCCCATCGACCACAATCACGCAGTTGGCGCTAGATTCCCAAGCGGTCTGAAGATCGCCAGAGCGCGGTGGGCGAGCCGCAAGCTGCATGGCCGTGCTCGCCTCTAGTACCGTAGTTTCGGGAGAAACCACGATCGGAGTTGGGGCAATGGCCGATTCTAGGTTCAAGGGGAACTCAGTGGTCTAAGGAATAGTCGGAACCCAAACTTCAGTATTCCCTAATTTGGTTTTAACAGACCCTCACCTCATCCATCTGGCCTAGCGCCTGGGGCGGCGGTGGGGCGGCGGTGGGGCGGCGGTGGGGGTTAGTCGCTCAGATCGCTACAGCGACAGGCCTTGGCCCAGGCAGGCTCACTCGTCCGCCAGGGTTTCAATCAGCACATCGACCTGCTGCTGTTTTTCTTGCAGGTAGGTTTCGCACTGGGTGAGCGCCTGCACCGCCTGCTCAAACTGGGTCAGCACCGCCGCTAGGGGCAGGCTGCCCGATTCGAGGTCGGCGATGATGGTTTCGACGGTGGCGACGGTGGTTTCGTAGCTCCAGGGGTCGGCGGGGGTGGTTTTTTTGGGCATGGCTGGGGAGTAGGTGGGATTGCCTGGAACATTGGGGACACTGGCCCAATTATTCCGGTGGGGGGTGAACTTGGGTGACGGCAACGGTCAGGTGGCCCTGGGCCAGCTGCACCTGGAGGGTGTCGCCGGGGGTGACGGTGTGGGCCTGGGTGACGAGCTGGTCGGCTTCGTCGCGCACTAGGGCATAGCCTCGCCTAACTACGGTGTCGGGGTCAAGGGTGAGCAGGTGACTGCGCAGGGCGGCGGTGCGATCGCTGGCCTGGCGCAGCTCTACCTGCACCCCCTGCACTAGCCGCCGCTTCAGCTGTTTGAGCTGCACCTGCTGCTGGGCCACCCGCTGGTCGAGGCGCAGCCGCAGCAGCCGCTGGCCCAGGCGATGCACATCGGTTTGGGCGTCGAGCAGGTGGTCTGCGACTAGGGTTTTGAGCCGGGCGACCCGCTGGTAGTGGGCGTTGAGCAGATCGGCCAGGGCGGGGACGGCTGCGATCGCAGCGGCGGTCGGCGTATGGGCGCACCAATCCGCCGCCAGATCGGCGAGAGATTCGTCGCGCTGGTGGCCAATGCCCGTCACCACGGGGATCGGACAGTTGGCTACCGCCCGCACCACCCGCTCGTCGTCGAAACAATCTAGATCTTCGCTGGCCCCGCCGCCCCGCGCCAAAATCAGCACCTCGGCCCGGCCATCGGTGGCCACCCGCTCGATGGCCGCCACAATCGAGGCGGGGGCGGTGTCGCCCTGCACCGTGGCGGGCGAAAACAGAATGTTTAGGCCGGGGTGGTGGTGGCGCAGCGATCGCTGAATATCGCCCCACGCCGCCGCCTGGGGCGACGACACCACGGCAATAGTCTGGGGCAGGGGGGGCAGGGGCCGCTTAAACTCTGGGTCAAATAACCCCTCGGCGGCTAGCCGCTGCTTCAGCTGGCGGTAGCGCAGCGCCTTGAGCCCGTCGCCGCCGGGCAGCACCTGCCACACCGTCAGCTGGTAGCTGCTGCGCTGGGGGTAGACCTTGACCGTGCCCAGGGCAATCACCTGGTCGCCCACCCCAGGCAGGGTGGCGAGCCGGGCCTGCTGGCTGCGCCAGGCCACACAGCTGATCGCTGCGCCGGTATCGGGGTCGGTGAGGGTAAAAAATAGCCCCTTGGGGTGGTTATTGGCGCTAGAGACTTCGCCCACCACCCACACCTGACGCAGGGTGGGGTCGTCTTCGAGCAGGGCTTTGATGTAATCGACCAGGCCGCCAACGCTGAGAGCCGCCGGGACTGAGGTCGAGGTGAGGTCGAGATTAGTCATCTGGGTGGGGCGGGTGGGTATCGGATGTCGGGGGTCGGGTGTTAGAGACTCGCTGGGAAAAAGATACCCCGATGTAGGGGCGCAGGGCCTGCACCCTCAGAAAGCAGCTGGCCAGAATGGGAATAGTCTAGTCCACCCCGGCGGGCGCGCGCGTCAACCCCAGCCCCCAACCGCTCCAGCCCTGCCCCAGGGGCCTAGGTCGCGACAGCACGCCATATCACGCCATATATGGAGCAACCCACAGCCTGTCTTTCTCCAAAGTCACTAGATGTAGACCTACAAATCCGTTAATCTAAGGGGCAGCTTGGGCACCAGGGGCGATCTAGCCCTGGCCAGCGACAGACCCAATTCAGTAAAATCGTACTACCAGAGCCGCCGCACTATGTCCTTTGTTGGTCTCCACATCCACAGTGCCTACAGCCTGCTCGACGGGGCCAGCCAGTTGCCCCAGCTGGTGGAGCGGGCAAAGGAATTGGGCATGCCGGCGATCGCCCTCACCGACCACGGGGTCATGTACGGCGCAATTGAGCTGATCAAGGTCTGCAAGGGGGCGGGCATTAAGCCGATCATCGGCAACGAAATGTACCTGATCAACGGCGACATTTCGCAGCAGCAGCGCCGCCCCCGCTACCACCAGGTGGTGCTGGCCAAAAACACCCAGGGCTACAAAAACCTGGTCAAGCTCACTACCATCTCCCACCTGCAGGGTGTTCAGGGCAAGGGCATTTTCTCGCGCCCCTGTATCAATAAGGAACTTCTAGAGCAGTACCACGAGGGGCTGATCGTCACCAGCGCCTGCCTCGGCGGCGAGGTGCCCCAGGCGATTCTGCAAAAGCGGCCCGACGTGGCCCGTCGGGTGGCCCAGTGGTACAAAGACCTGTTTGGCGAAGATTATTACCTGGAAATTCAGGATCACGGCTCCCCCGAAGACCGGGTGGTGAATGTGGAGATTCTCAAGATCGCCCGCGAGCTAGACATCAAAGTCATCTGCACCAACGACAGCCACTACATCTCCTGCAACGATGTCGAGGCCCACGACGCCCTGCTCTGCATTCAGACCGGCAAGCTGCTGACCGAAGACAAGCGCCTGCGCTACAGCGGCACCGAGTATGTCAAATCCGCCGACGAAATGCGGCTGCTCTTCCGCGATCACCTAGAGCCGGAGGTGATCGAGGAATCGATCGCCAACACCCTGGAGGTGGCCGAAAAAGTCGAAGACTACACCGGCATCCTCGGCCAGTCGCGCATTCCCGACTTCCCCATTCCGCCAGAATTCAACGAAGACGCCGGAGCCTACATGGGCCACGTGGCCAAGGAAGGGCTGGTCAAGCGGATGAAGGCAGCCAGCTACGAAGAGATTGACCAGGAGTACCGCGATCGCCTCGAATACGAAATCGAGATGATGATCCAGATGGGCTTCCCCACCTACTTTCTGGTGGTGTGGGACTACATTCGCTTTGCCCGCGACAACAACATCCCCGTCGGCCCCGGTCGCGGCTCAGCGGCGGGTTCCCTGGTGGCCTACGCCATGGAAATCACCAACATCGACCCGATCCACCACGGGCTGCTGTTCGAGCGCTTTCTCAACCCCGAGCGCAAGTCGATGCCCGATATTGACACCGACTTCTGCATCGACCGCCGCGACGAGGTGATCAAATACGTCACCCGCCGCTACGGCGAAGAGCGGGTGGCCCAGATCATCACCTTCAACCGCATGACCTCCAAGGCGGTGCTCAAGGACGTAGCCCGGGTGCTGGATATTCCCTACGCCGAGTCCGACCGGATGGCGAAGCTGATCCCCGTGGCGCGGGGCAAGCCCACCAAGCTCAAGGTGATGATCTCCGACGACACCCCCGCCCCCGAGTTCAAAGAAAAGTACGACAACGATCCCCAAACCCACCGCTGGATCGACATGGCCCTGCGCATCGAGGGCACCAACAAAACCTTCGGCATGCACGCCGCCGGGGTGGTGATCTCCAAAGACCCCCTCGACGAAATTGTGCCCCTCCAGCGCAACAACGACGGCCAGGTAATCACCCAGTACTACATGGAAGATGTGGAAGCCCTGGGCCTCTTAAAAATGGACTTTTTGGGCCTGCGCAACCTGACCATGATCCAAAAAACCCTGGATCTTGTCGAGGCCACCCACGGCATCAAAATCGACCCCGACGACCTGCCCATGGATGACCCCGCCACCTACAAGCTACTAGAGCGCGGCGACCTGGGCGGCGTGTTTCAGCTAGAGTCCTCCGGCATGCGCCAGATTGTCAAAGACCTCAAGCCCTCCGGCCTGGAAGATATTTCTTCCGTCCTCGCCCTGTATAGACCGGGGCCGCTGGATGCGGGGCTGATTCCCAAATTCATCAACCGCAAGCACGGGCGCGAAAAAATCGACTTCGCCCACGAAATTCTCGAACCCATCCTGAAAGAGACCTACGGCATCATGGTCTACCAGGAGCAGATCATGAAAATCGCCCAGGATATGGCGGGCTATTCCCTCGGCCAGGCCGACCTGCTGCGGCGAGCCATGGGCAAAAAGAAAGTTTCAGAAATGCTCAAGCACCAGGGCAACTTTGTCAGCGGTGCGGTAGAGCGCGGCCTGGCCAAGAAAACCGCTGAAGAACTCTGGGACCAAATGGTGAAGTTTGCCGAGTACTGCCTCAGCGCCGACACGGAACTGCTGACGCTGGAATACGGCCCCCTCACCATCGGCGAAATTGTCGCCAAACGCATCCCCTGTAACGTGTTTAGCGTGGATGACCAAGGCTATGTGTACACCCAGCCCGTCGCCCAGTGGCACCGTCGCGGCCAGCAAGAGGTGTTTGAATACCACCTCGACGACGGCACCACGATTCGCGCCACCGCCGACCACCAATTTATGACCGAGACCGGGGAAATGATGGCGATCGACGAAATCTTCCAGCGTGGGCTAGAGTTGAAGCAGGTCGAAGCCCCCTGGCCGCAGGTGCTGCGCTGCGCGTGACCAGTAATCTTGAGGGCATACAGAACAGATACAATTAGCAATATCTGATTCGGAATATCGATATGGTGCAGGCAACAGACTACCTTTATGTAGTGCGGGATGATGACATTCTCCATGGAGAGCCTATCATTCGAGGTACCCGCACCCCAATCAGAGCTATTGTGGAAACCTGGCGGATGGGGGTTGCCCCAGAGGAAATTCCTAAAGGGATGCCTCACCTGACTCTAGGGCAAATTTTTGGCGCACTAACTTACTACAGCGACCATCAGGAAGAGATTAATCGATACATTGAGCAAAATCGCATTCCTGATGAACTCATTGATCCCTTGGTTCGAGATTTGTGAGCGATCTGTTTATTTGCTTGTACCTGGATGAAGATGTGAATGTCTTGGTGGCAGATTTGCTTGAAGCCAGGGGCTTTGATGTGCTTACTGTGCGAGATGCTAAGCAACTTAGGGCATCGGATGAGAATCAGTTGGCCTATGCTGTCAGCCAATCTAGAACGTTAGTTACCCATAATAGAGCAGACTTTGAAGCGCTTGTACAGAGTTACTTTGAGTCAGGACAAATGCACTATGGGGTGATTTTTGCAGTTCGCCGCTCTCCCCAAGAAATTGCCCGGCGGCTACTGGCTATTCTGAATCAAGTGACTGCGGAAGAAATGCAGAACCAAGTCCGATACATTTAGGTGCAGCGTTTAACATCTACAAGCAGAGCTGCCAATGCTTGAGCAGCTCCGTAGGCATCGTAGGGCGACCATACGGTTGCTTCGGTAGAGGCTAGCTGATTGAGCAACGCATTTTCTTGGGCTTGAGTTTCGGTGGGTTGCAGTTCGCAGCCTTCTTCTTTGGCGACGGCCAGCAAGAGAAAATGAATCAGGCGCAGCTTATCTTGGTGGGTGAGTTGGCTGACAGCGGGGAGTAATTCGGTCAGAGGCATAGGTTTTGCGGGGCTCTATGCCCACTAGGGTAGCTTAAGCAGGCTATGAACCGGTTATAGACCGACACTTTATAATCGCGGCTACGTGTACACTCAACCCATCGCCCAGTGGCACGATTGCGGCCAGCAAGAGGTGTTTGAATACCACCTCGACGACGGCACCACGATTCGCGCCACCGCCGACCACCAATTTATGACTGAGACCGGGGAGATGATGGCGATCGACGAAATCTTTCAGCGCGGGCTAGAGTTGAAGCAGGTAGAAGCCCCCTGGCCGCAGGTGCTGCGCTGCGCGTGATACGCAGCTTAAGAACGATCAACGCCCACTGCCAACCTGCCCTTAGATCACCTATCCTTGAATCAAGATAGGGCAGTTTTTCTTGCTTGAGCCATGAGCGTCACTATTCCCGATGACATCGTTCAGTCAACCCAGATGACTGAGGAAGAACTTGAGGTTGAAATTGCTGTCATGTTATATAAGCAGCAAAAGATAAGCAGTGGTAAAGCTCGTGCTTGGACTGGGTTAACTGTTATCGAGTTTCAGCATGAGCTAGCAAAACGTGGGCTGTTTATCAACTACGATGTAGAGGATTTAGAGGCAGATATTAAAACTCTACAATCGTTAGACTTGCTGTGATTGCTATCATCGAGCCGACGTAGGTTGGGTGGAACGAAGTGGAACCCAACATCCTAAAACCAAGCCTTCATCCCTTACTCTCGACCAATTTTTTCATCAAAATCAATCGCTTCTGCCGAACCCCAATCTAACGAATAGGCCCCATCCGCAACATAGCGGTGAAAGCTTGAATAGGGCCAATCTCTCGGCCTATTCACCAGATTATGCTTCACCGGGTTGTAGTGAATGTAATCCACATGCTGACTGAAGTCGGCCTCATTACGAATGTGATGTTCCCAAAACCGTCGCTGCCAGATGGCTTGCTCCCCTTTGCGTAGGCGGGAGGCAGATTGCTGTTGTTTGTAGGATTGAGGGCACCACAGGCTAAATCGGGCTTTGATGCGCTTCCACCGAGAGGAGAAGTCGGCATCATCTTCGGGCAACGTCCAAATACTGTGGATGTGATCGGGCAGAATGACAATAGCGTCAATGGTG
>RECJ01000076.1 GCA_007694115.1 Leptolyngbya sp. DLM2.Bin27 | reverse complement strand
CTTAGAGCAAGTCCGTCAACAGCTAGAGCGGCTGGTTGTTGAGGATGTAGGTGAGGCGGATATCACGATTGAGATTGCTAACTTGGCCAGTGCCTGTGGGCAGTCTTCTAGAACAATTCAGGAAATTTATCGGTCGCTGCTGCAAAAATCGGAATTAGAGAGTAGCACCCAAGATGCCCTCGCTGGCTTTGACGACCTACTTAAGGCCAGTAGCCAAACCTGCGATGTAGGGGCGCTGTTGCCCTCGCTGGCTGGACCCCTAGGGCACTATGCCAAAGCCTTCAACCAAGAAACCGTTACCTTTGCCCTGCCCTTGCTGACCGTAGCGGCCTCGCTACTATCTCCTGAGACTGACTTGGTAATCGGCGGTGCGACCAACTATCGGCTTCCCCCTGTCCTTTGGGGTGGTCTAGTGGCTGAACCGGGGTCAATCAAAACGCCAATTTTTAAGGCTATCCTGAACCCCCTGATCTACCGCCAAGTTTCCGCCAAGGACGAATACGACCGCCAATTCGAGGAATACGAGACCGCCGTTAAAAACTTTAAGGCGCTGGGCAAAGAAGAAGCCCAACGAACGGACGAACCCAGAGAACCTAAGCTCCGGCAATACTACGTTGATTCGACCACTACTGAGGCGGTTCAGCGTATCGTCACCAGTCAAACTGACAAGGGCTTAGTAGTCTCCGTAGACGAGTTGAGCGGCTTTTTCCACGGGTTCAACCAATACAAGTCCGGTGGCAAGGGCAGCGATCGGGACTTCTGGAAGTCAGCAGCAGACGGTGGGGCAGTCAAGATTGACCGGGTGGGTTCCACTCAATTCGCTGCCAAAACCTCAGTTTCGGTGACGGGGACGGTTCAGCCAGAAGTGCTAGGTGGGCTGATGGCGGCGGGCGATCCAGACGGTTTCTGGTCGCGCTTCCTGTGGGTGCGGTTGCCCCTGAATCGGCTTCCGGCCCCTGGCGACGGCCCCAAGGTTGACCTTACCAACCTCCTCCACTCAACCTATCAAAACCTAGAAGAACTGCCTACCCAAAGCTTCTACCTCTCCCCCGAAGCTAAGACCACCTGGCGGCAGTGGCACGAGTGGACAGAGGACAAACGGCTATCCACCAATACCCCGGTAGAGCGGGTGCTTTATCCCAAATACCGGGACCGGGCCGGACGGGTGGCCCTGGTGGCCCACTGCCTGGAATATGCCAGTCGCAGCCAACAGTCCCCGGCAGAAATTCCCAACAGCACCCTTGAGGCGGCGATCTCCTTCGTCACCTACTGCCTGGGTCAAACTCGCCTACTCTACTCCGAGATTGGCCTTACCTCCGAGCTGACTGGAGACCTGCTAAAGGTTCACGATTATTTAAAGCGCAAGGGGCAACCCCTCTCAGTTGCCGACCTGGGGCGAGCTAACCTCTTTCCCTCTGTGCGGGGGCGGGACGGCAAGAAAGAACGGAACCCCAAAAATCGGCGTGACTATCTTCTGCCCCTGCTAAGTAAACTGGAGGAACAGGGCTATCTCTCCGAGTCCTCCGAGAAGCTTTACTCCCTCGCAGCTGAGCCAAAAGTTGAGTTAGTTGAGTACCAAGTTGAGCAAAAGTTGAGTGATAACTCAACCGACTCAACCCCCTGCCAGCCAAGGGATTCAGAGCTTAAAAATTCAAAAGTTGAGTGGTTGAGTGATTCCTCCCCTAACGGGAATGGAAACGGGCACTCACCCCCAGAAAACGTTAACGGGCGCGATCTCACCCCTAAACCACCTCCCATAGAGGGGCACTCAGTTGAGCGGTTGAGTGGGCACTCAACTAACGGGCACGGGCGAACCACCGTGCTCGATCCGACCGAAGACCTTTTGACCGAAGCAGCACTCGCAGAAATTGACGACCTCCTTGGAGGTGGCGGCGATGACTGATAGCGAGTGCAAAAAGCTGCTGGCGATAGTGCAAGCCTTCCTCAGTTGGCGATCGCAGCACCAGCCTCAAGACCTGGCCGACATGTTTTCCCTGCTGGGGGGGCTGGATTCGATCGAAAAGCAAGCATTCTGGGCTTGGCTGGGGGTCAATGCACCTTACGTTCGAAAGTGGTTAATGGCTAAAGGTTCTGGAAGTCGGAGGGTAGCGTGAAGCCTGAAGTAATCGAACTGCTTAAGACACTCACCCAGCAGAATGCGCGAGCGCTAGAACTGTTGACCCTGGCCCTGGAACAGGTAGACGATACCCCGGCTCCCCTGCCCACCTGGCTCCCCACCGAACAAGCTTGGGAAGCACTCTCACTGCCCAGTGCTGAAGCTCTGCGGCGCAAGGTGCGGAAGAGTGTCTTCGATATTGGCCACCACTACCGGCTGGCCAACCATAACCCCAATGCCACCCAAAAGCGCTACGAATTCCATATCGAGCGCTGCGCGGCCCGCTTGGCCGATCCCCCTCGGAACTGGGCTAAGCCTCGGAAACCCGTCTAATGGCGGCTAGGTAGACCTGGTGGGCGGTGTCTGCCGTAATCCAGCGGTTGTAGGTCTTGAGATGCTCCTCCGGCGAATGGCCCATCATCTGCGCCATGATGGCGACAGGAATGCTGTAGGTCGCTGAGCCACGAATCGCGTAGGCATGGCGTAGGTTGTAGGATGGAAACCCAACTCCAGAGCGCTTGAAATGACGGGGAGTGCGTTCCCCGTATTGCTTGCGGCGCTGCACCGTGATCAGCGGTGGGCCACCCTGCACCAGCCCCCATTCCTCAACCCAGGCGCACGGCAATGGGCGAACAATCCTGGCCCCAGTCTTGGTATCTGGCCCAATAGAAACCACAGGGACACCCTCAACCGTCTCGAAGCCCTCCACCGCCCAACATTCATGCGGGCGCAACCCATAGGCTGCCATCATACCGAACACCCATAGCCAATCGTCACGGCGGGCTAGCCGTTCCCGACTCTCAATAATCTGGGCATCACTGGGAATGTCCCGTGGCTCTATGCTGCGCCTACTGTAGGTAGAGCGATAAGGGGCAAGGTCAACTTCCAACCCAGCCCATTGGCAAAAGCCCTTCAACACCCCCAAACAAAGCTGACGGGCGCGACTCTCGACTCGATAATGCTGAGCGGCGGCAATAACCGCCTCCGAGGTTAGCGGTGCATCCTGGGGCAACCATTTCAAGGCTGGATTCCAAAAGTCTTGCCGCCAAACACCATCATTCATCTGCTCGCGGTTCTTTAGCAGGTGGGCCTTGTAGCGCTCTACCCAATCCCTAGAGGTGCCGCCCAGCCCAGAGCCAATCCAGCTAAAGGAGCCACGAGCCAACATCACCCCAAGCTCCCTAGCTCTAGTCTCCGCTTCCTCCAGTCCGTCAGGGTTGGCGTAGATGCCCAGGGCGATTTGCTGCTGATAAGGGCTATCGCGGCTAGAACCTGGCTTAGGAGGTAAGGTAGCTTGCAATCGTAGGCGGTTCCCAACCTGCAAGACCTGAACCCCAACCTTTCCCGCCTTTAATCGGGCGTTGACCGCCTCCACCGTCCACTTTTTTGCCACCATAAGTGCATTAAAACCGCATTGATTTAAGCGTTTATAGTGCAATAAAAAGGGATACACGGCTATATGCACATCGTATGAGACTGTGCAACCAAGAAAATTAAAACCCCTGGAAGCATTGAGTTTCCAGGGGTTTAGGGAAGCTGGTGACAAGACTCGAACTTGCGACCGGCTGATTACAAATCAGCTGCTCTACCAACTGAGCTACACCAGCAAAAGCATACTCAGTATAGCAACGTAATTGGGCAGCTTTAACGTCAAACGTCTTGTGGTCTAAGGCCCGACCTCGTCAGCGGTTTCTAGCTCAGGGGTAGGTTCGGCGGGGGTAACCATGCCGTCGTCTTCTTTAAACACCACCCGCAGCAGCGGCGGCGCTAAAAACGTTGTGAAGATCACCATGACGATAATGGCTGCGTCTAGCGACTCGGTGAGCACGCCGCTGGCGGCCCCGACCCCGGCAAACACCAGACCCACCTCGCCGCGCGGCACCATGCCTACTCCCACCGCCAAGCGGTTGATGCCGGGCTGGCCAAAGATGGCAAAGCCTGCAATCACCTTGCCGACAATGGCGACCACCACCAAAAAGGAGGCAATCACCAGGCCCGCTCGGTTGGCAGGTTCTAGGGGGTTGAGCACGCTCAGGTCGGTGCGTGCCCCCACGACAATGAAGAAAATTGGCACTAGCATATCGGCAATCGGGCTGATTTGCTCCTCTAGCTCTTTGTGCTTAGAGGTCTCAGCCAAGATTAGACCAGCGGCAAACGCCCCTAGAATGGCCTCTAGCTGAATGGCGGCGGCGATGTAAGACAGCACAAAGGCAAAAATCAGCGAGCTAATCAGCACCTGACCCCGGGTGCGCATCTGGTTGACCACCATGACAAAGTAAGGGCTGAGCAGACGGCCAATAAAAATTGAGCCCACCAAAAACGTGGCGGCTCCGGCAATCAGGTAGGCCACATTGAGAATCTCGATCTCGCCGGTTTTTGCCAGGCTGGCAACGACGGCCAACACAATGATGCCCAGCACGTCGTCGAGCACGGCGGCACCGATGATAATTTGACCTTCCTTAGAGCTAAGCTTTTGCATTTCGGCCAGCACCTTAGCGGTGATGCCGATGCTGGTGGCCGTCAGGGCGGCCCCGGCAAACACAGCAGGGATGGTGTCTATACCAAATAGGGCAATTAACCCGGCAGTGCCGGCGGCGAAGGGGGCTAAAACGCCCACAACTGCAACAACTGCCGCCTGGGGGCCAACCCGAATGAGTTCTTTAAGGTCTGACTCTAGGCCAATTTCAAATAGAAGAATGATCACCCCCAGTTCGGCCAGCACCGAGATGACCTCGCTTTCGCCCTGGAAGACTTTTTGTAGACCTTCGGGGGCGATACCGCTAGTCATGCCCACCACATTCATCAGCAGCGACTGAACTTCGCCACCGCCTTCGGGGAAGACAATGAGATGCAGGGCCGACACGCCGACGATCACGCCCCCAACCAACTCGCCAAGCACGGCGGGGAGGTTGATGCGGGCGCACAGTTCGCCGCCGAGCTTGGCCGCCAAATAAACCACAATCAGGCTGAGCAGCACGCTGGCTAAAACCAGCGGCTCGATCTCGGCTTCTGATACCTCTGCTAACTCTGATACGTCTACTTTCTCAAGTATCTGGGCCAGCCAAGGGCTAACCTGGGGGGTTAGGAATAAGTCATTGATGTGAATACTAGTGATCAGGTCGCCGCTGATGAGGCCACTCATCCAATTTGCCATGCAGACCGCTCTAACTCGTCCTGTCTAATGTACATGAGATTCCTCTCGCTGTAGAGTTCACAGGGATCGTTATGGGGCCGCTCTAACCAGAGATATAGATTTAAGGAAAGACGCGGTGAATCAGAGACGGCATCTGGCGACGCACCTGGGCGATGCGGTCGGGGTTGATTTCTGCGATCGCAATTCCCGGCTGCACGCCGGCATCGGCTAGCACCATGCCCCAGGGGTCAATCACCATGGCATGGCCGTGGGACTGGCGGCGGGCATTGTGAAAGCCCGTTTGGGCTGGGGCAATGATGTAGCAGGTATTTTCGATGGCGCGAGCCTGCAAGAGCACCTGCCAGTGATCTTTGCCGGTGAACTCGGTAAAGGCGGCAGGCACCACCAGCACCTCGGCCCCCTGCTGCGACAGGTGACGGTATAGCTCTGGAAAGCGCACGTCGTAGCACACCGACAGGCCTACCATGCCAAACTGCTTGGAGGGAAACACGTCGGGCAGCAGATGGCCCGAAATCACGGTGTTTGACTCTCGGTAGGTGTTACCGTCGGGCAAATTGACATCAAACAGGTGCACCTTTTCGTAGCGCATGAGCTCTTGGCCCTCGGGAGACACCAGTAGAGCGGTATTGAAGACTTTACCCTCTTTGGCAGGCACCGGGTAGCCGCCGCCGATCAGCGTTACCTGGTAGCGCTGGGCCATGGTTTTGAGAAAGGTTTCGCTGGCCTGGCTAATGGTGTCGGCCTGGGCGATCTTGGCCGCTTCATCGCCCAAAAACGAGAAATTTTCAGGCAGGCTGACTAGCTCGGCCCCCTGGCGCACCGCCAAATCAATTAGCTCTTCGGCCTGGGCCAAATTTTTGGCTAAATTTGGCACGCTGGTCATCTGTACGGCGGCGGCCCGATACGCTCTCATAAATTACCTGACTGGAGATGAAGAAACCTGGAACGGCTGCGTTCCACAGACCCCAATTTTATTCGCTTGGGGAATGGTTTACTCAGTTGCCGGCCAAACAGCCAGGGAATTGCCCTGGAGGGGCGAACTGGGGGGCGGAGACGACAGCCCTAGAGAGATCCCCCGGCGCTACCTTGAGGGTAAGGGGGGTAGCGCCGGGAACACCCAGAGGTCGGCCACCTGCTGCCAGGGGTTAGAGGGCCAGGTTTGGGGGTTGAGATTCGAGATTTGCCCGCACCTCAAGCCCCAAGCCAGCTCACATCAGACAGCTCAGATCGCCCGCCTTCTGGCTAAACAGCAGGTTTTCGCGGTAGTCAACCGGGCAGTCGATCACCGCTG
>RECJ01000078.1 GCA_007694115.1 Leptolyngbya sp. DLM2.Bin27 | reverse complement strand
AGCCACAACCACCAGGGAGTGAACTCCCTGGCTCATAGCGAAAGTCTGCTAAAGCAGACTGGGGAACTCGGCTCCCAATCCTCTTCAGAGGATTTCGGCTTTGAGCCTTGGACTTCAGTCCTAGGCTCAGCGGTCTATTTATTGTCCAGAAGTCGCCTTAGTGCTATGCCTGGGACGCCTGCCTAGTACTGTTTGGCAGACATAGATCAACCCTTGTTGGGGGTGGCAGGTTCTAGGGGCAGGTTATGGGAACAGTGGATTGACTGATGGCGCAGAGTACTCGACAGTGGTGGGCTAATCTCTCAGGTCTACGGTGCCTGAAGCAACCAACTGGAAAGCCTAGGGGATGAGGTTTTCTGGATGGGCGATACTGGACTCGAACCAGTGACATCCTGCTTGTAAGGCAGGCGCTCTACCAACTGAGCTAATCGCCCGAACTGCAATTGCAACAAAACTGCATTTGCCGTTCTATATCATAGCAGAGGATTGGCATCGTTTTAACCTACTGCCTAAACCTGGCTATCGTTCCATCGCCTCTAAGGATTTGGGTACCGCAGCGGTGAGCACCTCACAGCCCCCCTCGGTCACCAGGACATCGTCTTCAATGCGAATGCCGATACCCCGCCAGCGATCGTCTATCTGGGGCTGGCCCTCAACGGGTTGATAGGTGGGCGAGATGTAGATGCCGGGTTCTACGGTGACGACATTGCCTGTCTCAAAGGGTTTCCAGGTTTGATCGGGGTTGCGGAGAATGCCTGTGTCGTGCACATCTAGACCTAGAAAATGGCCGGTGCCGTGCATAAAGAAGGCTTTGTGTTTTTTCTCTTCGATCAGGGTATTGACATCCCCTGCCAGCAGGCCCAATTCCACCAGTCCTTCAGTGATGGTGCGGGTGGCTACGTCGTGGAACTCGTTGAAGGGGGCACCGGGTTTGACCGCTGCGATCGCACCCAGCTGTGCCTCTAACACCAGATCGTAGAGAATTCGCTGCTCGTCGCTAAACCGCCCCCCCACCGGAAAGGTGCGGGTGATGTCTGAGTTGTAGTAGTCCACCGCGCAGCCAGCATCGATCAGCAGCAGGTCACCGTCCTGCATCTGGCAGTTGTTTTCCACGTAGTGCAGAATGCAGGCATTAACCCCAGCGGCCACAATTGAGCCGTAAGCCGGCCCCATCGCCCCCTCCAGCCGAAAAATATGCTCAATTTCGGCCTGAATTTCGTACTCAAAGCGGCCCGGGCGGGCAATGTCGCGGGCATGGTTGTGAGCTTTGGCGGCAATGGCGATCGCTCGGCGGATCAGATCTAGCTCGGCTGGCGATTTGACCCGCCGCAGCGTCTGCATCATCAGCATCGCGTCTTCGATCGCCACCGGGCCGGTACCGCGCTTATAGTACGTGGCCAGCAGCCGTTGCCAGTGACGCATGACCTGGTTGTTGAGCGCTTGGTCGGGGCCAAAATGATAGTAGAGGCGATCGGCCTTTTCGAGATACTTGGGCAAATGCTCATCTAGCTCGGCAATGGGGTATACCGCATCGGCCCCATAGCGTTCCTTTGCCAAATCTACCCCCACCCGGTAGCCCGACCAAGTTTCCTTTTCAGGGTCTTTGGGCCGCACAAACAGCACAAATCTGTGCTCTTCGTGGTGGGGCGCTAGCACCGCCACCGCCGATGGCTCATTAAAGCCCGTCAGATAGTAAAAATTGCTGTCTTGGCGAAAGGGATAATCGACATCATTGTGCATGATCGCCGGGGGAGCGCTGGCAAAAACAGCTGTCCCCCCACCGATCAGATCGATAACTCGCTGACGACGCTGGCTATACAAATCAGTCATGACAACAGTTTAGAGATTCGCAATGAAAGCAGGCAGCAGAGAGGGTAGACGCCCTAGGCAAGATTTTTGCCCCAGGCTTTTGCGGGGGCAGGCTCTGCGCGGCAATGGCGCTAGAACCGGGGGAACGTTCGTGAGGGGCTAGTCTCTTCGGCCCTAGCATCGATAGACCAATACCTCGCCTTCTACCAAGATAGACCAGTTCACGAACCTGCGTCAGCCGCTCAATAGCGCCTCGACAAACTCGTAGCTAGAGAAGGGGCGCAGATCTTCAATCCCCTCTCCAGCACCGATAAAGCGAATTGGCAGGCCCAGCTGCTCGACGACGGCTAGGGCGACGCCGCCTTTGGCGGTGCCGTCGAGTTTGGTCAGCACCACGCCGCTGAGGTTGGCGGCTTCGGCAAACACCTCGGCCTGGCGCAGGCCATTTTGGCCCAGGGTGGCGTCGAGCACTAGCAGAGCTTCGATGTGGGCGTCGGGGGCTTTTTTGTCGACGATGCGGCGAATTTTGGCCAGCTCATCCATCAGGTTTTTTTTGTTTTGCAGGCGACCGGCGGTGTCGACCAGCAGCAGCTCAATATGGCGCGATTGGGCGGCGGCGATCGCATCGTAAACCACCGCCGCCGGGTCGGTATTTTGCCCTGGGTTGGCGATTACCTCCACATCGCTGCGGGCACCCCAGGCTTTGACCTGCTCGACGGCGGCGGCGCGAAAGGTGTCGGCGGCGGCAATCAGGGTGTTATAGCCCGACTTTTTGGCGATGTGGGCCAGTTTGCCGATGGTGGTGGTTTTGCCTGCGCCATTTACCCCGGTCATCAGCCAGATGTTAAAGCTGCCCTTTTCGGGGGTAAAGGTGAGGTTGTGGGCCTCGCCCAGGGGGGCGTCGAGCATGTCGCGCAGAATGGTTTTGAGGTAGGCGATCGCCTGATCGGGGGGCAGCACCTCTTGGCGCATGCGGGCTTGCAGCGCTTCGATCACCTTATCGGTGGCGGCGACGCCGACGTCAGCCTGCAGCAGCAGCGCCTCGATTTCCATCACCGCGTCATCGTTGAGCGGCCCCTGGCCGACGATGGCCTTGAGCTGGTTGACCAGGCTGAGGCGGGTTTTGTTGAGTCCCTGGCGCAGCTTGTTGAGCCAGGTGATCTCTTCGGCAGAGATATCGTCGGGGCGGCGGCCCTGGGCGGCCAGCACCTCCGCCGACCAGAGAAAGGCCTCGTCGAGATCGATGTCGAGCAGCACAGGTGCTGGCGGGGCGGCGACGGTGGCAACGGGCTCGGGCTCGGGCTCTGGTTCTGCGATCGCAGTGGCTTCGAGCTGAGCCAGGCGCTGCTGCCGCTCTGTTTCTGCCTGGGCCCAGAAGGGTCGGGGAGCGGCGGGTTCTGGCTCTGGCTCTGGCTCTGGCTCTGGCTCTGGCTCCGCAGCTACCGGAGCGACGGGTTCTGGGGTGGTGTCAGCGATCGCAGTCTCAGACGTACCCGCCTCAGGATCGGCATCCCCCGCGACATCAAGATCAGCGGGCGCTGCCGCCGGCTCAACAGTTGCTTCTGCTGTTAGAGATGCCTCTGGTGCCACGGCGGCTTCCGCTACCACTGCCGCCGGTTCTACAACGGCTGCTGCTTCAGGCTCAGGCTCAGGCTCCTCTACTGGCTCGGAGACCTCTACGGCGGGTGCTGCCGCTTCGGGTTGGTCAGCTTTAACCTCCGCCTGCTGCTTTTGAATATTTTGGTAGGCGGCCTTGGCCCACTTGAGGTAGTCTTCTGACGAAAGCTGCGGGGTGGCAGGGCTAGCTGCTTTTTCTGTCTCAGGGGCCTTGGCCTCGGCCTCTTTAGCTTCAGCCTCGGCGCTGTCAGACTTGTCGAAACTGCGCTGAAACCAGTTGAACCCAGCCATATCAAAACTACCTTGCGGACGGTGCGGACGTTGTTGCTGTTGTCAGTTGCTGTTGTTAATAGTAAGGCTTTATCCCCCCCTAGGAGAGGCAGGGGTGGATGGGCTTAAACGCATTCACCCACCGTCCCCCACGCCCTAGTCCGCCACCGCTCCGCTGCCCTCGGGGATGCCCGCTCCGGTGTCTAGGCTAACTACTCGGCGCAGTACACCATTGATAAACCGAAAGCCATCGTCGTCGCTGTAGCGTTTGGCCAGCTCTACGGCCTCGTTGATAGCTACCCGGTCGGGGGTACCTAGATAGGTGATCTCGACCACCGCCAGCCGCAGAATATCGCGGTCAATCCGGGGCAGGCGTTTGAGGTTCCAGGCCACCATGGCTTCGTCGAGCCTGGCGTCAACCTGGGTTTGATATTTAGCGGTGTGGCTGAGCAGCTCTAGGGCAAAGGCCTCGATCTCAGACTGGTTGCTGAGGCGAATGAACTCGGGCAGCTCGACTGCGTGGGCCAGCCGGTTAATAGCGGTTTGGGTGAGCGCGATCGCAGCTTCGACCATCGCCCGCCCTTTTTCGACATTGCTGGCGCGGGTGCCGCTGTCAACCAATTGCTGGTTGCCCTGTCTAAGCTCGTCAGAGGCGGTTTCGAGCGCGTCTTTGGCCTCGGCGGTGAGGGTTTGAATGGCGGCCAGCAGCAGCTTCTCAAAGTCCTGTTGTGCCAGGGCTGGGGAGACCAACCTGCCGGGCTTGTCAGAAAGCTGGCTGAGGCCCAGTAGGGCCAACTCGCGGGCCATACGGCGAGCTTGCATAGTCAATATCTCCCAGACGCGGCGGTGCTTGATGCTTGGCAGAACCCAGTGACTCGATGCTGGCGGCGTCTGTTACAACGAACGTACAACGCACGCACGACAGCGAGCCAGATGATCTCTGGGCTAGAGGCTATATCTTAGCAATCTTCGTCTACGGGCAAGACGGAAAGTTGCTGGGGATACTCTGCGGTCTCGGAGGCGAGCTCAGCCCCGCCCTGGCCGAGAGACATCGCTGACTGGCCCTCGTTGACCACCGCCACAATCCGCTCGGGGGGCACTGCCGAGGCCAGATTGGGGCCAACAATGCCGCCCGAGAGCAGCACCTTAAAGGCATCTTCAATGGAGATGGCCAGGTTGACCACGTCGGTCTCGGGCACAATGGCGTACCAGCCGCTGGTGGGGTTGGGGGTGGTGGGCACAAACACGCTCAGCATCTTGGGGGTGCCGGCGGCAGCGGCGGTCATCGCCCCGGTGACAAAGGCGATTGCCCACATGCCTTTGCGGGGGTATTCGACCAGCACCACCCGCCGAAAGCGGGTTTTAGAATCTTGGAAGACGGTTTGCAGCAGCTGTTGCAGGGTCTTGTACACCGACCCGGCCAGGGGAATCGACTGGACGACTTTTTCGCCTAGGTCGAGCAGCCAGCGCCCGGCAATGTTGCGGGCCATAAGACCAATGATCAAAATGGCGAGCAGCGGCACCGACAGGCCAATCATTAGATTGATGAAGCTGACCAGCACGGGGTTGAGGCCGTCAAAGGGAGCCAGCTGTTTCGGAAAGCGGGTCAGCAGCCGCACCACCCAGCCTGAAATGGTGATCGTCAGCCAGATGGTGGTGGCCAGCGGAATGATAACCAGCAGCCCGGCGATTAGATCGTTCTTGAGGTCTTGCTTGATCTTTTGCAGCACAGGTAGCTTGGGGTGATCTGGGCTCGGCAGAGAGGAGGGGTTGAGGCTAGGCGAACTGTTTAAGTCCATAATCCCAAAATGCAGTCAAGAAAGGGATGAGGCTACGAAAGCAAAGGGCTAGCGTTTTTTATCGATTGTGGATCGGCTAGACAAACCTAAACTACAACGACCTGATGACTACATTGTAAACATTTGTATTGAGAAGCGGGAAAAATGTCCAGCCCTGATCGGTAAACTTTGGCCTTCGTACTCCTATCCTAAAACAAATGGGTAGTGTAGCTAACATTTTGGCCGAGAGCGGTGAGCAATTGACCGCCGATCGCCTAGCCATCAGCGGTCACAGCCCCTAGTACTTTTGCCTTGACTCTGTAGGTTGGGTGGAGCGCCAGCGGAACCCAACAAAGGCTTGCTGCTGTTGGGTTTCACTTCGTTGCACCCAACCTACGCGAACCCTAATTTTTAGGTGTGACGCTGCCCTAGGCTAGCCCCAGCATATGGCGGGCCAGGGTGAGGTAGATCAGCACCCCCAGTACATCTACGATGGTGGTGATAAACGGAGCCGACATCAGAGCGGGGTCAAACCCTAACTTGTCGAACAAAATGGGCAGGGCACCCCCAGCGGTGGAGGCCAAAATGGAGATGGCCACTAGGCTCAGGCCCACGGTCATAGCCACAGGCAGGCTGCCCTGAATCAGGTAGGCCCACAGGGTGACAACGGCTCCGAGCATCAGGCCTAGCACAGTCCCGGCAATCGCCTCGCGCTGAATTACCGAGAGCGCCTGCTTTGAGCTAATTTCTTCGGTGTTGAGGCCCCGAATCACCACCGTAGACGACTGGGCTCCGACGTTGCCGCCGCTGCCGATCAGCAGCGGAATAAACACCGCTAGGGCCACGACCTGCTGCAAGATATCTTCCTGGCTGCGAATTACGGCGGTGGTGGCGGTGTTCGTGACCAGCAAAATCGACAGCCACACCACCCGCTTGCGGGCCACGTCAAACAGGTTTGACTGAAAGTAGCTGTCGCCGCCGCTCTGGACGCCGCCTAGGGTATAGATATCTTCGGTGGTTTCAGCTTCGATCACATCGATCAGGTCGTCGACGGTGATAATGCCCACCAGGCGGTCTTCGGTGTCGACCACGGGCACCGCCAAAAAGTCGTAGC
>RECJ01000179.1 GCA_007694115.1 Leptolyngbya sp. DLM2.Bin27 | reverse complement strand
TTGAGCATAACCCTCAGCCTTTTTTTTAGCCCTCTACTCCTTGTCGAACTCACGTGAATTCAAGTGCCATACCGCCGATGGCAGTCGGCCAAGCCGTAGGGGCGCACAGCGGTGCGCCCTCCAGTACTAGTAGGGGCGTAGCCTGCTGCGCCTCTACGGCTTGGCTGATGATGAACCAGGGTTTACCAGGTCAAATTTGGCACAAGACCATACCTAGGACTTCCCGACCTGTGGCGGCGCAGTGGTGGGTAAGAAAACCTGATAGGTGATAACAAGAGTTTATATGTAAAAGCTATTGTCATTCGTCTAGATTATCATTAGGCTGAAAATAGTTAGCAGTTTCACCACATCACCGGAGACTACCCACCATGAGTTTGACCACTACCCTTTCTATCCCCACCCCTGTGATCCAGCCCACCCTTGAGTCACGGTTGCAGGTGGCCCTAGAGCATGCTCGTCGCCTGAGCGCTCTATACGGCACTGGCACAGAGGTTGCGATCGCCTGGGAAACCGTCGAAGAACTCTCCACCGCCCACCGTCGCCGGGTGCCTCAGTCCACCGCCTTTGATCGCTACTGCAAGGCTCATCCCGACGCTCCAGAATGTCGGATCTACGAAGACTAGCGCCGGGTTTGATCCCTGCGTTATGCCCTTACCCTCAAGCCGATCGGGCGGGAACTCCGGTTCCCGCCTGTTTTGGCATCACTGGGCTGGATAAGAGAACTGCATGGCAAGCAGCGGTCTGTGGACTGGGTAAACAGTGGCTGGCTCAGATGGAGATGTTTTTAACCAAAAGTTTTGACCAAAAGATTTAATCAGAATTTGATCAGAAATAGCCCTACAGCAGCGGCGTCACATCTTCGCCACAGTCGTCGGCCAGGTACGATAGGGCGCGAAACCGCAGCCCCACCAGCTGTTCATACAGCGGGTTGATCTTGCACATCGGGGGAATGTGCACCAGCTTTTTTTTAAACAGCACCACATCGCGCTCAAAGGGGCACTGGGACGGAATCAGCCTGCAGACAAACCGAGCCAGGCGCGGGTCGCGCACTTCGAGTTGGTCAAGCCAAACGCGGGCGGGTTTGAGGGGGTCGAGCTTGCCACTGCCGGCGGCAGGGCGCAGCCCGCTGGCTACCCCATTGTTTTCGGGCTTGAGGTTGTATAGGGTTGAGCGCACCGAGGTGAGCAGGCTCTGCGGTAGGTCGAGGGCTTCACACAGCGCCTGCAGCTGAGCGTCCTCTTCTACGGAATACACCCCATCGGCGAGGGCCACCATCACCGCCATACGCAGAAAATTCTCGGCGATGGCGGGGTCATCGCCCAGCACGCTCGCCACTTCGGCGGGGGTAACGGGTTCAAAATGGTCAAAATCGAGACTAGGGGCCAGTTCGTCTTCAGTAATGGCGACAATCAGAGCCTTTTCATCTTCGTCAAAATGGCCGTCGGCCCAGGCTAGGGTGAGCAGCCCCCTAATCCAGACTTTGACCTGCTCTTGGGTGTAGGGCGATTCGGTAGCAGTGGGCATACATTCTCCTCGGTAGGCATGGCGGCGGTATAGCAGCGCTCAAATCAGCAGCAATTAAAACCGATCAAACAAACCGCAGCGCTTTAATTTTAACGCCGCTAATTTGAGGTTGCCCTGATGCTGGCGGGGGGCTGCCCCAGCGTTTCTAGCAAACCCGTGGCGAGGAGTCTGAACTGGCCCCTAGAGCACCGCGATGCAGTCAATTTCTACTGAGACATCCTTGGGCAGCCGCGCCACCTCGACACAGGCTCGGGCCGGAGCCTCGTCGCCCCCAAAATATTTGGCGTAGACCTGGTTGACGGTGCCAAAGTCGTTCATGTCTTTGAGAAACACCGAGGTCTTGACTACATGGTCAAGGCTGGCCCCAGCGGCAACCAAAATGGCCTTGAGGTTGGCAATTACCTGCTCGGTCTGGGCCACGACATCCCCCTGGCCCACCAGTTCTCCGGTAGCGGGGTCAAGGGCGATTTGGCCAGAGACAAAGATCATTTGGCCGCTGACGGCCACCGCCTGGTTGTAGGGGCCGACGGGGGCGGGGGCGGTGGGGGTGTTGATGATGGTGCGCTGCATATTGTGGGTGGTGGGTGGGGAAGATGGGTGGATGGGTGGATTTGTAGGGGCAGACCTACCTGTCTGCCCTGGCTACTCTAGGTCGCTGCCAAGTCGCTGCCAAACCGGGGCCGCTGGCCGTAAAAGCGATACTGCCAATAGTCGCGCAAAATGCGGTCGTGATCAAAGCAAAGATTGGCAGGTGTGTCCCAGGGCTGGATGATGGCGGCGGTTTTGGCATCGTCGCCAGCGACGGGGTCAGCGGTGGCGGTGGCGAGAAACACAACGCTCAGGGTGTGTTTGCGGGGGTCACGGGCGGGGTCTGAATAGACCGCAAGCTGCTCAATCAAGGTGATGGTGAGGCCGATTTCTTCAGCGGCTTCGCGGCGGGCGGCGGTCTCTACGCTTTCACCGTAGTCGACAAAGCCGCCGGGCAGCGCCCAGCCCAGGGGCTCGTTGTGGCGCTCGATCAGCACAATTGGCCGATGGGGATGGTGCAGCAGCTCGACAATGATGTCGACTGTGGGGGCGGGATTGCGGTAGGTGGTCATGGAACGGTGACTTTGCGGTGATTTTTTATTAACCCTGGCTACCAAAATAACTCTCTAGGTAGCCCATTCGCCTGCTCGGGCCATGCTAAAGTCAACTGGAATTGCACTGAGCGAACACTGAGCGAACTATGCCCTTTCCTAGAGCCAGTGGCATTTTGCTGCACCCCACTTCACTGCCGGGTCGTTTTGGCATTGGCGAGCTGGGCCGCGAGGCCTACGAATTTGTCGATTTTTTGGCTGAGACCCGTCAGCAGCTCTGGCAGGTGCTGCCGCTGGGGCCAACGGGCCACGGCAACTCGCCCTACCTGTGCTACTCGTCGATGGCGGGTAACCCGCTGCTGATCAGCCTAGAGACGCTGTGCGATCGCTCTCTACTCTACCCCGATGAGCTGCATGACCTGGAGCACCTGCCCGACTATCAGGTGGTGTTTGACGAAGTGATTCCGACCAAAATGCGGCTGCTGGAGCGGGCGGCGGGGCGGTTTCATGAGATCGCCTCTGAAGCAGATCGAGCAGCCTTAGCTCAGTTCTGCGAAGACAGCCATTTTTGGGTCGATGAGTTTGCCTTTTTTATGGCGCTTAAAAACGCCCACGGCGGGGCTGGCTGGACAGAGTGGCCCACCCCCCTAGCCCGACGCGAGCCTGAGGCCATGGCCGAGTGGCGCGAAAAGCTGTCGAGCGATATTTTTTGCCAAAAATTCTTGCAGTTTGAGTTTCATCGCCAGTGGCAGGCGCTGCGACAATACGCAGGCGATCGCAACATCAAGATCATTGGCGACATTCCCATCTACGTCGCCCACGACAGCGTCGACGTGTGGGCCTTTCCCCACAACTTTATGCTCGACCCAGAGACCCTGGCCCCGGCGCTGATGGCCGGGGTGCCGCCCGACTACTTTAGCGAGACCGGGCAGCTGTGGGGCAACCCCACCTACAACTGGGAAGAGCTAAAAAACCGCGACTTTAACTGGTGGATTCAGCGAATCAACGCTCTGCTGGGCTACGTCGATATCATTCGAGTCGACCACTTTCGGGGTCTGCAGGCCTACTGGGGCGTGCCCGCCGGCGAAGACACGGCCATGAACGGCAAATGGATCGAAGCCCCCGGCGTCGAGCTGTTTGAAACCGTGCGCCAGAAGCTGGGCACCCTGCCGATCATGGCCGAAGATCTGGGGGTGATCACCCCCGACGTTGAAGCGCTGCGGGATCGATTTGAGTTTCCGGGGATGAAAATTTTGCACTTTGCCTTTGGCGGCGGCAGCGACAACCCCTACCTGCCCTGCAACTACATCCCTAACAGCGTGGTCTACACCGGCACCCACGACAATGACACCACCGTCGGCTGGTTTAGCCAAATGCCAGACTACGAGCGCGATCGCCTGATGCAGTACGCTGGCTGCCTCAGCCCCGACGGCATTCAGTGGAGCATGATTCGCCTGGCGCTGATGTCGGTCGCCAACCAGGCTATTGTGCCCCTGCAAGACGTGCTGGGCTACGGCAGCGACTGCCGTATGAATACCCCCGGCAAGCCCGAGGGCAACTGGGCCTGGCGCTACCAGGCCGATGTCTTGACCGATGAACTGCGCGATCGCCTGCGCGGTCTGACAGAGCTGTCTAATCGCGCCCACTAGGGTAATTAGCCTCTTTGTGGTGCATTGCTACGCGAATGCACCAATAGGAAAGACCGACCTAGGAAAGACCGACCGTGGATAGTCGCCTCGGCTATCCTACTTGAATTAACGCCTGTTCCTTAGCGGCTTATGGTCAAGGTCGGTATCCCCCGCATCAAAATATCGGTCACTGATATTACCCCCAGCAGTTCGCCCTGGTGGACTACGGGCGCACGCTGCACACCGGTGTCAGAGAGCATCTGAGAGGCTTCTTGAATCGTCAGGTTGGGCTCTAGGGAAATGCAGGGCTGCCGCATCACATCTTGCACTAGTACCTGCTCAGGGCTGTGGCCCCGAGCCACGACAGCATACACAATGTCACGCTCGGTGACCATGCCAAAGGGCATATCCTGGGAGCGGTGCTCGACCAGCAGCGCCCGAATTTGTAGCCGCTGCATTAGATCAATAGCCTCGGCCACGGTGGCCCCGCTAGCAATGGTAGTGACGTGGCGAGTCATGATGTCGGCAACGGTCAGCATAGGAATCTCCGGGAAGTGATGGGTTAGGTCGACTGATCAGGGCGACAACGGCCACCGAAAACAGCCTCCCCAGGACAAGGTCTTGAGCTAATAGCAAGCTGATTCAGCCTACATAGCTATCCCCATCGTGACCTCTCAGGCAGGGGTGGCGGGGTGTTTCTATAGTTTTTCTTCATATTTGCTCGATCTTGAGGGGCCGCAAGCAGGGGGCAATCGGCCCGGCCAGCAGACCCAGACCAGCCGCACCGACTAACGCGGCAGCGGCGGCTTGCCCTGGTTCCGTCGCTGCTGCACCCGTCGCTTGAGGTAGGTGAGCGTGCCGCCCGTAATCGGCACCAGGGGCATGAGCGCCAGCCAAAAGGCCGAAGGTGGGGGCGCTGGTTGGGCTACCAAAACCGGGGTAAAAGTCCACAGCTCTGCCCCCAGCATTGGGGGCGGCAGGGCGATGACCCGGCGGCGCTCAAGGGTAGCGACGGCCTGCCAGGTTTGATCGCCGACAATGCCGTCGACCTCGATGCCTTGATATTGCTGGAGCGATCGCACCGCCTGGGCCGTATCTGCGCCGTAGAAACCGTCTACTATGCCGCCGTAGAAGTCAAGCTCAGCCAGCACGCTCTGAAGCTGGCGCACCTCAGCGCCACGGTCACCTGGCCGGAGCAGGGGTTGAGGCGATGCCGGAGCCGCCGTCTGGGAGGAAGGGGCCGCCTCGGCCTGCACCAGGGGCAAACTTGCAGCGGGGCCAATGCTACCTGACAATAAAACGCCCACAATTGCCAACCTTACGCCATAGATGCAGTAGGCCGACCCTAGCCATCGGGTTGTCATAGTGTTATTTTCCTGGGGTTATTCGCCCGAAAATGCCCACAGCCAGAGGGGCAACGTCAATAGCAACAGCGCCGAACTCAGCCCTACACAAGTAACAGACAGATCGCGGTCTAAATCGTAGGCTTCGGCCAGCACCAAATTAGAAAAGGCGCAGGGCATTCCCGCTTGCAGGGTCATCACCAGTCGCGGGGCCCCATCTACCCCCAGTGCCGTCAGGCCCAAGCCCACCGCCAGGGGAAGCACCAGCATTTTAATCGCCACCGCCGCCGTAGCCCGGTGCAGATGCTGCCAAGATCTGAGCTGCTGAATTCGCAATCCCATCAGCACCAGCGACAGCACTACAATAGCCCAGGCCAAACGGTAAAGGGTCTGGTCAATCCAGGGGGGCAGGTCAACGGCCTGAAGCCATAGCCCTAAACCGAAGGCCAGAATAATCGGATTTTGCCCCACCGCCCGTAGCCGGTTTAGCCATTGCCGTCCCTGGGGTCGTGGTCGCCCACCCAGCTCAGCGGCCAAAATGGCTCCGAGCCCGTAGGACCCCAGCAGGGTGCCCAGGGCGTCGTAAAACAATGCCCAGCCAAAGACACTCACCCCCAGCTGAGGCAGCAGCAGCACCACTGGGTAACCAATGTAGCCCGTATTGCCCAGCATCGCCGCCAAGGAAAAACTCCCCTGGGTGGGGCGAGGCCAGGGCAGCCGGTCGGCCCCAATCCACAGGCGGCTGCACAGCAGCCCCAGCAAAATTGCTCCCCAGGCTACCGCTGGAGCCAGATAGAGATTACCCGACAGGTCGGCCCGCTGCATAAACCCCACAATGCTCAGGGGAATGCCCACCCAAAACAGAAACCGCCCCAACCACAGCGGCACCTGGTGATAGAGCCCCTGGGGTTGAGCCGGCTGGGGGGCAAAGCGGTAAAGCAGCACACCTAGGGCAATGCCACCACAGACCCCGGCCCCAATCGGGCCATATATAGCGGTTCTCATTCGGATGAGGTACAGTAGCAGTCATTTGTAAACCAGTTCC
>RECJ01000079.1 GCA_007694115.1 Leptolyngbya sp. DLM2.Bin27 | reverse complement strand
CTGAAGGTCTTTGCCTAGGGTGGCACTGCGGGCTTGGTTGTTGCGATCCTGCGTCATGGTCTTGTCCTCTGGGCAGTGAAGTGAGAAAAGTATGATTCTCTTTACCTATCTATTATTCCCACTGGCGATCGCCCTAGGCTACCTCGTTAGGTAGGGATCTCATCACATCAGCCTGGGAGAAAGCCCTAGGGGTTGGGGGGTTGCGGGGGGCAGTTGGCCGCAGCACCGATCTCCAGCACCTCAACGGTGCCTATGATCCCAAGCCCTATGCCCCCAAGCCCTATGCCCCCAAGCCCTATGCCCCCAAGTCCTATGATCTAAGGCTGGTGCCCTGGGCTAACCCAGACTCAGGGCAGATTATTGCTGGGGTGGTGACCACGGGCACCGCACTGGGCTTGGCAATCAGGTAGCCCTGGGCAAAGTCAGCTCCCCGCTGCTGTAACCAGTTCAGTTCTCCGACGCATTCAATGCCCTCCGCCACCGTCTGAATGTTGAGCTGCTGGGCAATCTCCAGCAGTTTCTCGGTAATCAAAGCCTTGTACTGGTCTTGGTGAACATTCCGAATCAGCTCCATGTCAAGCTTGATGAAATCGGGCCGCAGCTGGTGCAGCAAATTTAAGCTTGAGTAGCCCGACCCCAGATCGTCTAAGGCTACGGCAAACCCTGCCTCTCGGTAGTACCGCAACACCGCTTTGAGGTGGTCTAGCTCCTGCGGGTTATCTGACTCGACCACTTCAAACACCACCTGCCCATGGTCAATGCCGGCCTGGTCAATGGCGGCCACGGTGCTGCGCAGGCAAGACGCCGGATCGTAGAGCGCCGTCGGTGTAAAGTTGAGAAAAATGCGTTGGGTGATGTGGTGCTGGCTGGCCTGGGCGATCGCACTGAGTCGAGCCGCCCGATCGAGCTGAGGCATCAGCCCGGCCTCCGCCGCCTGGGCAAACATCGCCCTGGGCATGACGACGTTGCCCTCGCAATCGACGCCCCGCAGCAGCGACTCATAGCCGTAGATTTGCGACGTATCTTGAACCGAGACAATCGGTTGAAAATGGCTGGTAAAGCGATCGTGGGCCAGCATATCGATCAGCCAGTCAGACTGACTCAGGGTGACAAACCGTTGCAGCGAGGCCATATCGCTAAAGTCTCCCAGCTGGGGCTGCACGGCTCCCCGAATGAACAAAACCTGAGTTTCCTTGAGTTCTCCGGGGGTAGCCCGTTGGGCTAGATGGTGGGCGATCTTCTGGGCCTGCTCAAACTTGCAGTCAATTCCCAACCCGGGGCGCTCTTCCATCAGCTCAAACCCAAGGCCGGACTGCTTCAACGTCGCCGTCGCCTTAGCCAAGGTATGGGGCACCGGAAACCAGAGAAACAGTCGCCCGACTTCCCCAGCCCGACAGCGGTTGACGGTTTCACAGGCACAGGGCCTAGCGGCAGAACGTCCCATAGCTCAGATCCCATAGCAATTTGTGCAAGACTTGTGCAGAGTCCAGCCCTGAGCATGCCCAATTTTGGGCAAAGCTATCCCTAGGGCCGCCGCCGTCTCAATGGGGGAGCGCAGAGTCTGCCCCCTTGGGGGGAAAACTACTGGGAGAAGTCGTACTCGCGCATCTCAAGGCGACAGCCCTCTTGCAGGTTGAGCGCCCGCTTGATTGGGTTAATGTCCCTAAAGCCCTCTGCTCCCTGCTGGCGAAGGCTGGTTTCAAAGCGTTCGGCAAATTTTGCTACGCAGGGGCTGCGGCTGTTGGCTAGACGCTCTAAGCTGGCCAAAGTTGAATTCATATCCCAAACCTCCACAGCGCTGTGGAGCTGCTCCCACGACCGATTATCTTGGCTGTTGGCAGCGACTTGAAGCTGGTGGCGATCGAGGATGCGGTAGGCCAGCCAAAAGCTAGCGCTCAAAATAGCCGCCATTCCCAAGGAAATTAGGCAGCCAGCTAGGGGGTTACGCCGGTTGCGTCGCTCCTGGGGCTGGGGCGGCGCAGTGGTCAGCCCCGCGTAAAACTTTATAAAGGAGGCATTTTGGTCGAGAAACCAAACCTCGATGCCCTTGGGCTTAATCTGATCGGCGATGTCAGCGGCCATCTCCCCGTCAGTTTCAGGGGTCAGCCCAGCAATCACTAGTCGCTGGTCGGGGAAATCCGCCTGTTTGGCCTCGATCGCATCGACCGTGGCCCACAGGTCAGAGGGGCTGAGGCTGGGGGGGCAAAAAATGGCGTAAAGCGGCGTCAGCAAGTCGACCATGCCACCATCGGGGCAGGGCACTTGGCTGTGAACACTGTGGCCATAGTCTTCGAGCCAGCGCCCCAGCGCTGTCTGCAGATCTTCAGAACAGGCAAACTCTATGGCAACGGTCACGGCGAGGCAGGCGATAGGATGGTTGTTATGTACTAGTCTATTGTAGTCACTGGCGTTAGAGAAGGCGGCATCGGCTGCCCCTCCGGATCAATCTCGGCCAGCGTCACCCTTGGCCAGGTTTGACCATCAGGCCGATAGTCAGATTAAATGGCCCAGATTTGATTGAAATAATAGAGCGAATTGCCAGAAGAGGGGGCTTCATTTTGCCGGTTGGCTTTGATAATTTGCGGAACCTGGGTGTAAAGCGATAGGATAAGGTTAAGTAATGTAACTAACCTCTCAGGGAAAATTATTGACTAACAATTTATGACCCTTGTCCTACTGTTATGCCGCTGCTGCCCCAGCTAGCTCTGGTGGGGGAAGTGACTCGACAGAAACCTCTAAACCCCACCCCCTATCTACGGTTCTCCCCACTGCGGAGCCTGCCTGTACCTACGTAAAGTATTACTAAGCGGAACTATAGCGTTATACCTGGGCAACCTGGACATCAATCATCACCATTGAGTATCGCCACTGAGTATCGCCCCTGAGCCCTTCGGTCTTTGCCCCAATATCGTTTACCCCTAGTAGATGAAACGGCTGTCCAGCCAATTTCGGTCTTTCTCACGCTCCTCAAGTTACGGTACTGATTAAACCCCATGTTTGAACACTTCACTAACACCGCCATCGCCGTCATCATGAAGGCCCAGGAAGAAGCTCGTCGGCTGCGCCACAACTTTGTGGGCACTGAGCAACTGCTGCTAGGCCTGATCAAGGAAGAATCGACTCTGTCGGCCAAGGTGCTGGGGGAGTTTGGCGTTAACCTCAATGACGCCCGGGCTGAAGTCGAGGCTATTATTGGCCGAGGCAGCGGCAGCGTGCCCCCCGAGATTCCGTTTACGCCCAAGGTCAAGCAGGTGTTTGAGCTGGCCTTTCAAGAAGCCCGCAAAATGGACTCGCCCTACATTGAGCCCGAGCATCTGCTGCTGAGTTTGTGCCAGAACACCGAAAGTGTCGCCTACCGGGTAATGACCAACCTAGGGGTAGATCCGGCGAAGGTGCGCACTCGGATCATTCAAGAAATTGGTGAAGTGGCTGCAACGCCCGCCGGTCGCCGAGAGAGCGATCGCGACGGCTCTCGCAAGCCCGGTAAGATTTTGGCGGAGTTTGGCAACGACCTCACCGCCCTGGCCGCCGCTGGCAAGATCGACCCCGTGGTGGGCCGCGCCAAAGAAATTGAACGGGTGGTGCAGATTTTGGGCCGCCGCACCAAGAACAACCCAATTTTGGTGGGCGAGCCGGGGGTGGGCAAAACTGCGATCGCAGAGGGGCTAGCCCAGCGCATTGTCAACCAAGATGTGCCTGAGGCGCTGATCACCAAGCGCGTCATTAGCCTAGATATGGGGTCTCTGGTGTCGGGCACCCGCTTCCGGGGCGACTTTGAAGAGCGACTCACCCAGCTGGTGCAAGAGGTGCGCGAAGACCCCAATGTGGTGCTGGTGATCGACGAGATCCATACCCTGATTGGGGCTGGCTCCCTCGAAGGTGGCCTAGATGCCGCCAACATGCTCAAGCCGGCCCTAGCCCGGGGCGAAATGCAGTGCATTGGAGCCACCACCCTCGACGAATTTCGCAAGTACATTGAGCGCGATGCCGCCCTAGAGCGTCGCTTCCAGCCGGTGATGGTGAAGCCGCCTTCGGTGCCAGAAACCATTGAGATTCTTCAGGGGGTGCGCAGCCGTTACGAGCAGTTCCACCAGGTGAGCTTTAGCGATCAGGCCCTAGAAGCGGCCGCTAAGCTTTCTGACCGCTACATCAGCGATCGTCACCTGCCCGACAAAGCCATCGACTTGATCGACGAAGCCGGTTCCCAGGTGAAGCTGCGGTTCATGCCCAAGTACCCCTCTAAGGAGCTCAAGCAGCAGCTGCGCCAGGTTAACAAAGAACTGGACGAAGCCATTGAACTGCAAGAGTTTCCAAAGGCCAAGACCCTGCGAGAGCAGCGGCAAGAGCTGATTCAGCAGCTTCAGGCCGATATTCCTGAGTACGGTGAAGCAGAATTGGGTAACCTACCACCCCAGCCCGTGGTGGACGAAGAGAACATTGCTGATATTGTGGCGGCATGGACGGGAATTCCGGTCAATCGGATGACTGAAACCGAAGCCGTGCGTCTGATGCACCTCGAAGACGTGCTCCACGAGCGGGTGATTGGTCAGAACGAGGCCGTCATGGCGGCAGCCAAGGCCATTCGTCGGGCACGGTCGGGGTTGGCTAGCGCTGATCGCCCCATTGCCAGCCTGGTATTTTCTGGCCCCACCGGAGTCGGCAAAACCGAGCTGTCTAAGGCCTTAGCCGTGGCTCTGTTTGGCTCGGAAGACGCCATGATTCGCCTCGACATGTCGGAGTTTATGGAGAGCCATACGGTGTCAAAGCTGATTGGCTCACCCCCAGGATTTGTGGGCTATGACGAGGGCGGGCAGCTGACCGAAGCCGTGCGCCGCCAGCCCTATAGCGTGATTTTGATGGACGAGATCGAGAAGGCCCACCCCGAGGTATTTAACCTGCTCTTGCAGGTGCTCGACGACGGCAGACTGACCGACGCCAAAGGGCGGGCGGTGAGTTTCAAAAACACGCTGATCATCATGACCTCAAACATTGGCTCCCAGGTGATTGAAAAAGGTGGGGCAGGCCTCGGCTTTGACATGGCCACAACGGATGCGGCCACCAGTCAGTACAACAACATCCGCAACCTAGTCAACGAGGAGATGAAGCAGTATTTCCGACCTGAAATGCTGAATCGTATCGACGAGATCATTGTCTTCCGTCAGCTCACTCGGGAGGAGGTCAACCAGATTGCCGACCTGATGCTCAACGAAGTCAACAAGCGCCTAGCTGACCGCCAAATGGTGGTCATCCTCTCCGATGACTTCCGCACGCGACTGGCGGGCGAGGGCTATGACCAGCGCTACGGGGCTCGTCCCATGCGCCGGGCGATTGCCCGCTTGGTCGAAGACACCCTAGCTGAGGCCATTTTGGCTGGCATCCTAGAGGAGGGCGACCAAGCCCGCCTAGAGCTAGATGACGACGGCAATCCGACCATTACTCCCAAGCGTCAACCGGCTCTGGTAGGATAGCCCTGAAGTTGCTGTCAGCCCTAAGCCATGGTGAATCTGCCCCCGGATCAGCCCAGTCCGGCCCCTCAGCCCGAGGCTCGTCGGCCAGACCGCATTCTGGAATTTGACGAACTGCTGGCTCTGGTGCTGGCTTTTCTGGGCATTGGCTCCATCCTCTGGTGGGGCCTTTCCCGCAGCCCCAGAATGCTGGCTGGTTTGGGGCAGCTAGAGCGCCGTGCTTCGGCCCCTAGGGTGATCACCCCCGAGGCCGAAGCGCAGACCGGGATTTTTGAGCCCCGCCGGTTAGACCCCGATCAGCGCACCAGCCCGGTGAGCCCCGATGGGACGGCGGGGCAGCCGGAGTTAGGGCCGGGTAGACGGCGTTCTGCTTTTCCCCCCGCTGCAGTGGTGCCGGGCCTGCCCGCTGCGCCCCAGGCAACTCCGGCGGAGCCGTCTGGGGCTGAGGGCACTCAGCCCCTTGATATTTCAGACGTACCCCCTACCCACTGGGCCTACCCCTTTATTCGCCCGATGTTTGATCAGGGCTATCTGCCTGATCTGCCCGACAGCGGCTTTCAGCCCGATCAGCCCCTCACCCGTGCCGAGCTGGCAGCCTTGCTCAGCCAGGCCTTTGGCGACGCCCCTCGGGAGGGCACAGCGCTGGCTTTTGACGATGTGCCCGACAGCTATTGGGCCGCCTCGGCGATCGACAATGCTGTGGCCCAGGGCTTTATGAATGGTTACCCCGAAGGCGATTTTCGCCCTGATCAGGCCGTGCCCCGCTACGAAGTGCTGGTGTCTCTTGCCACGGGGCTTGACTTGTCGCCACCCCCGGTCCCCGACCAGACCCTACAGGCTTTTGTCGATCTCGGCCCCCTACCCGGCTGGGCACGATCCCAAGTGGCCGCTGCCGTCGACCGTGGTCTGGTGGTGAACTACCCCAGCCGCGACCGGCTTCAGCCGACCCAGGCCGCTACCCGAGCCGAGATCGTAGCGATGATTCACCAGGCCCTGGTGGAACAGGGTGAACTCCCGGCGGTGGAGTCCGAGTATACGGTGCCGTAATTCTCTATGCCTTGATCCCACCGTCTGATAGACTGAGAAGTCGAGATGGGGAACGCGAAACCCACTAAAAATAGGCAGTTTGGAGGATTGATCCCGTGGAAAGTACCCTCGGTCTTGAGATTATT
>RECJ01000280.1 GCA_007694115.1 Leptolyngbya sp. DLM2.Bin27 | reverse complement strand
GGCTGGGTGGCGCGACAGCACAAACCAGAACGGCTTGCCGCTGGTGGGTTTTACATCGTTCCACCCAACCGTCGCAAACCTGAATGTTTAGTCTTGACGTCGCCCTGAGTTTACCAGTAGAGGCCAGTTAAGCGATAGGCAGAGTTTGGTTCACCCCCGAGCGGGTAATGCCTAATCTCAATAGTAAGTAGAAAGAGCTAACCTCAGCCCTATCTAAGGTCAGAACTTTTCTGGTAAAGGCGCTCTCCAGGGGCAATCAGAGCGGTTGAGTCTCAGTGCCTTTGAGTCTTAACCGGGCAACCCCGCAGTTTAGGGCAGGGCCGCCACTGCAGAAGCAGGATTGGGCTCTAGGTCAGCCACTTCTTCAAGGCGAATCACGTCTTGACGGGGGCTGGCGTGGCTGACCCGCACTTGAAGCTGTTCCCCAAGGGCAACCGCTCGGTTAAAGCGCATGGCCAGTTCTAGCCCCAGGTCTTCGACCATGATCAGCCCCAGCCCCTCGTCTTCGCGCAGCCAGCGCAGCAGCATCACATCCCAGGGTTGGTCTTGGTGACGGCGCAGGTATTCTAAGGCCCAGTAGCGCTTGGTCTGGCGCTCCACCAGAACGGCTTCGTAGGCAGCCGAGCTGGCTCCAATCGCCAGCTCGGTCACCTCTGTCGAGGAAAAGGGTAGGGGCTCGCCCCGCAGGTGGGCCTTGAGCTGAAAGTGAGTCACTAAATCGAGGTAGCGGCGAATGGGCGAGGTCACCTGGCTGTAGCTGTCTAGCCCCAGGGTGGCGTGGCGGCTGGGGGTAATGCCCACTTCGCTGCGGGTCATGCAGCGGCGAATGGCGGAGTCGCGCACCCAGCCGGTGGGCAGCGAGATTAGCTCTTCGTCGGAGGGTAGCTCTGGCTGGGGCTGGCTGCGAAAGGGAATGGCTAGGGCGTGGGTTTGACCGTAATGGGCGGCCACTTCTCCCGCCAAGATCATCATCTCGGCCACCACTTGCCGCGCCACAGAATCGTTGAGCACGTCAATCATGATGTCGTGGCCTGCCTCCGTCACTTTGATGCTCGACTCGGGCATATTGATGCTGATCGCCCCCTGGGTCAGCCGCCACTGGCTCCGCACCTTGGCCCAGTGGGCTAGCCCCTGGATTTCTGGTTCGGCGGTGACCCCCAGCTCTAGCATTTCGTTGACATCGTCGTAGGTGAGACGGTAGGTGGGGCGAATCAGGCTGGGGTGAATGCTGTAGTCTTGCACATCGCCAGCTGCTGATAGGGTGATGCCAAAACTGAGGGCACAGCAGGTTTGACCCTGAATCAGGCTCATGGCCCCGGTTGCCAGCTCTAGGGGAAACATGGGGATCATGCCGGTGGGCAGATATACCGTGGTGCAGCGGCGGCGGGCGGCCAAATCTAAATCATCGCCGGGCAAAAGCCAGCGGGTGGGGTCGGCAATGTGAATCCACAGCCGCTGGTCGCCGTTGTCTAGGGTTTCTAGGCTGAGGCCGTCATCAATTTCTTGGGTGCTGGCATCGTCTACGGTATAGACCTTGAGGTGAGTGAGATCTACCCGGTGGATGTCGGGGTCAGGTGGCGGAGCCTGGAGCCGCTGCTGTGCCATGGCAAGGGTTTCCTCAGAAAAGTGACTGGGAATTTGGCTGCGCCTGAGGGCCAGATTTTCGTGGATACTCCATAGCCCCATTGCCACTAGGGTATCAAATGCCCCTGCCGCCGTTGGAGCAGCGCCCAGAGCGTTGAGAATCTCTACTGCCTGGGAGCGCTGACTTGACTCATCTCCCAGTAGAGCGAGGCGTTCGAGAGCTTCGAGGCGGGGGCGATCGCCTTTTTCCCAAGTCACCGCATTGCCGGCTAAGCCCTGGCGTGCCTTAGTTAAAAATGACTCCCACTCCTGCTGGCGCTGGGCCTCTCGCTCAATTTGCAGCCGCAGTTCGTCAACTTGGGCGGTGGGGCGAGGTTCGTAGCGATCGCCTTTTTGCTTGAAGAAAATCTTGTCTTCGACCAGCAGCCGATGGGCCGCGTAGCAGAAGGTGGGGCTTTGGTCAGAAAATAGCAGCTGTGCCAGGGTCGCTGGGTCGGCAGACTCCCCGGCTTCGGCTAAAAACTCCCAGGCGATCTCTAGGCTGGATGGATCGATGTAGTCTTCGGCCTCTGCCGCGAAGGCGGCAATGTCGGCAGGAGTATAGGTATGGCCGCTGACCTCGTAGGTGAGGTCGCGGGGATGGAGCGTGTGGGCTTGGCCACGCTGGTCGATTACCACCCAGTTTTTTTTGCCCTCAGGTCGATCGACTACCCCTAAACGGGGCTGCCCTTGGTGCTTAAATTCGACTAGCGTTCCTTTGTCAACCAAGCCAACACCCTAGCGATCACTATGTCTAACCTAGCCTAGCCTTCCCCGTTTACGTAGGGTAGCAGGGCGATGATGCGCGCCCGCTTGATGGCAGTGGTGAGTGCCCGCTGTTGTTTAGCGGTCAAGCCAGTGATCCGGCGGGGCAAAATTTTGCCGCGCTCGGTGATGAACTTACGGAGCAGATCCACATCTTTGTAATCGATGGGGTCTCCGGGCTTGATTGGAGAAACTCGACGACGGAAATAGGCCATGGGTACTTACTTGATTTCTTTGTGGATGGTGTGCTTGTTGCAGTGGGTGCAGAACTTCTTGAGTTCGATGCGGTTGGTCGTGTTACGACGGTTCTTTTGGGTGGTGTAACGAGAGACACCGTTAGAGCGCTTGTCGGGGTTAGTCCGGCATTCGGTGCACTCTAGGGTGATGACGAGGCGGACGCCTTTAGCCATGACAATTCACCTGAGAATAGGGCGGGCAAAAAAATAATACACAGTCTTTCATTATTTCACAGGCTGCTCAGATCTGCCAAATTTGATTTTGTGAAAACGTTGGCTCCACCCACCCCTCTACTCACCCATCCACCTTCTGCTCTACCCCAAACCCCACCAGCGCCAGGGTATCCATGGCCTCTCCCGCAGCGGGCCGCACGTAGTTGAGAATGCGGCGGATGCGCATGGTGGGGTTGACCAGCAGGATGGAGTCGACGGAGACGACTTTGGTGTAGGGGGTGGTCATGATCAGTTCGCGGTTGCTCGGGTCGTAGGTGAAGCTGGAGACAATGGGGCGGTCTTCTTCGTAGGCGCGATCGCGCAGGTAATCTCCCCTCAGCACCGAGCCCTCTTGCTGTTTGGGCACAAACAAGGCCCGCAGTTGCTGGGTGACTTGGTCGCCTTTGTCGGAGACGGTGTGGAAGGCCAGCTGAAAGCCGGGCAGGGAGTCGATATTGTCTACTGGGTCATAGCCGTTGTCGGCGAGAACCTTGCGGCGCAGCTCGGGGGTGATGGCATCGACGCGAAAGTCGGTGTGCGATCGCTCTATTTGCTGTTGGGGAACGTAGTGGTAGGTGCGCTCAATTGACCACTGACCCATGCAGCAGTCAAAAAAATAGGTGATGTCGGTCAAGTCCATAGCTATTGCCCCCAGGTACGTGCGGCAATTCTTACGGTACCAGGCTTTGCCAAGGCCACCGCTGACTCGAACCGGGCCGAGATCAAGCCTCTAGGTATTCATGCTGACAGAATTTCTTGAGGAGCGGCGTAGGATAGGCGGCAAGTTGAGCTTAATGCTGCCGGAGATAATTGTCGGAGGTCGGCGCGCCCATTATGATAGAGAAGCTTAAAGTTAAGAAATGCAACAATCCAGATTTTATGGATTGATTTTCTCCGCTATATGTCCGTTCGCCTGGATGTTTGACTATGCCTTTCTCTGCTGACACCGCCCGCATTTTAGCTGAGCCTCTGGTGCATGCTTTCTTTCAAGAGACCGCCGGAGACTGGCGATCAGAGCGCCGCTACTATACGCTCAAGAGCGGCGAAACCCAGGCGGTCGTGAGCCAGATCACCATTGAGTTTTTGCCCGCTGGAGCCGATCAACTGCTAGAGCTGGCTCAGCTGCACCAGCTCGACCCCAAACAGCCGCTGATCTGCGGCACCACGGTCGCCTGGGAAAGTGACTATGTGGGCACCGGCAGAAAGCCCGTGGTAGGCAGCACTATTTTTGGGGTGCGGGGGCAGACCCTCTATCGCGATCGCGGTTTTGCCACCCCCAAGCCCGTCACCGCCCAGTACCACTTCAACGACAACCGCACCCTGGTGCTCAAAACCGAGTACAACGACTCTCGTTTTGAGGAAGAGATTCGGCTGCTCGGCCAGCGCTACCGCACCCGCCAAACGGTAATCTCCCGTGCCGGAGAAGAGATCATGATCGGTCAGTACCTAGAAACCCGGCTTGGGTAGGCTGATCAAGCTATTGTCTGGGGCGGTGACTCCCAAAGTTCAAACTGAGATTGCAGGCTAAAATTTCAAACTGTTTATTGCCTCGCCTCTAGCACCGTGGGGCTGACTAAGCCCCAGTGGGGGGTACCTACGCCTGTGGTCAGGCTGACCCAGCCCAGGCCTTCGCTGGTGCCGGCCCAAACTTTGTTACCAGTGTTGGGCGACAGCGCCAGAATGCGCCCCGAGGGCAATGATGGCACTTGGCCCAGCAGCTCGCCGCTGTCGGGTTTGATCTTAAACAGCCCCGTGGTGGTGCCCACCCAGAGGTTGCCCGCCCGGTCAAATTCTGTGGTGCGAACGTTGCGATCGCGCATGGTGCCCACCGAGCGCACCAGCTCGGATCGCACCGGGTCAACCACGAGCAGGCCGCTGGCGGTGCCCACCCAGAGGTTTCCCCGAGGGCCAAGGGTCAAAGACTGCACTGCGCCACCGGGCAGGTTGCCGACTTCGCGGATGGGAAAAGCGCTGGCGGTGTTGATCTGCACTAACCCACTGAGGGTACCGACCCAGAGATGGTTGTTGCCGTCGAGGGCGAGGGCATTGGCGCTGACCCCCGGCAGCCGCTGCACGGTGGTCATCAGCAGACCGCGATCGGGGCTGATCATGACTAAACCGCGATCGGTGCCCGCCCAGAGAAAACCGCGACTGTCGATCAACAGAGACAGCACTCGGTTAGAGGGCAGGGTGAAATTTTGAGCCGTAATTGCATTGGTGCGCGGATCGACTCGCACCAGCCCGTCAAAGGTGCCGACCCAAATGCGCCCGACTCGATCCTGGGCCAGAGCTTCGAGGGTGGGGCTAGGCAAGCTCACCCGCTGGAGTATGCGCCCGGTTTCAGGATTGATCCGCGAGAGACCGGCCCAAGAACCGACCCACAGATCGCCGGTAAAGTCGGGCTGGAGAGCGGTGACGCGGTGGTCGGCGGCGACCGGAGCCTGGGCAAGAAGAGCTGAGGATCGGGGAGCTAGCCCTGAGGTTGTGGCCGGGTGGGGGGTAGGGGGTAGGGAGTAAAGACTCCCGGATGGCAAAATTAGCGACGATAGAACCAGCAGGCTTAACATAGTTTCTCCCCACGGTTTGCGGTGGCGTGCAACAGCCCCTAAAGGGTTGCCCTTCAAGGCCCAGAGCATTGACCAGAACCCTTGAATGGGGCACCTCAAGCGTTACAGTATATCGACAATTGCCGGGGGCGGCGGCTAAAGGTGAAATTTATTGCTACCTCCCTAGGCCCAGCATCTCCAGGCCCCGATCAACGGTTTGCTTCAAGGAACTTGAGAAACCCACACCTTGATTCATCTTGATTCATAATCTTAAGTTATGAATGTATACAGATCTTCCAAAATTAAACTTATCCAATCACTGATAGTATGCTAACCATACGGTAATCAAAAATACTAAAAGCGCCTGTGGGGCGGCCTTGATGGCTGCTTTGGTGGCTGCTTCAGTATTTCTACTCGTCTCAACTTTGCGTGGACTGACCGGGGCTTGGGCTGAGCAGGGCTTCCTTTACCGAGGAGGCTTATTTGCGTGCGGCTGAGCCGCAGGGGTTCGCTTGAGGGATTTCTTAGATTCACAGGAAGGGAGATATGTCTTACTCTCAGACAACGACTCAATCGAAAGCTGGATACAGCGCCGGGGTTAAGGACTACAAACTGACCTATTACACTCCGGATTACACACCGAAAGATACGGACATTCTGGCGGCGTTTCGGATGACGCCTCAGCCTGGCGTGCCGCCCGAAGAGTGCGCCGCCGCTGTGGCCGCAGAATCGTCAACTGGTACTTGGACTACGGTGTGGACTGACCTCTTGACCGACATGGATCGGTACAAGGGTCGCTGCTACGACATCGAGCCCGTGCCCGGCGAAGACAACCAGTACATTTGCTATGTGGCCTACCCCCTCGACCTGTTCGAGGAAGGTTCGGTGACCAACCTGCTGACCTCCCTGGTGGGCAACGTGTTTGGCTTTAAGGCTCTGCGCGCCCTGCGGCTCGAAGACCTGCGGATTCCTGTGGCTTACCTGAAGACTTTCCAAGGGCCTCCCCACGGCATCCAGGTAGAACGCGATCGCCTCAACAAGTACGGTCGCCCGCTGCTGGGCTGCACCATTAAGCCCAAGCTCGGTTTGTCGGCTAAAAACTATGGCCGCGCCGTGTACGAGTGCCTACGCGGTGGCCTCGACTTCACCAAAGACGACGAGAACATCAACTCCCAGCCTTTCCAGCGCTGGCGCGATCGCTTCCTGTTTGTAGCCGACGCCATCCACAAGTCCCAGGCTGAAACCGGTGAGATCAAGGGTCACTACCTCAACGTCACCG
>RECJ01000322.1 GCA_007694115.1 Leptolyngbya sp. DLM2.Bin27 | reverse complement strand
TAGACATCCTTTTTTTAGATATTTTTCCCTTAGACATCCCCACAGATATCCCCGACAGCATTCCGTTAGAGTTTGAGCCCGACTCTAGAACCCGGCCATAGAGGGTATCGCGCGGCTGGGCGGGACGGTTGAGGGATGCGATCGCACTCCTCAACTCCTCCACAGTCATCCCAGTTCCGCCCTGGGCACCGGCCATGGTGGTAATGTGCTCTTCCATCAGGGTGCCGCCAATGTCGTTGCAGCCCCAGGTGAGAGCTTCGGTGGCCCCGGCCAGCCCCAGCTTCACCCAGCTGGGCTGGTGGTTGACAATCCAGTTGCCCAGGTAGATGCGGGCCACCGCCATGAGCAGCAGGGCATCGGCCAGCACCGGCTGATCGCGCCCCACCCGGCGACGCAGGGGCTTGGGGGCCTCTTGCCCGACAAAGGGCAGCACAATAAATTCTGTAATCGCCGCACCGTAGCCTGCCCCTAAAGAGCGGCGCTGGAGCTGGCGCAGGTGATCGAGGTGGGCGATCTGCTGGGTTGGGGTCTCGATATGGCCCGACAGCATAGTGCTGGTGGTGGGCAGGCCAATCTCGTGGGCCAGGCCGACGATCTCAAGCCAGGTGGCGCTATTGATTTTCTCTGGGCAGAGCACCCGGCGCACAGCGTCGTCGAGCACCTCGGCGGCGGTGCCCGGCAGCGAGCCCACCCCCGCATCCCGCAGGGCCAGCAGCACGTCGCGGTAGCTCAGCCCGTCTTGGCGGGCAATAAACTCGACTTCCTGGGGCGAGAAGGCGTGTAGATGCAGGGCGGGATACGCGCCTTTGATGGTGTCAACCAGCTTGAGGTAATAGTTCAGCGAGGTGCCGTCGATTTTGGCGTAGGGATTGAGGCCCCCCTGCATGCAGATCTCGGTGGCCCCCACGGCGACGGCCCCGGCGGCTTTTTCGAGAATGGGGGCAAAGTCGAGCCAGTAGGCCCCCTCGTCGGTGCGATCGCGGCGAAAGGCGCAGAAGCTACAGTGCTGCTCACAGATATTGGTGTAGTTGATGTTGCGGTTGACCACATAGGTCACCGTCTCACCCACCTGGCGCTGGCGCAGGGTGTCGGCGGTGCAGCGAATCGCCGCCAAGGCATTTGGCTCACGCTGCTGCAACAAGGTCACCCCGTCAGCGGGGGCGATGTCGCCCCCCGCCAAAGCCTCTGCCAGAATGCGTTCAAGTTTCATAGAGATAGGCCAACCCGCTGACAACATCACCTCTCTATTTTGGCGGGTATCGGGCTGATTGCCGCAATGATCAATGCAATATTAATTCAAAAATAGTTGAAATATATTATCCGTGGTGGCTGGCGTCAACTGGTGGGCATGAGGCCACTCAGACGCTGACAGGAGGCCAAGAGCAGATACCGCGTTAGGGTCTACACATCCTAGGCCATGGTGATTGGCAAGTCTAAATTTACAATGGCTGGAGGAGGATCAACGTAGAATCAGGGGCCGAACAGGTGCTATGAAATGATCGTCGAAACAGATATTGCGCTATGACCGATTTAAATCCACGCGATCGCTACACTTCCTTTGCTGGAATTGATTGCGAAGGCAACGCCCGCAAAATTATCGATCGCCTGCGCCAGCTGACCCAAGCAGGCCATCCCAACGATCGCGTGGCCACCTACTTTACAGCCAAACTGGCCCAGCAAGAAACCCTGGGTCAAGATGCTCTGTTTTTCATTTGCAGCCAGATTAACGTGATCCAATCCCTATTTGACGACTGCCAAGATCAAGAAGCCCTTAACTGGCTGGCCCAAATTGAAGATGAGTGCTGCTGAGGGGCCGTAGCACAACCATCCTGTGGGCATGGCTGCGCGGTGGCGGAGCCTCGCCTTGGCGTTATGCCCCCTGCAAGACTCTAAACATGAGCTGGATACTCCAATAGATTTTCGCCCCTCGCCCTTGGCCCCGATCGCCCGCCGATCGGGGCCAGCGCTGGGCAGCTACTCGACAATTTCGAGGATGGTGGAAAAGGCGGCGATCGCCCCCGACTCCACCGCCGTATTGCGGCTGTCTACGCTCTCTAGGGCTCCCGTGGCTCGGCTGCGGGAGAGGCTGTCCACATCCCCCAGCAGGTCATCCAGCATATTCAGGTGATCGCCTGCGCCATCGCCAAAGCGGACTGGGCCACGGGTGGGGTCTAGCCGACCGTCTCGGCTAGCGATGGTCTGCATACTCCGCAGCAGTCCCCGCAGTGGAGCCTGACTCACAACCGTCAGTACCTCCAAAAAGCCTGAACCGCTGACCTGAAACTGAACCCCGTCCTCGGCGCGGGGCACCACCAGCGACTCTCCGGGCGCAATCTGGGAGGCTAGGTCAGGGGAATCCCAGCGGGCGGGATGGAGCGTGATAAAGTTGCCACTGCTGTCGATGATGAGACAGGCAACATAGACGGGGGTGCGTTCTTCGTTGGTCATGCGGATATCAATGAGTTCTTGGGATTGGTAGGTGGCGGGGGCAACTTGCGTGCGTACCATCCCCTGACCCCTGGCCCCTCGGCTGGCGAAGGGCACTGTGTTGCCGCGCCCGCTGCGGGGGATGATCTCACCGCTGACCTGTAAATCTGACGATAGCCCAGCTAGGGATTGCAGCACCTGGGCCGCTAGCAACCCTCTCAGCCTGGGCCGCAGCCGCAGCACCGCCGCCGCCGATGTTTCGTTGACCGCCCCTCCAGCGGTGCCCAGCACCACGGTGGATAAATCCGCCGAGAAAAGGGCAATGGAACCCACCGCAGGAATATGCTCAGGGGGCACTCCGGCCTGGCGCAGACGGGTCTGAGTGTCTTCGTCAGTACGGGCCAGCACATAGGCCACATTACTTTGCTGATCGAGGGGCAGCACCTCAACTCGACTGTCGCCCTCCCCCGTACTCAGAGCGCTGGTGAGGGCCGTGGTGGCGGCCTGCTGTTCGGCGGCGAGGGACGGATCGATGCCAACCCGCAGAGTCGGCAGGGATAGGGCCGCCACCTTTTCCCGCACCAGCAGCCCCGGACGAGCGTCTACCTGCCCCACCGGACGGGCAATGCCCTGGAAACCAAGGCGCGACTCTAGCTCGACCTCTCCGACCTCTTGGGATGTGGCGGGGTCGATCAGGGCATAGACGCTGCCCCGCTGGGCGGTTTGGAGCGTGTGCTCCGACATGCCCCCCAGCCACAGCTCGATTTGGCTACCGATGACACTGCGCACCACCCCCTCGGCAAAGGGCGCGAGGTCACTGGCAAAGTACAGCGGTTGATCAAGGATATTGCTGCGAGGGGCAACCTCGAAGATGGGAACCTGGGTGCCCCGACTTTGGGCCGCCAGGCGGGTGCTGCGTACCAGGTTGACCTGGGTGGTGCGGGCGAGTTCCGGGACAGGGAGCTGCCACAGGTAGCTAGTCAGCAGGTAGGTAAAGGCTCCGGCGACCGCCCCGGTGTCGAAGGGTAGCTCGAAGGCCAGCTGGTCGCAACTGGCGGAACCGATCGCGATCCCCCTGGCAATTCCCTCCGATCGGAGTTCGTTAAATCGAGTCGGCTCCAGTTCCAAGTCCCGCTTCCACTTAGCTTGCAGCTCCAGCTCGGCCGCGCTCGGCCTCAGCACCCATGAGTTTTCGGCCAGGCGCGAGCTGGTGGCCGATCGCACCTGGGCATTGCCGCGCGTGCCCGCCCCCGAAAAACAGCTGTCCAGCACCATGCAGATATTGTCGGTTTGGATGCGTTGGGTGAGCAAAAACAAGCTGCGACCCATAATGTCCGTCACCACCCGCTCCTGGTCGCTGACTTGGGTAAAGGTGGCATCCCCCGGCACCAGAGTGCCATTGATGCCATTGGGGTTGCTGTCGGCTCCGCACTGGCTCACCACAATCGGTTCGGGGTCTAGCACCCGCGACCCATGGCCCGAGTAGTGAAACACCACCACATCGCCTTCGCGAGCCTGGCCAATCAAGTGTTCCTCGAAGGCTTGCAGGATATTGGCCCGCGTGGGAGGTAAATCGGAGCCATCCTTGACCATCACAATGTCGCTGGGGTTAAAGCCGTAGCGGTGCACCAGCAGCTCGTACTGCATTTCCACATCCCGAACGCAGCCGCTCAGGTTGCTGATGTTGGGGGCGCTGTACTGGTTAATTCCCACCAGCAGGGCCAGCTTGCGTGGCGTGCCCTGGGCCAGGGCGCGGTTATACTGCTGAGCCTGGCGCAAAAAGCCCGTTTGGCTCAGGCCCAGGGCAGCTAGGCTAGACCCGGCGGCCTGCAAAAAGTGACGACGCTTGATTGGGGGCATGGCAACTCTCCAAGAAGGATAGGTAAAGGCTGGGGTGGCACTGGGGTAGGGTTGGACGATCTGGACTGCGATCGCTCAGTCAGGCGCAATTATCGCTGAGCCAGACGCAGGAAATCGACGACGGTCTGAATTTTGACCCCGTAGTTAACGATGCCCTGGCTGGCGATCACTTCGCCGGTGCTGGGGTTGGTGGCGCGTTCCGTGCGCTCGGCGGCGTTGATGCCCACAATCCGGTACTCACCGTTAATCTGAGTCATCATGGGGCCGCCGGAGGAGCCGGGGTAGGTGTCGCAGTCGTGGATGAGGCTGCCCTCCACTTCGCCCAGCACATTGCAGCCCACATGAACACCGGCGGTGCGTCCCGGTGCCGCCGCCGGAAAGTCGCCAGAATAGCCAGCGGTAATGATCTGGTTGCGATGGTTGCGCACCAGCTCGCCCACGGATAGCGGTGTCCAGGCCAGGGTGCCGTAGGTATCGCCCAGGGGCCGATCCAGCTGCACAAAGGCCCAGTCTTGGGGATGGGGAATGCGGTGGCTGTCGCTGAAGTCGGTGCCATAGATCAGGTCTACGGCATGGGCGATGTGGTCGGGGTGAGACACTCGACCATCCACCATATTGGGGTGAAAGGTAATGTCTGGCTTGATTTGGCCCGTGTTGGGGTTGATCACACAGTGGGCATTGGTGAGCACGACATCCGGGGCCACCAGGGTGCCGCTACAAATGGTGACAGTGGTGCTATCCACCGGGCTTTGCAGCCGCCCGATTGCCGACCAGGGATAGCTGCGGCTGGTCATCGGTACGCGATCGTCGGTGAGGCCAATGATGCCCCGACTGCCCTCTGCCGGATTGCTCGACTGGCTGCGCCCAGCCGGGATGTGGGGTTCGGGGTTGGCAACCAGGCCAAAGGCTTGCACCTTGGCGGCGGCGGTGCGCTGTACCTGGGTGAAAGACTCCACTACGATAGAGCCAGCCTGGGCCGAGGGGTGGGGGGCGGTGCCAAGGCTGAACAACGTCGCACTAACTGCCATTAGCCCTGCTGTTTGGGAAAAAGAGAGACGCTTCATCGCTAATAAAACCTGGGTGGGACAACAGTCTGTTCTACTTCTGGCCCCAGGGAACTTATACAGCCCAGTCGCATTATTTCACGGCAACCCCCTAAAATTTCCTAGGTCCTGGCCCAGAAACGCGCTTAATTTGGGGAGCCAATCAGGGTGAAGGCAGACCACAGGCGCGGGTCGGGGTGCTGCTCCATAGTGGTGAGCATAGCCTGGCGCAGGGCCTGGGCCTTGTCGCCGCTCTGCTGCCAGTGGTCGTAAAAGGTCACCATCAGGTCAGCCGTGGCATCGTCATCCACCGCCCACAGCGACACAATAATGCTGGGCACCCCCGCCGCCACAAAGGCCCGCGACAGGCCAATCACCCCATCCCCCGTGATCCGCCCCCGCCCGGTGTCGCAGGCGCTGAGCACGGCCAAATCGGCCCGCAGGTTCATTTGCAAAATGTCGGCGGCGGTGAGCAGGCCGTTGTCGCCGCCGCTAGGGGCGAGGGCGATCGCACCGGGCAGGTCGCGGGTGCCGGTTTCGCGGGGGTCGCCGTACTCCAGCAGCCCGTGGGTGGCCAGGTGAATCACACTGGCCCCGGCCATGCGCTGCTGCACCGCCGCCTTGGTTGCCTCACTACCGAGCAGTGCCGGGGTTTGCAGAAAGCTGGAAATCGCCTCGGCTTCCCGCTGGGCACCGGGCAGGGGAGTGAGACGCACGTCCTGGAAGCTGCCGCCTTCGCTGAGGAAGGTGATGGTGGGCATGGTGGGGTTGCCGACGATCAGGGCGTTGTCGGTAGCAGAGGGCGAACGGCCATTCGCCCCTGCGGTGGCGGCGGCTTCGTTGGCTAGGCCAAATACCTGGATGGAGGGGGCGGTAAGAATGGTGTGGTTTTCGATCAGGTAACTACCGCTGGGGGCTTTGAGGGCGGCGAAGGGCACCAGAAACAGCTCCTCCTGGGGCATGAAGACTACAGGCTGTTCAGGATCAGTGGGCAGCAGGTCGGCGATGGGGGCAATTAACAGGTCGTAGAGCTGGCGAAGGTTGGCTTCAGTTTCAGCCTGTTGGCGGGCTAGGGCTTCGGGAGTGAGTTCCACGATGCCGGTGGCCAATCGATCGCCGCGCACACCCAGGGATTGGCGGGCTATCGTTACTAGATCTTGGAGGCGAGCCTCGGCTGAGGGCTGACGCTGAAGTTCGATATTCCCCGCCTCATTTTCGACTGCCAGGGTCAGCTCTGACGCCAGAGCCACTGACTCAAAGGCAATGTCGCCTGTGGGCTGGACAACCCAGATATAGAGTCTGTCTGCCCCCCGAGGTCTGGAATAACTGACAAGGGTGGCGTTTTGCTGTTGGGCCGTGCGTCGAATTTGGGCCAGATTAG
>RECJ01000221.1 GCA_007694115.1 Leptolyngbya sp. DLM2.Bin27 | reverse complement strand
CCAAGAAGCTAGAGAATCACATCGGTGCGATCTGGCTGTTCATCCATGACTACAATCGCCAGGTCAGAGAGAAGCTGGCAGAAAGGGAAGACCCTATCTTTTCCTCTGTCCTTTACTAAAATGCACCACCGTTTACCTTTGTCAAGCCAATGGAGTTCCTATCTTGCCTAATATCATGGCTGCTTTACTTCATAAATCCTACGTTGGAAGACTTGAGAATATTATTGCTGAGGCCCAAAGTATTGCTGAAGCCAAGAGTAATGAACAACTAGTACTCTGAGACAGAAATAAACCCACCCATGGGCTAACGCGGAAACCCCTGTATGACATGGAGTCCCCTTTCTGCCTTCTGCCTTCATACTTCTGCCTTCCTGTACTAATCTTCTTCCACCATTAGTCGCCAGCGGATAGTTTGGGCCGTGACGCTGTCAATTTCGCCCAGGCGCACCTGCACCGTCTCGCTGGTGACGGGGCCGAGGGCGGTGAGCAGGGCGCGCAGGTGGGGGGTGCTCTCGCCGCTATCGACAAACACCCGTTCAGCTAATTGGTTGATTCGCTTCCAGGCGGTGAACAGTTTGACGGCGGTTTGCTCGATCTGAGCCGCCTGGGCCACCATGTCGGCGGCGGAGTTGAGGCAGCCCACCCGCAGGGCCTCTTCGAGGGCGAGTTCGAGATCAATGCCGCTGGCTTCGAGCAGCTGCACCTGGTTGGCCGAGTCGAGGTACTTAGAGAGGTAGCGGGCCTCGGCGGTGACCTGCTTCAGGGTTTCGAGATCGGGGTTGAGTTCGACTTCGGTTTTGAGGGTGCTCTGGTGAACCGGGGGCAGCTTTTCCATCTCCTTCACCAGGGGGGCAATGTAGCGGGTGGGGATGGTGTTGTTGGCCGCTTTTTCGCGCAGGGTTTCGGGAATCAGGTCAGAGGTCATGGCGGCCCACTCGTTGGCCACCTGGCGCACCTCGCGGCGGGTGATGTGGTCGCCCTTGCGGGCCGAGTCGCTGACCAGCTGCTGCACCTCGGGGGCCGATTTGGCGGTTTCGACAAAGGCGCGCTTGCTAAACTGGTTGACTTCTTTGGGGGTGAGCATACCGGCGTCGAGCAGCTGGTCGGCGCTCTCGGCCAGCTCGATTAGGTTATAGGCGTGGCTTTTGGTGATTTCGCGGTCTTTGAGCCAGTTGAGAAAGCCGGTGCCGCGCCCGTCGCCGCCCTTCTTTTCGCGATCGCGCACCGTCCGCAAAATCCGGCCGCGCCAGATATCGGTTTGCAGATCGAAGCGATCGCACACCTGCCAGGCCGCCTCCATCTGCTGATTAAACTCGTAGTCCGAGATCTTCTCATCGTGGGGGTCGGGCAGGGCAAAGGTCAGCTCGCCAGCCTGCATTGCTGACTCAATTGTTTCAGAAGAATAGGGCATTGCCGCCGTCATAGGTGAGTTCCACGTTTTGCACAGGTTGCCTATTGTCCCACGTCTGCCCATGCCCGTAGCACACCCTGCTAAATGAATAGCGCAGTACGGTGTCGGCAAGTCTCAGTGGGTGGCGGTGAGGATGAGGAATGCTGAAAGCTTGAAAGCAAAAATTATGGATGAGCTAGATGAGATGCCTGAAGAGGCTATGGTTGAGCTTCTGGCTTACATCGGATCCCTAAAACCAGTTGTCGAGCGGAAAGATTTGTCCCCTTTTATGGAAGCTTACGAGCAACCTGTCGAAAGGTATGAGGAGGTCTATCGCCGCCTTGCCGATTCGTAATTCCTTCGTGAATGTGAAATTAGTATGCGTTTGCCCTAACTGCCAGAGAGAACAACTTGCAAGTTTTATAGTACTCTTGCACTATTAAAAGATATGACTTTAAGTAACTACTTGGGTGTTTCAAGGCAGCAAAAATAACTTCGGAACGAGGTTAGGGCGTTTCAGCCGATCAATGCTCATCAGTAGAGCTTGATCTGAACAAGTGTCAAGGGTTTCAGCTCCTGAAAATTTTGAATTTAAAATTGCTGGTTTCAAGGGGTGCTTCCTAATTTAGATTAACCCTCACAAATAATGTCGCCATGAAGAATACTTGCTCTGAAAAATCTTTGACTCAGCTCGTACACCTCTATACTCAGGCAGCTCAATTGGCAGACACATCTGCCGTCAAGACTCAGATACACGTTGTTCAAATGCTGAAGTCAATAGGAACTCCTGCGACTATCGAACAGCTCGGTCGATTGATGGTAAATGCGCCAAATCATGAATATATGGACTTTGCACTGCCAGATGCGCTGGCTGAACTGCTTCCCCAGTCGGAGCTTCAGCCCATCGTGGTTGCCGCGTTGGTGCAAGGTGTTCTCCATGGTCAAAACGAAACTTTACAGACCACCTGTATCCGAAAACTCTTGCAGGTCGGATACTTTCCCCTTTACCCTATTTTGATTGATTATCGCAATTTTTTACTGTTAGATTTGGCTCATCGTCCCTCTTATTGGGCATCTCTACTGAGTACTATTACTGACGCGATTACTACATTACACCCATATATCAATCTGGCACACCAGATTGATATGAAAAAGCTCTGGCTAAACCAGTCGATTCTAGATTAAGTAACGACAGTTACCATCATGTCGCCGAGAAATTCAGATCCTTTGTATCACTGGCGAGTAAATTATCCGGATGCTTTATCTTCAGCACCGTATAAGTGATTGACTGTCGAGCTTAGGAGCCTCATCAATGGGACACGACAAGATGATCGTGAACGGGATGACACCGCTAACCCAGGTATTTGTGAATCTCTTCACATCCATTAATATATTGAAAACTCAGATAAAGGCGGTACCAGACCAGAACCTGGAACTTGCCGCAAATAATCTCCAGGATATCCTGAAAGTTGAATTCAATAAGATGCCTGACACTCAAAAAAATAAGGCTAAAGAAGTCTTGAGTCAAAAAGGCATAAATCTTTAAAGAGACAATTCTGATTGAAAAATTAGTATTTCAAGCCGAAATATCCTCAATCAATTGATTAGAGAAGAATTCAAGCAGTTCGTCAACTGTTGCATCACCTTGAAAATTCATTTTAGCCGCCTCAAAAAGCATCATTTTAAGTTCTTCTAAGGCCTTAGTATAAATAAAAGATCGCCCTTCTTTAAGGATGACTCCTCTCTCTTGAGGTGAGAAAGGTTGAGCATTTCGGATATTTTTAATTAAGATTTCAGCAAGCATATTAATTTCTTTGCGAAAGTCTTCTGGCTCAATTGAACTGGTGTCATCTTCAAATTCCGTATATATTTTCTGTGTTACCTTTCGAGAAAAATCAACTCGCTTGCCTTCTATCCAGTCGCTCAAGATCCTTCCCGATCTAAGGGCTTTTTGATGGTTTATATAGACGGCTTTTGAAGGGTTTAAATCCAAGTTTTGGTTCAGGAAAGGGATATTCTCGGTCTGTTCCTGAACCTTGTCAATTGGATTTTCACTGACTTGACTGAGTTCTGTTTCTCTTGAGGATTTTTGTGGTTGCGCTCCACGGGTTCTTGAACTAAATAGATTGAGATTAAGAATTAGACCTGCAAGAAGAAAAAGAAGGGCACAACCTATTAGCACCCAGCGCTCTTTTCCTTCGGCAGAGCCATGAAAACTAATGAAGCCAAGAGTCGTTTGTTCACCAAGAGCTAGTGCCAGAAGAATACCTGCGATTACATATAGAAAATAGTAATTATTATCTTTAAAGTACTCAAAGACAAGTTGGAATGAAGACTTATCATTTCCATTGCTGGGATCGTCATTGGCCATGATTGATAGATTCCCGACTGTCAATTAATTACAGCAGCACCCTGCAGATGTTTTGTTTGTCATTCAGTATAATTGTGATGGACCCTTTGCCGTGGCCAGTTTGAGCGGTCTATGCGTTTCTCTGGGGGGCGCGATCGCGGTCTGGGGCCGCCTGCATTGGCACCGCCCCCAGCACCTGGGGTAGTGAGCAGCTGATTTCACCCCCAGGGCACCGCAGGTGGGGCCAATGCCCCTAGCGCCGAGGCTTTGTAAACTTCACAACACTTCCGCCAAAGCAAATTTTGCCGGTGGTACGATACCTGCGTGAACCCTGGGATTACGCCACCTACGCTCAGCCATTAACAGGAGTATCCATGGCTTTCATGATGCAGCGGTCTTTCAGAGGAGCAATGGCCCTAAGTGGCCGATTTTTACCCATCGCCCTACTCCTTGCCGGGTCATTCTCAGCGGCTCCGGCCCTGGCCCAAGACACCCGCCCCCTGACCGAAAACCCCACCCTAATTCGCGGCTGTCGCCAGCTCAACCGCAACACCGAAATCTTTGACAACAGCACCCTGGGGCCACTGGCCAACCGCATTGGCACCCTGGGGGCGGGCACCCAGGTGACCTTGACCGGGGCGGTTGCAACCGGGAGAGCCCAAGTGTTTTTAGGCACGGGTACTCTGTCGGCGGTGCAGCCCGTGGGCTGGCTCAACGCCGCCAACCTCGGCCCCTGCACCACTACCCCACCGCCCCCCACGGCGGGCGCGTGCTTTAGAGCCGATCAAAATTTGATTGTGCGCTCTGGCCCATCGACAACAGCCGGACAGGTGGCGAGTTACGCCAGGGGCAACACGGTGGTTGCTACCACCAACCCAGCCACCGAACAAACGGCGGCAGACGGTCGCCGCTGGGTGCAGGTGAGACTCGCTAACGGCGGCACGGGCTGGGTGTCCCGCACGGGTACCGGTGGCCTGGGCAGCAATATGACGCCCATCCCCTGCCCCTAGGACACCTCAGCGGCTGAGGTTGGAGGGTGAGCCCTGGGTTGCTCTCGGCTCCGACCTCGGCCCCGCTATACTGCCGGGGTAGGCAAATCAGGCTAACCTGAGGTAGAAAAGCGGTTCCGCATCCATGGCGACCCCCCGGCCCACCACTCCCACCACTACTGGTCCCACCACTACTGGTTCCACCACTACTGGTCCCACCACTACTGGCGCGATCGCACTCACCGCCGAGCAATCGGCGGCGCTAGAGGCCCTCGATACCTTTGTCCAGGGCAGCGAAAAGCTGTACCTGCTGACGGGCTACGCGGGCACGGGCAAGACTACCCTATTGCAGGCGTTTATCAGCGGATTGCGCGATCGCGGCGACGACCGCCCGATTGTGCTCAGCGCCTTTAGCAACAAGGCCACCAAGGTGCTGGCGGCGATGGCGGCCCAGTGGCGGCTCGACATCGACGCCATGACCTGCTGCAAGCTGCTGGGCCTGCGCCCGGTAATCGACGAAGAAAACGGCAAGCAGGTGTTTGCCATCGACCGCCAGCAGGCCAGCCAGTTCGACCGCTACCGCCTGGTGATCGTCGATGAGTGCTCGATGATCAACCAAGAGCTGTGGGAACTCTTGGTCAATGCGGTGTCAAACCTGTACCGGGGCACCCAGATTTTATTTGTGGGCGACTCGGCCCAGCTGCCCCCGGTCAACGAGCCCGAGTCCGCCTGCTTTCAGCAAATTGTGCACAAATCTGAGCTGACCGAGGTGGTGCGCTACGGCGGTGCGATCGCCGTCGTCGCCGAAGACATGCGGCGCAATCTAGAGCGCGATCGGTTTCCCCGTTTCACCAGCGACACCAACCCCAACAACACCGAGGGCTGCTTTGTGGTGCCCCGCACCGCCTGGCACGACCTGTTAATTCGCGCCTTTACCAGCTCCGCCTACCAGCGCAACCCCGACCAAGTACGCGCCCTGGCCTACACCAATCGCCGCGTCGCCCAGCTCAACCAGCTAATTCGCACCGCCATCTACGGCCCTAACGCCCTGCGGTTTGTGCCCGGTGAGCGGCTAATCGCCGTCAACCCCTGCCTCGAAGGAGAGACCATTGTGCTGCCCACCTCGGGCGAGTGCGAAGTGCTGCACATCGCCCGAGGCCGCGAGGGCGAATGGCCCCTGTGGCTGCTCGACGTCGAAACCGAAGCGGGAGACTGCAAAACCCTGCGGGTGCTCCACGAGTCGGGGCAGCCCGAATTTAAAGTCAAGCTCGACTTTCTGGCCCAAGAAAAACGCTGGATGGAGTTTTGGGACTTACAGCAGCGCTTTCACACGGTTGACTACGCCTACAGCCTCACCATCCACAAAAGCCAGGGGTCTACCTTTCAAGATGTGTTTGTCGATGTGCCGTCGATGGCGGCCAACCGCAATGTGATCGAGCGCAACCAGCTCTGCTATGTGGCCTTTACCCGCGCCGCCAAGCGGCTGTTTTTGTACCAATAGAACCCTTGCCTACTGCCCCAGCGGTTGAATCACAATGCCCACCAGCGCAATTGAGGCACTGATAGCCAAGCCAGCGCTAATGCCGCCCGCCCACTTGATCACGTCCCAGGTACGGTCTTGCCACTGCTGGCCTTGCTGCTGAAAGCGCTCCTGCCACTGTTGGCCCTGCTCTTGGCTTTTTTGGGCTAGCTCCTGGTTCCGCTTAACGCTGTCTAGCTCATCTCTGAGTTCACTCAGCTGCTGAGCAATGTCGCTTAAGGTTGGTTCTCGATCGGGGGTGGTGGCCATGGGTTATTGGATGCGCTGATTCAATCTTACGTGATGAATTGTGCCCTGCATTCTGAGCGCGATCGCACCCAGTACGGTTCACCCTACACCCCAGTACGGGAGGGAAATGCGCCACCGCAGTAGGGTTCCTACCACTAGGGAAACCCGCTGTATTGGCGCACTATAGTAACTGTAGAGAGCGAAAGCTCAAACGCTTAACCTGACTCACTTCGAATGTTTGGAAAAGCAAATACCAGGAGGTTAAAAACCTATGATTATTCGTCGCTACCTAGACCCGATCACCGAAATCAACGCCATTCGCCGCCAAATTAACGATGCCTTTGGCGACCTCACCACCGAGGCCCTGGCCAAGTCTGACTGGGCACCGGCTATTCGCCTAGTCGATCGGGGCCATGGGTTTGAGCTGACTGCCCACCTGGTGGGCGTTACCGCCGCCGACCTTGACGTGCAGGTCAGTGCCGATGTGGTGTCGATTTCGGGCACCCGCCAAGCTCCCGCAGCCCCCACCGAAGAAACCGCCCAGGTGCTCTACGACGACACCCGCTACGGCAGCTTCCAGCGCATGGTCAACCTGCCCGACGCAGTGCAAAACGACCAAGTGGTGGCCGACTTTAGCCACGGCGTGTTGACCCTGACTCTGCCCAAGGTGGCTGAAGCCCGCAACAAAGTGGTCAAAATTAGCCTCGGCGGCACCGCAGCCCCTGCCATTGAAGCTAGCGAGGCCTAGGGGTGAGGTGTTCTCAACCGAGCGGTTGAGGCTTGAGAGTAAGTCATGATCACGGGGGAGGCCTGGCCTCCCCTTTTTTTGTGCGGGCCAATGCTGTGCTAGAGCTTTTTCCCGAGGACGCAGGCGCTGCGCCCCCACATCGGGGTAACTGCTTGGCTAAGGAACTCCCTAGGGCTGGGGTTTTTCAATGTCGGCGTCACCGACATTGAAGGTAAACGACAGGGGGTTATCGACTCGCTTAGAGGCCTGGCGCAGCTCTAGCCCAACGATCAGCCCATCTTCGTCATAGTCAAGGATGAGGTTGGGCGAAACGCGGGCGGTCTCATCGACCTCGCGCTGGTTAAAGGCAATTTGCAGGATGTCGCGTTTGGGGTCGTAGGTGATCTGCATAGGGCTAAGGCAACGGGCGATGGCGTCTGACGGGCAGTTTGATTGCCGCCATCATAGAGTGTTTCGGCCCCCATGACTTACCCCTTGACCACGGGCACAGCGCTGGGCCTGCGGTGGTCAAACTGCCGGGGCCAAAACAGCACTCGCAGCAGCAGCCCCAAAGATTGCAGTTCGCCAGGGCTATGCCACCGTTTCCACTGGCCGGGGCGGCAAAATAGGGTAGTGACCAAGGCCCGGTAGCTGGCGGGGACCATGGGGCCAAACTGCAATCGCAGGTGGGGATATTCGCCTGCGGTGTTGACGGCGGTGATGATGCCTTCGAGGGCGATCGCATCCTCAGCAATTTCTAAATCAACCGCCATGCCCACCGCCAGCGGACAGTCGGGGGTGGCTCCCTGGGTGAGCGCCACCTCGACCCCCACCTCGGAGATCACAGTGGTGATGCCCCACCAGGTTTTGGGCGGCACCGCCGGGTTGGCTTTAGAACCAGAGCCGCGATCTAAATCTGGCTGAAATAGCTTGGGAGAAAGCTTGATCACCCGGCGCAGATCAAACCAGGCGTGGCTGTCGGGGCGGGGCACATCCAGCAAAATCAGCAGGGCGACGGCGAGCATCACTAGGTTGTAGGCGCTCCAGATCCAGCCGAGGGCCAGGCCCTCATGCTCGACGCCGCTGCGGGCCAGCCCAACGCTGTACCACAGGCTGACGGCGGTGAGGGCAAACAGCAGCGCCAGGGGCCAGCCCAGCCGCCAGTTAAACCGAAACCTGGGGCTGGAGGTGCCCTTGGGGGTGACTTTAAACCCCCGCGAAAAGGGGCGCACCATCGCCTGCACCACCGTGACCGCCAGGGGAAACACCAGCACCAGCGAGTAGATATCTGATAGCAGGGCCGAGCGCGATCGCTCATTCAGCCAGGCAAACACCATCAGCTGCATCAGGTAGTAGGGCACAAAGTAGTAGAGCAGCTCTCGGCCCGTGGTGTTGATCGGCACCAGGTTAAAAAACGAGTAGGCCAGGGGCATCAGCAAAAAGCCAATCCGGGGAATGCTGCTAAACCAGTGCAGCAGCCCCTCTAGGTGGCCCAGCCGCTGCATCGGGTTGAGCCCGCCAATGGTGAGCGGGTTTGACTGAATAAAAAAGGCTTGCAGGGTACCCCTGGCCCAGCGCAGCCGCTGGGTGGCGTGGGCGGCAATGTCTTCGGCAGCCAGGCCCGCGCTGAGTTTTTCGTCGAGGTAGATCACATCGTGGCCCTGGGCGGCCAGGCGCACGGCGGTAAAGTAGTCTTCGCTGAGTGACTCGGTGACAAAGCCGCCGGTCTGTTCTAATGCGCTGCGGCGCACCACAAAGGAGGTGCCCGAGCAAACCACGCTGCCCACCCCGTCGCGCATTGGCTGAATCTGACGATAAAACACCTCTTCTTCGGGGGTAAGTACCGCCTCTAGGCCCAGGTTGCGGGCAATTGGGTCGGCGTTGTAGAAGCTCTGGGGAGTCTGCACCAAACCCACCTGAGGGTGTTGAAAAAACCCGACGGTGCGGCTCAAAAAGTTGCGAGTGGGCACAAAGTCGGCATCAAAAGACGCAATCAGCTCGCCCTGGGGGAAGCCGCTGAGCCGCGCGTGCTCTAGGGCGTGGTTGAGGTTGCCCGCCTTGGCGTGGTGGTTGTCGGGCCGGGTGACGTATTCACAGCCCAGATCGGCGGCCAGGGTTTTGATCTCGGGGCGGCGGGTGTCATCGAGCAGGTAGATGGTTTTGCGCCGGTAGTCCATGGCCTGACAGCCGATGATGGTGCGCCGCAAAATAAAGGCTGGCTCGTCGTAGGTGGGAATAAACACATCGACCCAGGGCTGGTAGCGCCCGCTGAGCACGTCTTGCTCTAGCCCGTCGGCCTGGGGGCGGCGGTCGCGCACCCGCAGCAGCAGCAGCAGCTGGAGCATGCTGGTGACTAGGCCAAACAGCTCCATGCCCAGCAGCGTCAGGCTGAGGGTGCCCTCCAGCGGCGAGGCCAGGTTGAGGGTAGTCAAGCAGCGCCACACCAGGTAGCGCCCCAGCAGACCCAGCAACAGGCCAATTACCAGGTAGCGCGACCAGGGCCGAGGCCGAGGCGACAGGCGAGTAATGGCGTAGGCCACCACCACCACCACCACCGTAGGGGCAGCCAGGTAGTGCACCAGCTCAGTGGGTAACGCCAGCCAGATCGGGGGCTGGGTTTGCCATCCATACAGCTGATCAAACCCGGCGGTAATGCGCCTATCGCCCAAAAACCAAGCCGTGACGATAGCGCCGATCAGCCCTAGGGTGGCCCCCATCAGCAAAGTGGCCCAGCGCCATGGGGCACGCGATTTAGCCTGAGTGGCCGGTTTCGGCACAGACCGAGATGAAAACGCCATGGTGCGGATGACAAAGTAGACGGCAACGGCAGGGCAGCCCCTTCAAGCGGTGGGATCAAGCGCCATCGGTAGCGCTGGGCCCATATAGATTCTGACGACTTCGCCTGGGAGTTACCTGAGCGCTTCTCCATCCCAGGGGAGTCTCGGCGCTAGTGGCGCTCAATTGCCCAGGAAAACTACACCGTGGCCCTGCCTATTACGCTACGCACCAGCGGGGCAATTAGATGATGGCAACGATCCAGAGCCGGGGTTTAGGTACTCACCCCCTAACCCCCAACCCCCAATACCCAACACCCAACCACCTATCGCGTCCCCTGCTGCTGCCCGGCGGCGATCGCCTGGCGCAACCCTTCGTGGCCAAAGCTGTAGCCGCCCCCCAGGCGGCGCAGCAGCCCTGTGGCCACCATGGCCTCTAGCCAGGGCTGGGCCGCCAGGGGCAGCCCCTGCCGCCCGCCCAGCAGCCCCCGCACGATGCCCTGCTGTAGCCCAAAGGAGAGCCACAGCCCAGCGCTGATCAGACCCGCCACCAGCATTCTGGTTCGGCTTGGGGTGAGGAGGGTCAAGGGTGGCAGCCCGCTCACCACCGCTGGCATGACCAGCAGCAGGGCTGCGATCGCACCCAGCACCGCCACCAGCAGCACCGTATTGCGCAGCGCCAGGTGCAGATCTTGATTGGGGATCTGGCGACCCTGAATTACCCCGGTCAGCCCGCCCCGCAGCAGCAGCACCAGACTCAAGCTCCACCCCACCAGGGCACCCAACGCTCCACCCCAGCCAAAGGCCGCTAAACCTCGGCCAAAGGGGGTCAGCAGCAGCGCCGCCACCGTGCCCAGCCCCAGGCCCAGCCCCAGGGCGGCTAAGGCCGTGGTCAAAACCAGGGTGCCGACGCGGCTGAGGGGGGCGATCGCCAGCCCCAGCCGCAGGTAGGCAAAACTCTCTAGGTCGATCTGCGAGACCATCAGCCCTAGGGCCAGCCCCAGCAGCAGGTTGCCCCCCACCAGGCCCATCACTAGGGCGATGGTCAGCCCCAGCAGCAGCCGGTAGAGCAGCAGCTGAGGTTCGGGCAGCCAGCTGGGCTGGAGGTCGTCGAGGTAAAACCAGCGGGGCCGCCGCCCAAGCTGTGTCGCCAGCCAAATCAGGGAGGCGCGGTGCCGGGCTAAATCGCCCTTGGCCAGCCCCAGACGCTCATCGACATAGCGCTGCATCAGATCGGCCCGGCTGCGCACCGGGGGCACCGGCAGAATGGGCATAGCCACCAGCATCGTCAGGTGCAGAGGCAGTCGGGCTAGCTGTTGCAGTGCCTTGCTGCCCTTGATCACCGGCCAGAGTTCGGGGCGATTTTGGCTGAGCACGTAGTCTTTGACCTGCTGGGCCGCCAGGGGAATGATATGCACCCCGCCGTTAAATTGGTCAAAGGTCAGCCCCAACGCCTCGATCACCTGGCGACGGCAGCACAGCAGAGCGGTCTGACTGGGGTTAGTGCGCAGCAGAGATTCTAGAGCGAGGGCAAACCGCCGCTTTTGGCCGGTGTCGAGGTGGTCGAACCCGTCGATTAGCAAAGTCAGCTGGGCGTTGTCGACCCAGGCGATCGCAGTGCCCTTGGCCACCCGATACGCTTGCCACAGGGCAGCAATCAGCCAATCCCGCAGGGTTTCTCCGGCCCAGGCCGACACGTCGAGCAGCACCGGCACCGGCCCGCCCCGCTTGAGCAGCAGGTCGCCCACCGCCAGCAGGGTGTGGGTTTTGCCCACCCCCGCCTCACCCAAGATCAGCAGCCGCCCGTCAATGCCATCGCGGCGAAACAGGTCGGCAATCGCCTCGGTTGAAGACAACATCGGGTTGTCTTGGCGACCAAACTGCATGCCCCAAACCCGGTAGTTCATCGGAATCTCGCGCCGGGGGCTGACCAGGGGCAGACCCGCCCGATGGGCCGCCAGTTGCCGACCGACCACCTGGGCTAGGGCCTTGAGGTCAGCCGTCGAGGCCTGGCTGGAAATAGGCGATCGCAGGGTACTGCCATCCATAGAGCCAACCCTCGTAACGGGCCTAGTAACGGGGCACCGACCGATCGACCGTCAGTGAATAGGCATCGATGCCGCCGGTCACATTTTTGAGCTGGGTAAAGCCCTGCTGGGCCAGCCACATACACATCTGGGCCGACCGCATGCCGTGGTGGCAGAGCACAATGGTCTCGCGATCGCAGTCAAACCGGCTGTGAATCGCCCCTGACCAGGCGGCAAACTCGCTCAGGGGCAGGTTCTCAAACCCCTCTAGGCTGGCAATTTCCACTTCCTGGGGCTCGCGTACGTCGATCAGCTGCACGGTGGCATCGCCCTCGGTCAGGCGCTGGGCTAGAGCCTCAACGCTGAGGGGGGCGTAGGCGGTGGCATCAGAAGAAGCAGTCATAACTAGATTTTAGGGGGCGGAGGGGCAGGTATGGTCAGCCAAGGTGCCCACGCAGTCCGTGGATACCCTTAGACTTTACCAAAAACTAGCGGCGGGAAAGCCCCGCATCTTCAGGGTGGGGATGCGCCGTGCCGTGTGCCCTGGTTTGCGCTGTGCGGCGTTACCCATCCCCCGGAAAGGTGGTGTATAAGGTGGTGTATCCTGAGCGCAGCCGCCCCCCCAATAGCCTGGGCGCGCGCGCCTGTACTTATTAGATCCCTTAGCCCTAGGCAAACTCACCGATGCAAACCATTGGCCTAATTGGCGGCATGAGCTGGGAGTCATCCCTGGAGTACTACCGCATTCTCAACCAGACCACCCGCGATCGCCTGGGGGGCCTGCACTCCGCCAAAATCATTCTGTTCTCGGTCGACTTTGCCGACATGGCCGCCATGCAGCACGAGAACCGCTGGGACGAGATTTCAGAAATCTTGGTCGAAGCCGCCCAGCAGCTGCAAATGGCCGGGGCCAGCATGGTGCTGGTGTGCGCCAACACCATGCACCGTCTGGCCGACGACATCGAAGCCCAGATTTCGATCCCGCTGCTGCACATTGCCGACGCCACCGCCAAGGCGATCAAGGCCCAGGGCCTGCACCGGGTGGGCCTGCTGGGCACCAAATTCACCATGGAGGAGGGGTTTTACTGCGATCGCCTACGTGACCGCCACGGCCTGGAGGTAGTCGTGCCCGACGCTGCTGGCCGCGAGGTGGTGCACAACTTGATCTATGACGAGCTGTGCCAGGGCGTTCTCAAGCCCGAGTCGCGGCAGGCGCTGCTGACCCTCTGCCAAGAGTTAGCAGCGGCTGGAGCCGAGGGGGTAGTGCTAGGCTGCACCGAGCTAGAGCTGCTGGTCAGCGAAATCGACAGCCCCATGCCGCTATTTGCGACCACCCGCATCCACGCCGAGGCGGCGGTCAAGCTGGCCCTGGGGTTGTAGAGAATCTAGAAACTGAGTTTCTTCTCGGCTTCACCCAGATTTACTGCTATAGCCCCAGAAACCCGGTTTCTGGCGGGGGCGAACGTTTTACAGGATGAGTTTTGGTGCGTTAGCTGGGCGAGGGATGGGGCAGATTTGCCAGGGGTGTTGGCCAGCCGAACACCCCCTACGGTTGAGGGCGGTCAAAACAGGTTTTGAGCTTGTCGTCGGCAGCGGCGATCGCAGTTCTCATATGCCGATTTGTGTTTTTGGCGACGGCTTCGACTAAGCGACTAGCCAGGGTAGCGGGCATGCCGATCTGCTCTAGTCGGGCATTGAGCGCCCGGTTAAATGCCGCTGCTAGAGCCGACTGATGAAAAGAAACCGTAGCCAATTGAGCATCGGCGTCGGTCAGCTCAAAAATTCCCAGGGCTTTGACCTCTAGGGTGATGGTTCTGGCCCGAGGGGTGCTGTCGTTGTAGGTGAGCAGCTGCCCCAGCCGAGAATTGCGCTTCACCAGCTCGCGCAAGCTCTCTAGGTAAGCGGCCTGGCTCACCAGTGCGATCGCCTGGGCCGGGGTTGGCTGTTTTTGAGTGGTCTCTCGATAAAATAACAGCAGCCCGGTGCCGAGATCAGCCAAGGGCAGCGTTGTCTCCACCAGCTTGCCCAGGGGCGCGTTGATCGCATCGAGCAGTGAGTCGAGTTGAAGCACCAACGGGGCCAGCTTGGAGCTGTTGAGGCTTTCTGTCGCCAGTCCGGCGGCCAGACCCAGCACCGCGTCAGCGGCATCGGTGGCCCGATCAGCGTTGATTGCCCGGTCGTGCAGATCGGTGGTGAGAAAGTTCCAGAGGCGGGTGGCCATGGCGGTGCAGCGGTAGAAGGGGGCAGTGGCCGGGCAAGAGGCAGGCTCTAACAGCTCAGGTTATTGATTAGCCTAATGGCACTCTGGGGATCGAGGTGCGATCGCTCGAAAAATCTCAAGAAACCCTTAGGATCTAAACCTGATGCAAGCCCAAAAGCAGCGCTCTGCCGGGCACAAACCCCTAGATCCGAGCTGGACTCGGCCTAGATGCAGAGGCGACAGCGAAGTTTGCCGCCCTCGATACGCGTCATTTCAGACCACCAGCGGTATGGTGAGAAGAGTTTCGCCCTGGGGAGCCTGACCTGGCCCTTCCCCGCCGACTGCACCTATGACCGCAATGCCCTCTCCCCAGCGTCGCCTACAGCAGCGGTTAGTTGCGATCGCCATCGCCCTCACCCTGGCCAGCGTTGTGGCCCTGCTGCTGTGGCAAGAAGGCAGCCGCAGCGGCCCCTGGGAAGTGCTAGAAAACATCGTCATCACCCTGATGGGCGAATACCCCGACAAGCCCCGCAGCCCCGTGGGGCGGGTGCTGCAACTGCTGCTGCTGATCTCTGGCACCTTCATCTTTGGGGCCATCAGCGGTAAGATTTCCTCGATTTTTGTCACCCGCGCCCTGCTACCGGAGACCACCGTGAGCCTGTTCAGCAACCACATCATTCTCTGCAACTGGAACGACAAGGCGGCGGGCATCATCGATCAGCTCCTCGAAGGCAACAAAAACCACCCCATCGACATTGTGGTGGTGGCGGCAGGCCCCGTCGCCGACCGCCGCGAGTTCCCCAGTCGGGTGCACTTTGTGCAAGACGACCCCACCCACCACGACACCCTAGAGCGGCTCCAGGCCTCGTCGGCCAAGGCGGTGATTTTGCTAGCCGACGAGGCCACCGAGTCCCCCGACGACAAAAACGCCCTGATTGCCCTAGCGATCAAGCACCTAGAGCAAATTCCCGGTCGCCAAAAAGACATCCACGTGATCGCCGAACTGGTGAACCTGCGCCGCCGCCGCCACCTGCAAGAAGCCGGGGTCGACGAGGTAGTCTCAGCCCGCGACTACAGCGCTGGCATTATGGCTCAGAGCGCCATGTTTAAGCACATGTCGGTGGTGTATCAGCAGCTGCTCACCTACTCCGACGACTCCAACGAGTTTTACTTTATCGAGCCAGGGCGCTACCCCACGGCCCTGTGGGGCAAAACCTTTGTCGAACTCAACCACTGGATCAGCGACTACAGCAACCGCCAGCCCGACAACCCACTGCTGCTGCTGGGGGTGCGCCGGGCCAGTGGCAAAATCTTGCTCAACCCCAAGCCCGAACAGTTTGATCGCCTATCCACCGACGACGCATTGGTCGTCATGGCCTTTAGGCAAGTTGACCACCTTGACTGAGCCGATCAGCCGCCCATCCCCTACCAATTTGCGGCAAAAGCCAGTCAACCGATCCTGAAACCTAACACCTAACACTCAACACCCGACCCATAGGGATCCTCTAACAGGGCCAATTATGAGCTATAACTCGCGCCGATATTACGATCCGTTAAGGTTTATGGGGGGTGGCGATGAGAGCCTAAATCTCTCGCTATAGACTGGTCAAAGATTAGGAAACCCTTACTGTATAGACCGTTTTGACTCATCTTTGAGGATTTCCCTTAAAGCAGTCAAACCCAGTCGTGACCCACATTGGAGTTTTGTTTCAATGTCCCATTCTGTCAAAATTTACGATACCTGTATTGGCTGCACCCAGTGCGTGCGCGCCTGCCCCACCGATGTTCTAGAGATGGTGCCCTGGGATGGCTGCAAGGCCGGGCAGATTGCCTCCTCTCCCCGCACCGAAGACTGCGTCGGCTGCAAGCGCTGCGAAACCGCCTGCCCCACCGACTTCCTTAGCATTCGGGTCTACCTGGGTGCCGAAACCACCCGCAGCATGGGTCTGGCTTACTAAGGTCGCCTGCAGCGGTTGTCGTCATCAACCTGAGGCCCGTGGGACTAATGTCCCACGGGCCTCAGGTTGATTTTTTTATAGATTGTATGTAGACCAGGCAATACATCCTAGAGTTACCTGGCTATTTTTTTGTAGCCACCCACGGCAGTCCTAGCTTAGCAGGCATAAACTAATGCTTGAGTACATTGGCAAACCCAGAGTTGCGGGCGAGGTTAGCCAATTTTCCTAGCACGGGCATATCGTCGTACCATTTAGGCATAATGTCACTGCGAGAACTTCGTTGGGTACCCAGGGTCGGTACTGCAATTAATCGATTAATGTCTGGATACTTCCATTTAATGACATTTAAGGCACCATCTGCAGGAATAGGGCCAACGTCTGGATGATCCTTAGGGCGACTCAATAACAGCTCATAAAATGCAATCAGTCGTTCAATCATCTTGCCATTTACAGCATAAAAATGAGTGCCGATCACTTCCTCTGCAAAAGGTTTAAGCCTTGGCAAGGCAAGGTCATCGTCAGGATTTGACCAAGCGGCATAGTAGCCAAACTGAACTAAGTCCCAATCTTGATTGTTCAGTTCCTGCAATACAGCCTCTTCATAGTTGCAAAAATCTGCTTTAAACTTAAGATCATCCTCCATGATGAGCAGATTCTTCAAGCCTGCGTCACGGGCTAGCTTAAACATTTCTAGGTGACTCAGAAAGCAGCCTCGGGTACCGATGGAGCAAAAAGGGCCAGGACTGTTGGGCTTGATAGCTGCAAATATTTCAATTTTGCCAGGGGTAAAGGGTAGACCAACCTGCTGGAGTTCCTTGGCCATCGCCTCCCGGCGATCGCGGCGTTCGGGCAAATTGAGCACGTAGGCGCGATCAAAAAAATCAATAAACTTCATGCCTTATTCTTTATTCCTTGTTGATTTATAATCAGCAGATATCGCTAGTACGCTACAAGTCACCTAAATTCAACGACTCTACGGGCTTCGCGGTAATAAGACAATCTCACATCTTGCTACAGCTAGGCTTAAGCCATTAGTCGAATGGCATTTTGTATTTTCTCCCACAGTTTTCCCTATAGATCCGGAATAGTCAAACTCAATTGGGTTTGATGAATACTCTGGGAAATTGCTAGTGTTAAGAAGGTTTCTAGAAAAGAAGATACCAGCTTTAATCCAGTGACTATAGCCTCTGTAGGGTGGGCAGCACCCACCATTTGGGGAACTATTTTCCAAAAGTCGCCTAAGCTGTTGAGCAAATAAAATATTTAGTAATTTCTATTTTCTATCAAGATCCGACTATAAAACTTTCGGAATAATCGACTAGTACTTCAAGGCAGAAGTAATACCGAATCCGAATTCCACACCCCCGATACCTAACAGGCCAACCTGTAGAGGCAAACAGTTGTTTGCCCTGGGGAATCGGGGGTAGCCAGACAGGATTTCGTATAAACAAAACGGGAATTCTATGTCATACAAAAGTTTTCGCCTCAGCTAACAGGTGAGTTTACTTCTGCCTCAGAGTACTGTGGCAATCCGAGTTGATTCATGTAGGTAGGGCAGGCATCTTGCCTGCATGGGCGAGACGCCTGCCCGACAGATTTCCACAGTTCACGTAGGATCGCTATCGTGCAGCTTGAATGCCTAACAGCTTAGTTTTCCGGTAAGGACACCTGAAGACATCGCCAAAACATTTAGAGCATTAATCCTCTAAATCAGCGACTATATTGGGTTAAGTAGGTCGACCAAAGTAATCCATACGCCGATCCCCATAAAATAAGGCTCCCAGCGATTCATGATGACCTTTGATTAGGTTCACCCAAACCTATGCCTAATCTTATGAGCCACCATCTATCCGTGCCAACTCAGGCTGTTCTGAATAGCGCAAATTTCATCAGAACTTTGCATGATCTTCAACTATCCATGCTTCGAGGCAGACACGTTGATCTGGGGGATGATCATCCTACCTGCTGGGAAGCCTTCACCTGCTGCTGCGGCTGGGGCTGAAACTGGAATAGGGTGTAGACCACGTTACGGCGAATGCCGGTCATCATGTCGAGAAAGACCTCGTAGCCCTCGCTCTTGTACTCAATCAGCGGGTCTTTTTGGCCGTAGCCGCGTAGACCAACGGTTTCCCGCAGGGCATCCATCTGCTGGAGGTGGTCGCGCCAGAGGCTATCGATCTGCTGAAGGATAAAGAAGCGCTCGGCCTCGCGCATCAGCCCCGGCTTGATCTGGTCAACCTGGGCCTCTTTGATGTCGTAGGCAATCCGGGCCTGCTCGTGGAGGAAGGTGCGAATTTCGCCCACGGAGAGGTCTTCGAGCTGCTCGGGGGTGAGGTCGGCTAGCAGGTAGACAAACTCTTTGATCTTATCGACCATCTCGGGCAGCTTCCACTCTTCGGGGGGCAGCTCGGGGTTGATATAGGCGGTGACAATGTCGTCCATGGTCTGCTCGGCGTAGCCGATCACCATTTCCTTGAGGGCGTCACCTTCGAGCACCCGGCGGCGCTCGGCGTAGATGGCGCGGCGCTGGTTGTTCATCACCTCGTCGTACTCAAACACCTGTTTACGAATGTCGTAGTAGTAGGTTTCGACTTTCTTTTGCGCCCCTTCTAGGGAACGGGTGAGCATGCCCGACTCGATCGGCATGTCTTCTTCGACCCGAAAGGCGTTCATCAGACCGGCGACGCGATCGCCGCCAAAGATCCGCAGCAGGTTGTCTTGCAGGCTGAGGAAAAACTTGGTGGAACCGGGGTCGCCCTGGCGGCCCGCCCGCCCGCGCAGCTGGTTATCGATGCGGCGCGACTCGTGGCGCTCGGTGCCGATCACATGCAGACCACCGCGCTCGATCACCTTGTCGTGCTCAGCGTGGGTAAAGTCTTCGTACTCGTGGCGAATGCGGTTGTAGACGTCGCGCAGCTTTTGAATCACCGGGTCGTCGGTGGGGGCTTTTTCGGCGGCGACGGCCAGCTTGTCTTCGGCTTGCAGCTCGCTCAGGCTGCGATCGCCGTAGGTAGTCACGGCAAAGTCTACGGTTTCCTTTAGCTCATCAATGGCTACGGGCGACAGCTCAATCGGGAAGATATCCGGCGATGCCTTCCAGGTCTTGATCTTCTTGGTGCCGCCAAAGCCCTGGGCCGGGGCGCGCCCCTTGGTGCCGGGCACAGCGGTGACCGAAAACTCATCTTCGTCTTCGGGCTTAACGATGCGGGGCATCAGGTACTCGCGCACCTTGAGGCGGGCCATGTAGTCGGCGTTGCCGCCGAGGATAATGTCGGTGCCGCGCCCGGCCATGTTGGTGGCGATGGTGACCGAGCCGCTGCGCCCGGCCTGGGCGACAATCTCAGACTCACGCTCCACGTTTTCAGGCTTGGCGTTGAGCAGGTTGTGGGGCACGCCGCGCTCGCTGAGCAGGGCGGCTAAGACCTCAGACTTTTCAACGCTGGTGGTGCCGACCAGCACCGGGCGACCGACTTCGTGCATTTCGGCGCACTCCTCAGCCACCGCCTTCCACTTGGCCTCTTCGTTTTTGTAGACCACGTCCGAGAGGTCACGGCGGGCGGCGGGGCGGTTGGTGGGAATAATCGTAACTTCGAGCTTATAGATCCGCTCAAATTCGGCTTCTTCGGTTTTTGCCGTGCCGGTCATGCCCGACAGCTTGGGGTAGAGCAAGAAGAAGTTTTGGTAGGTAATGCTGGCTAGGGTCTGGGTTTCGGGCTGAATCTCGACATGCTCTTTGGCTTCGATTGCCTGGTGCAAACCGTCGCTCCAGCGGCGACCGGGCATCACCCGCCCGGTAAATTCGTCGACGATCACAATCTCGTCGTTGCGAACGATGTAGTTGACGTCTTTAGTGAAGAGTTCTTTGCCCTTGATGGCGTTGAAGATGTAGTGGGCCCAGGGATCTTTGGGATCAAACAGATCCTGCACCCCCAGCACCTCTTCAGCCCGAATAAAGCCTTCGTCAGTGAGCAACACGTTGCGGGCTTTTTCGTCGACTTCGTAGTGCTCTTCAGCATTGAGCTCGCGGGCCACCTCGGCGGCGCGGGTGTATTTTTCGCTGGGGCGCTCGACCTGGCCTGAGATGATCAGCGGCGTGCGGGCCTCGTCCACCAGAATGGAGTCGACTTCGTCGATCACGCAGTAGTTAAAGGGGCGCTGCACCACGTCTTCCATGGCGGTCGACATGTTGTCGCGCAGGTAGTCAAAGCCAAACTCGCTGTTGGTGCCGTAGGTGATATCGCAGCCGTAGTTGTGCTTGCGCTCGGTGGGCGACATGCCCTGCTGAATCAGGCCAACGCTGAGGCCCAAAAAGCGGTGAATTTGCCCCATCCATTCGGCGTCGCGGCGGGCTAGGTAATCGTTGACGGTGACCACGTGGGCACCTTTGCCGGAGAGGGCGTTGAGATAGGACGGCAGGGTGGCCACCAGGGTCTTACCTTCCCCAGTTTTCATCTCAGCGATCTGGCCATCGTGGAGCACCATGCCGCCAATTAGCTGCACATCGAAGTGGCGCATACCCAGCACCCGCTTTGAGGCTTCGCGCACCACCGCGAAGGCTTCGGGCAGCAGATCGTCAAGCGATTCTCCCTGTTCGATGCGCTGCTTAAACTCTGGGGTTTTTCCCGCTAGAGCTTCGTCGGAGAGCTGCTGAATCTCTTCCTCCAGCAGGTTAATCTCGACCACGTCGGGACGATACTTCTTGAGCTTGCGCGCGTTGGGGTCACCGAGGAGGTTCTTCAGCATGAATTCAGGCCGGTCAGCGTAGGGGGTTGCACAGTGTCGATATGCACTTAGTTAATCGTAGTCGAGACCGCCCAACAAGAGGCGATGTCCACACCTGGAGTCTGGGCTTAAAGTGCTTATCTATCCTATCACCTGGCTTGCTGGCCAGGATTGGGGAGAGTTGGGCTGGCTGCGATCGCAGCCCCAGCCTGGCCTTAAGACCTGTCGCCACCAAGGCGTACATAGTGGCGTACATAATAGAGATCACCTCAGCTACACCACCCCAGAAGAACGCTCCATCCGCCTACCCATCTTTTCCCCATGCCCCTACAGCCCCTACGGATCATCTCCCTTATCCCCAGCGCCACCGAGATTGTCTGGGCCCTGGGTCTAGGCGAGTTTTTAGTCGGTCGCAGCCACGAGTGCGACTTTCCGGCTACCGTCAAAGCTTTGCCCGTCTGCACCGCGCCCAAGTTTGACCCCGAGGGCAGCAGCGGCGAAATTCACCAGCGCGTGACCGACCTGCTCACCTCGGCGCTCAGCGTCTACCGGGTCGATGTGGCGATGCTAGAAACCCTTCAGCCCACCCACATTCTGACCCAGGCCCAGTGCGAAGTCTGTGCCGTCAGCCTGGGGGAGGTCGAAGCCGCTGTGGCCAAACTCACCCAGAGCCAACCCCAGCTGATTTCCCTGTCCCCCAATCGTCTGGCCGAGGTTTGGGACGACATCTACAGAACCGGATTGGCTCTGCAGGGTGAGGCAGGGCGGGCTCAGGTGGAGGCTGTCTTAGCGGGGCTCAAGCAGCGGGTACAAACCTGTCGAGATCGCACCGTCGCTCTCCCCACCCCCACCGTCGCCTGCATCGAGTGGACGGAACCGCTGATGGCAGCGGGCAACTGGGTGCCCGAGCTGGTGAGTCTGGCGGGGGGCCAATCGCTCTTTGGCCAGGTGGGCCAGCACTCCCCCTGGATGACCTGGGACGCACTGGTTGCAGCCGACCCAGCGATCATGGTGATCATGCCCTGCGGCTACGATCTGGCCGTCACCCGACGCGAAAGTGCGGCGCTGGTCAACCATCCCCAGTGGAATCAGCTTCAGGCCGTAAAAACGGGCCGAGTCTACCTGACCGACGGCAACCAATACTTCAACCGCCCTGGCCCGCGTCTGGTCGACTCACTCGAAATCTTGGCGGAAATCTTTCACCCCGAAGTCTTTGACTATGGCTATCGAGGGCGGGGCTGGCAGCCGCTGGCGGCAGAGTGAGGCTTAACCCATGCCCTACCCACCCAACGGGCAAGGGGAACTGGCGCGCGATCGCAACCACCCAGCCGCCGATCGCAATCTGCTCTCGGTTCATTGGCCGACCTATTGCCGCAGATTGCCGCAGAGGATTAGTGCTTGACCAACTCAGCTTTAAACGTTAAATGATTCAGAAGGCCCAAAGGGATCTATAGGCTGGAGTCTAGGATGGTGAGGAAAATTTAAACACCAGGCGTCACATGGACTCTATCCAAACCCAAGTTACCCTTTTGACCCACAAGATTGACGCCCTGCACCAGGTGGTAGATCGGGTCAACGATCAGGTAACTGTGCTGACAGCGGCCCAGGCTCGCGCCGTCAGCCCCTACGAGCCTGGGGCTGGTCGCCCGCCCTACGGCAGCGCTCTGCGGCCCAAAACCGGCGCGTTAGAGGCCGCCTGCGAGCACAAAGATGTGCTGCTCGACAGCAGCTATCTCGATCTCGATCGCCAAAACACTGAAACCACCTTCTCCCCAGATGTGCAGATTCAGCGGCTGACAGCCCAGCTGACAGCGGCCTACAACCGCATCGCCGCCCTCGAAGAGCAGCTGATGGCAACGCGAGTGCATTGAGCCTGGGGTGGGAGGGAACTAGTCTTGGATATAGGGTTCGCCGGCGTTGAGGGCAGCTTCGGCCCGCCCAAACTCGCGACCTAGGTAGGCCGCATGGTCTAGGTAACTAATTGGGCAGGGGGTGGCGGGGTCTTCAAAAATGGCGATGCAGAGTTCTTTGGCGGTACAGCCACTGTAGATACGGGTGGGTACACGCTCAACAGGGCCGCGCACGGGCAGGGGTTTGCCAGTAACCGGGTCGCAGGCCAGCCCCTTGTCATTGATCACGTTGCTAAAGTGCTTAGCGCAGATCAGCCCCTGGGCCAGATCTAGATAGATCAAAAAATAGCCCTCGGGGTCTAGCTCGATGTAGCGTCTTGAGAGCTGGTCATCTAGCGCCTGGCGCTGGGTTTTGTCCATCGGTGGGTGGGTGGGTAGTCGGGTCATAGGGCGGTGAGCAAGCGACAGGGGGGCTGCGATCGCAATCAAACAGACTGGATCACCTATGGTAGCGTGGTCAGCCACCCTCGGCCCATGGCCAATCTCCATTTGTCCATGGGCACAACGCCCCTATAGATACCCCGCCGCCTGCATGGTAAATAGCCGAGCGTAGCGGCCATCTTGACGCAGTAATTCTGCGTGGCTGCCCTGCTCGATCAGTTTGCCCTGGGCCAGCACCATGATGTTGTCGGCCCGCCGCACCGTCGAAAACCGGTGGGAGATCAAAATCGCCATCTGGTTTTGGGTGGCCTCGCGAAACTGCTCAAACAGCCGGGTTTCGGCCTCGGCATCCATGGCGGAGGTGGGTTCGTCGAGCACCAAAATGTCGGCCTCGGTACGCATAAAGGCGCGGGAGAGGGCGATCTTTTGCCACTGCCCCCCCGACAGTTCTTGGCCACCAAAAAACCAGCGCCCCAGCTGGGTATTAAACCCGTCGGGCAGGGCCTCGATAAACTCAGTGGCGGTGCCCTTGGCGGCGGCGGTTTGCCAGCGGTGGGCGTCTTCAAAGTCGGCGACATCGCCCACGCCAATGTTTTCGCCCACCTTAAACTGGTAGCGGACAAAGTCTTGGAAGATCACGCCAATGCGCTTTTGCACGACAGCGGCATCCCACTCTTGCAGGTCGAGGCCATCGAGCAAAATGCGGCCTCGGCTGGGGGTGTAGAGGCGGGTGAGCAGCTTGATCAAGGTAGTTTTACCCGAGCCGTTTTCGCCCACGATCGCCATTTTCTCCCTGGGCTTGAGATGAAATGAGACATCCTCTAGGGCGAGGCGATCGCTGCCCGGATAGCTAAACGACACCCCCTCAAACCGCAGCCCGTCGCTGGGGTCAACGCCCCGCACCGCCGTGCCCCTATCCTCCGGCACCGGCTGCTCTAGAAATTCGTAGAGGTTGGCCAGGTAGAGGCCGTCTTCGTACATGCCGCCAATGGCGGTCAGGGTGCTGGCAAAGGTGGTCTGCCCCTGGCGAAACACCGTCAGGTACATGGTCAGCTCGCCGAGGGAGATGCGGCCGGCGATCGCCTCCAGCACAATCCAGCAGTAGGCCAGATAAAACGATGCCGTGCTCAGCAGCCCCAGCCCATAGCTCCAGCCGCTGCGGCGCACCGTCAGGTTGCGGTCTTCGGCGTACAGCCGCTGAAAGATATCTTGATAGCGCTGCAGCAGCAGCGGCCCCAGGCCAAACAGCTTGACTTCTTTGGCAAAGTCTTCGCGGGCCAGCAGCGCCTCCAGGTAGGTCTGCTGCCGAGTTTCAGGCGATCGCCACTTAAACAGGCGAAAGGCCTGCCCGGCAAACTGGGTCTCAGCCACAAAGGCGGGCAGGGTAGCCACCGCCAGCAGCGCCACCGCCCAGCCCGAAAATTGCAGCAGCAGCCCGCCAAAGGTGAGCAGCGACAGCAGGTCTTGCACCACCCCAAAGGTGCGGTTGACCATGCTCAGGGGCCGCGACGAGGCCTCGCGCCGGGCCTGGGTCATCTTGTCGTAAAACTCAGAGTCTTCAAAATAGGTCAGCGGCAGGGTCTCGGCCTTGGCCAGAATCATCAGGTTGACCCGCTGCCCCAGCAGCACCCGCAGCAGCGCCTGGCACAGCCCCAGTCCCTGGCGCGCCCCGGCCAGCACCGCCACCAGCACCGCCTCTAGGGCCAGATAGATCAAGGCGGCCCGGCGATCGGCCACCAGCCCCGACTGAGCCGCCAGCACCACCGCATCGACGATCAGCTTGCCCACGTAGGCGATCGCCGCTGGCAACAGCCCCGCCACCAAAGTCAGCAGCGCCAGGGCCACCGTCAGCCGCCAGTCGGTCTGCCACACCAGGGCGATCGCCCGCTGCCCGTAGCGGTACATACCGATTGACTCACCTAGATTTCGCCACGGCTGGTTCTGTTTTGCCCCCGCAGCCCGAACCCGCTTAATCCTGTATTCACTCATTTTTCTACGATAGCGCCGCAGGCCCGTGGGATGAGTGGGTGACTGGATCAGTAGCGCGATCAAGCTCAGGGCAAGCAGCCGTTTGCCCCGAGGGCAGGCTCGCCCTCCGGCACGGGTGGAGCACCGACACTGACTGAGGTGGCGCTATTTTCCCTAGCGGCAATGTCAGCGGGAAAGGTCTTGAGCCCGACAATATTCTCCCCAGGCTCCACCCCAGTCAGGTATTCGGGATGATTGAGCTCGCACACCTTGAGCACAATTAGATACTCATAAAACGCCTGGAGCGTACACCAGGCTAGCCCCGCCCGCCCGTCGCGCCAGCCGCCCAAACCAACCATCATGTAGAGCCACCGGGTCAGGGGGCGCAGGGGCAGCCGCAGCGACAGATCCTTCAGCGCCCGCCGTCGCTCGACTTCAGAACGGCCCCAGAGCAGCGCCCGCCAGTCTACCTGGCCCTCACGGAGCTGTCGCAGGGTTTCTTTGGCCTCGTCGGTCGAGTAGCGGTTGTGCTTTTCGATCCAGCGGCTGAGGCCCTTGCTACAGGTGTAGTGGGGGTAGGTCTCGCGCAAGAACCCGGTCGCCCCATTCACCACCTCGCGCTCGGTGTGGCCGTAGTCATCAAACCAGACCTTGCCCCGGCGCAACAGCCTCAGCTGGTAGCGGGGAAACTGGGTGCTGCGGCGAATCCAGCGGCCCATAAACATCACCCGTTCGGCCACGTAGTAGCCGGCTTTATCGCCGTTAGCGATCACATCTAAACATTCGGCAAATAGCTCCGGCGTCATGCGCTCGTCGGCTTCGAGGATGTAGACCCAGTCGTGGCGGTAGGGCACATTTTCTAGCATCCAGGTGCGCTGCTGGCCGTGGCTGGTGAAGGGGTGCTCAACAAACCGTACGGGGTACCGGGTAGCGATCGCCCGGGTGCGATCGCCACTACAGGAGTCCACCACAATCACATCGTCTGACAGCAGGGCCGACTCGATACAGGCAGCAATATCTCGCTCTTCGTTGTGGGTGAGGATAAAAATCGAGAACATAGACGCGGCAAACAGCAACTTTCCTGGGTTTAGAGAACCCAGTTTGGCTTCCAAACTGCACCCTCACACTGCAATCTACCCAGCGATATGGCCCTCGTCTACAGGCTGATCCGATCTTTACAACCCCGTTATGGCAAGAAAAAAGGCAGCCAGTGGCTGCCTTTTCCATCAATGGGGGGCAAATATCAGGGCCGTGGGGCTTACCCCCATAAAGCAGACTTCCAGCCTTGCTTCATCAACAGCACTAATCGATCGCGCTAGTCGATAGCATCTTTGAGAGCATCCTTAACGTCTTCTCGGGCATGGGTGGCCTTAGCCTGGGCCTGCTTCGCTTCGCCCTCGGCTTTGGCTTTGGTGTCGCCGGTGATTTCGCCTGCTGCCGCTTGAACTTTGCCTTCGATGTTTTTAGCAGTGGCTTCAGCGCGATCTTCAATAGACATAGTGTAAGTTCCTAAATCGAAGTCCTCTTACAAGTTAAGGCTGATTGAGTTGTTGCCCCCTCTGTAGCAGGGCTGAGGTCAGCTATGCACTAGGGTAGAGATTGCCCTGGGTCTAGCTCGCCTATAGCTATACACCCAGAGGCACAGGACACAGACGTACCCAGATCGCCAGGGCTGGCCGACGCGGTTAGGGGGCACTCCTCGATCGACCATGGGGCCACAGGTAAACTAGCCCCGAGGCCAAAGTCAGCCCTACGGCCAGCCAAAACAGAATTTGGGCGGGGGGATCCCAGGCGGGGGGCAGCGGGGCAATCAGCAGTGCGATCGCAGCCATCTGCACCACGGTTTTGGCCTTGCCCCACAGGTTGGCCCCCGGCACTGCGCCCCCCTGCATGGCCGGGTTGACCCGCCAGCCCGAGATCGTGATCTCCCGCGCCACGATCAAAAACACCCCCCAGGCGGGCACCTGGCCCAGCCCCACCAGCATCAGCAAGGGGGCCAGCACCAGCAGTTTATCCACCAGCGGGTCGAGAAACTTGCCCAGGTCTGTCACCTGGTTGAGCCGGCGGGCTAGGTAGCCGTCCAGCCAGTCGGTACCCGCCGCCACCCCAAAAATCCCCACCGCCCACCACCGCTGGGTGGCCGTCGGAGCCTGGAGCAGCACCAGCAGCAGCGGCACGCCAAGCAGGCGGGAGACAGTGATCCAAGTGGGGAGATTCATGGGCACTCAATGGGGTGAGATGATCGATAAATGAGTTCAGATCCGCCCAGTCTCTTGGGTCACAATTTCACTTCGAATCCCCCTTTTTCAGGGGCAGGAGGAATCCCTTGGGAGGGTTTATGGGCAAAAGGCGGTTGGGAGCGCGCTAGTTTTTGACTTTGCCAAACCTGCGATCGCGCCGTTGATAGGCATAGATCGCCTGGTGAAACTCTGAGCTGTCAAAGTCAGGCCACAGGGTATCGGTCACGTAGATCTCGGCATAGGCCAGCTGCCACAGCAAAAAATTGCTGATTCGCATTTCGCCGCTGGTGCGAA
>RECJ01000235.1 GCA_007694115.1 Leptolyngbya sp. DLM2.Bin27 | reverse complement strand
CAGCTCATGAGCCTGTGGAAGGTGGATGACTTCGGCACCGCCGAACTGATGCAGCGCTACTACCAGCGCCTCACCAACGGCGAAGGCCGCAGCGAAGCCCTGCGCCAGGTACAGCTTGAATTTATGGCAGATCCCGACTATCGGCACCCCTACTACTGGGCCTCGTTCCTGTTCTCTGGCCAATGGAGCCCCATGAACAATCCCTAATTTTGTACGGGCGCACGGCGGTGCGCTCCAACCCAACCCCAAAACCTGTCTACTCCCATGCCCTACCGTCTTACTATCCACAAAATCGACCAGAGCTGCCTGTTCGACCTCACCTGGGGCCAGGGGCAGCGGTTGCCCGTGAGCGTGCCGTTTCCGCCGACGTTGCTGGGGCTATACAGCGCCTGGCAGCGGGCCTATCTGGGCTACTACAAACAAGGTATGCGGGGTCGAGTGGGGGCCACCGGGCAGGTGGTGGCGGCTGAGGTCGACTGGCACAGCCAGCTCAAGCAGGCTGAGGCGCGGCTGCTGTCGGAGTTTCACACCTGGCTGAAGGATGGCAAGCTGTTTGACCTGCGGGCCGAATTGGCCTCGGCCTCCCAAGCGGCAGAAGGTGACCCAGCCAAGACCGAGCTGTTTATCACCTGCGACCCGATTGAAATTGCTCGCCTGCCCTGGGAGACCTGGGAGCTGGGGCAGCAGGTGCAGATTGTGCGATCGCCCCCGAACATCCGCGCCACCACGGGCGATCGCCAGCCCTTTCGGCGGGGCAAGGCCAGGGTATTGGCCATTTTGGGCGACGAAACCGGGCTGAACTTTACGGGCGAGCGCAACGCCCTCGATGCCCAAAATCGGCTGTTGGAGATTCACTACCTAGGCTGGCAGCCGGGGGAAGACACCGCCGCCCTAAAGCAGCGCATTGGCCGCACCATCGCCGACCCTCGGGGCTGGGACGTATTGTTTTTTGCCGGACACAGCAACGAATCGGCCCTGCTGGATGGCCAGGTGGCGATCGCACCCAACACCGCCCTATCGATTAAAGAACTGGCCCCGGCCCTGCAAGCGGCCCAGCGCCACGGGCTTCAGTTTGCTCTGTTTAACTCGTGCAGCGGGTTGGATATTGCCCAGGCGTTGATTAGTCTGGGGCTGAGCCAGGTGGCGATCATGCGAGAGCCGATCCACAACCAGGTGGCCCAAACCTTTTTGGTGCAGTTGTTGCAGCACCTCACCCAGTTTGACGATGTGCAGGAGGCCCTGCGCCAGGCCAGCGACTACCTCAAGGTGAAGCAGGAACTCACCTATCCCTCGGCCTACCTGGTGCCGTCGCTGTTTCGCCATCCCGACTCGGTGCCCTACCGGATTCAGCCCGTGGGCTGGCGCGCCCTGGCCCGCCGCTGGCGACCGACCGTCTACGAGGCCGTGACCGTGGCCGCCCTGGGTCTGATCAGCCTGGTGCCCTCGGTGCAGGATTGGCTGCTGGATCAGCGGGTGTTGGCCCAGGCGATCTACCGCGATCGCACCGGGCAGGTGGCCGCCGACCCGCCGCCCCCCATTTTGCTGGTGCAGATCGACCCCGAAACCTTTACCCGGCGCAGCATTGCCAACCCCAGACCGATCAACCGCGCCCTGCTGGCCGATCTGGTGACCGAGCTGAGCGATCGCCAGGCCGCCGTGGTTGGCCTCGACTACCTGCTCGATCTGCCCCAGCCCGACCACGACCCGGCCCTCAACCAAGCCCTCAGCCGCGCCATTGAGCAACACCAAACCTGGCCCGTGCTGATCAGCAGCCGCAACCGCGACTTTTCCTGGACGACTCCCTACCCCACCGTGATCGACCCCGACCGGATTTTGCAGGGCAATGCCTTTATTCCCTTTCGCCATGTGCTGCCCCGCGAGGCCCATCCCGACGCCAAAACCCCCTTTAGCTACCAGTTGGCCACCGCCTGGACCCTGCGCCAGCGGGCAGGCGATGCCACCGTACCCCGGCCCAGCCTCAGCGGCCCTCCCCTCGAAACCCAGATCCAGGCCTACGAACGGGAAACACCCCTGGGTTTGCCCCCTAGGGCCGAGGTGCATCCCCTGACCCAGTTTTCCACCCGGTTTGGCCAGCACTGGCTGCAACCGCTGATCGACTTTTCCATTCCGCCGGCACAGATCTACCGCACGGTGCCCGCCTGGCAGCTATTAGAAGACCCCGAAACGGCGCTGTTACCCCTGTCTGGCCTCGACCAGACCCTAGTGATGATCGTACCGGGCTACTACGATGCGGCGGGCATTGGCCGCGAGGGCGACGACAACTTTCCCCAGCCCCCCGCCATTGGCTACTGGCGCGATCGCACCGGCCAGCGTCTGCTCGACTTTACCGGCGGCGAAACCCACGCCTACATCACCCACCACCTGATCCACAATCGCCTGGTGATTCCCATCCCCGATCTGTGGCTGATCCTGGCGGCAGCGGTGGCGGGCAAGGCCCTGACCCTTTATTGGAGCCAGCATCCACCCGGCCGCCTCACCCTGGCGACCTGCCTGGCGGCGGCTACGGTAAGCTACGGGGTGCTGGCGCTGCAACTTTACATCACTGCGGCGGTGCTGCTGCCCTGGCTGCTGCCGTCGCTCACCCTGTGGTTTTACAGTTTACCCAAGCTCAAGGAGGCTTCCCATGCGTACCGTTAGATGGATAGTAACCGCCCTCGGTGGCGTGGCGATTGCCGCTGCCCTGAGCCCCTCGGCCCTGCCTGCGGCTGAGTCTCACCGCACCTGGCTGGGCTTAGGCCGCCTTCGTACTTTTCTCAGCGGTGGCCCCCTGCAAGACAACAACCGAGGGCGTGACGGCGGTTCACGGGGCAGTGGTTTCTGCCTGATTGCCCCCGGTGAGGGTGAAATGGTCTGGGCGGTGGAGCCAACCCTGGTGTTCCAGGGCGACTTAAAAAGCGCGGCCCTGTTTGCCGCCGCTGCCGAGGAGCCCTTCTGGCTGGCCCCCATCTCCCCCACCGCAACCTTTGTGGCCACGCTGCCCTACGACGGCGACCCCCTCCAACCCGGCACCACCTACGAACAGCAGCTGGAGGGCTTTCGGATAGATTTCAGCCCAGTGTCCAGCCGTCGATTTTCCTTTCAGATCATGCCCGAGGGGGAAGATCGCGACCAGATCGACGCCGATCTGGCCCAGCTAGACGCTGAACTGACTCAAGCGGGGGCAGCTACCGAGGCGATCGCCCAGGCTAGGGCAGCGTTCTTCTTTGAGCGGAACCTCACCGCCGATGCCCTCGGTGCTCTGTTTTCCGTAGCCGAACCTTCGGCAGACTTGGCTGCGCTGCGCAGTGCGATCGCAGAATCAATTTGCCGCCAAACTCTACCGGCGGGTGAATAAGTCTGGCGAGATCAGAAGTAAGTCCCTACGACAGCAACGCAACCCTTTCGTCAGGACTTACTGCCATGAAACTGCTCCAGCCGATCGGCATCTCCCTCGCCACCCTAGTTATTTCTGTGGCCGCCCCGCTGACGGTGCGCTACGTACCCCAGAGTGTCCCCACCCTTAGCCTGGCCCAAGCTGTGGCCTCTGCACCCCTGTTGCAGGTGCAAGACCGCCTCGGCCCCCATAAGCAAGTCGTAGAGTTTGACGAAGGCAACCGCTTCGCCTCTGCCCACCATTTCAATGGCACAGCGGGTCAAGCGGTGAGCATCACCCTAGAAAGCGATGACTTCGATACCATTTTGATGCTCATCAATGCCAAAGGCGAACGCATCGCGTTCAACGACGACATCAGCCCCACCAACACTAACTCTCGCATCGACACCACCCTGCCCGCCACCGAGCGGTACATGCTGCTGGTCACCTCCTTTGAGTTTGAAGGGCAGGGTGACTATCGCTTGGCTGTGGTTCCCCAACGCTAAGACTGCGCCCTCCCGCTTAACCCATTCCCTATCCCCGGCGAAGAGGCTGAGTGCCCAGCACTCGCTGCGCCAACGCCAACGACTCCACTGAGTCAACGGGTCGAAAGACAACTCAAAGCCGATGGCAGCCTCAGGGTATCTACAAAACTCAGCCTCACCAGGCCAGAGACTGAGCGCACCCCGCCCCAAGCACCCATCATCAGACCTAGATAAATCTACTGATTTCTTTATCAAAGCATGATTGCTTACTCTAGATCTTTTCCTCTTTAATGAAGGAAATAGCCGTGTTTCCCTGTTGTGTTGCGAAATTACCGGGTTTGAGCCCCATTGGCCCCAACCTAGCCCCAGTTTCCTGGCCCAAGGCTGCTCCCATTGTCTGAGCGGCTCCCTACTTATCTTGGAATACTCACCTATGAAACAAGCTACCCTGCCAGCGCTGTGCTCTGCGGCACTCGTCCTCGCCGCCCAGATGCCGCTCCAGGCCCGCGTCAGCGACACCGTTAAGTCTGGCCCCGAAATCAACGAAATCTCCCAGCGCACCACGCTGCTGATTATGGGCTTTAACAACAACCGCCAATCGCTTGGCCATGGCTCAGGCTCGTTAATTGCCAAAGACGGCAATACCTGCGTTGGCGTCACCAATGCCCATGTCATTGATACGCCGGGTGCCCGATTTTTAGTTAGAACCTCCGACCAGGCGGTACACCAGGTTACTGATGTGCGGGCCTTTGCCAACGAAGATTTGGCCGTGGTGACCTTTGAGTGCCAGGGCAACTATGAGCCGATTACTATTGCTACCTATCAGCTCTCCCCAGGACAAACGGTCTATTTGTCGGGTTGGCCGGGGGATGGCGACCCAACCGGTGGGTTGACCCGCCAGTTTACCAGCGGCACCATTTCGACCTTGCTGGATCGGCCTGTGGGAGGCTATCAAGTGGGCTACACCAACGTCACTCGCAGCGGCATGTCTGGCGGCCAAGTGCTCGACGATGCCGGACGGTTGGTAGCCATCCACGGCATTGGCACCCTAGAAGATGCCAGGGTAGTGGCCCAACGGCTAAATGTGCCGGTAGAGACCGCCCAAGGACTGGCGCAAAAGACCGGGTTTAACTACGGCATTCCAGTGACAACCTTCCTAGGACGAGCTTCCCAGGCGGGGCTCAACTTCCCCTACGATGTGGTGTTTTCATCGCCCCAGGCTTCGGCTTCTGGGGCCGTGACTAGGCCGGGAGACTATACGCACCAGCCCAATGCCAGCGATCGCGTCAGCTTTGACGACATGCTGGGCAACGTCAACCAACTGCTCGACACCGTCAACCGCTTCCGCCGCATTTTTGGCTTCTAGGCAAATTCCGGTTTCTTTCCTGGGCCTGGCTTCTCTGGGTAGCTCCCTGTTGATGGGCAGCAACCACCAGAGAAGCCAGGGCCACAGCGCTTTCGTTATCTAGGTCGAGGACTTTTGGCTATGAATCGTTTGGTGACATTGGGGCTGGCGTCGATGGGGCTGGCTTTGGCCGCAGTGCCCTTTGCCCAGGTCAATCCTCCCTGGCGGGCAGAGGCCCTGGCCGAGGATGCAGCAGCGACTACAATTCCCATTCTGACAAGCCTGGCGGAATTGGGAATTAACGCAGGGGCTAGCCAATCCACTATCCCCGCTGGGCTGAGCCAGTCAGACAACGCCTCTGAGGGGGGCCGGGTGATCATCGGCCCAGACAACCGCCAGCCGATGATCAGCTCGTCTTACCCCTGGTCGGCGGTGGGCCAGATTGTCGGCTTTATGCCCAATGGCAGTGACTACACCTGCACGGGTACCCTGGTGGCCGATAGTATCGTCCTGACCAACGTCCACTGCGTGGTGAATCCTCGCACAAAACAGTACAGTCAGCGGATTGAGTTCCACCCCAATTTGGTCAACGGTTTGACCAGAAATAACGATGTCGCTGAGGTGACTGGGGTGCTGCTGGGCACCGACTTTGCCGAATGGAACCCCAATGAACCCAGTCCTGACGATTGGGCTCTGGTCAGTCTTGACAAACCCCTGGGCCAGACCTACGGCACTATTGGCCTCAGTCCGCTTCCTTCGGAGGTATTGATCAACGACTTTGCGGAAAGCTTGATCATGGTGGGCTACTCCGGCGACTTCCCCGCCGACAACCCTGGTCAAACCGCTAGCGCCCACAAGGGGTGCAGCGTTGTAGCGGAGGATCTGTCTTTAGTACTGCACCTGTGCGACACTACAGGCGGCGCATCTGGGGGGCCGATTTTAGCCCTGGTCGATGGCGATTACCAAATTGTGGCGCTCCACGCATCGGGGGCATCCCGCCGCGATACTGGGGAGGGCATCGTTAACTTTGCGGTCAAGATTCCCCGCATCGTGCGCCAGCTTCAGGCGGCTCCCTAGGCTGTGGACTGATGGCTGTGTAAAAGGGAGGAATCTGGCTTGAAGCTGAATAAGGGGCGTGCGTCTAAATAAAGTACCGAAAAAGTTGATCGCTGTAGGGTGCATTCGCGAAGCAATGCACCAGTAGGAAAGACGACGATTGGTACCTTATTTTCTTGCGAGTCCCTAAGCTCTTCGGGGTCAGACCTATATCTTGATGTCACCTCAAAAATGGAGCATTGCCCCCATGCGTTATGCAGCGAAGTGGTTGGGTTTAGTTGCGGCGACAGCGGTGATGGTGCCCTTTGCCGAGATCTCCGGGTTCTTTAAAGAACCCGGAGATCTGATGCCCGCCGCCCTGGCCCAGAGCGCCGAGGAGCGCAAGGCTGAGGCTGGTCGGCTTTTGGATCAGGGCGTTGAGCAGTTTAACGTCAGCCAGTTTCGAGAAGCGCTGCGATCGTGGGAGCAGGCACTTGAAATTTACAGGGAAATCGAAGATCGCGACGGTGAAGGACGTGCCCTGGGGAATTTGGGCATTGCTTACGGCAGCCTGGGGGACTATCGCCAAGCCATTGACTTC
>RECJ01000321.1 GCA_007694115.1 Leptolyngbya sp. DLM2.Bin27 | reverse complement strand
ACGATTGTGGAGCGGGGGCGCGATCTGAATATCGAGTTCAGGGGCGATGCTCACCACCTGCCGGAGACGATTCTCACGTTACGAACCCAGCGGAACAATGGACAGACGCTCTACGAAATTGAGTCTTGGCTGACCCAGGCAGATGTCCAGCGATTTGCCATCATTCGGCAGGAGCTACACAAAGAGCTAGGGGATCGTCAAATGTCCTCAAGGCAAACTAACGAATCAGTTCTAAGTTGACGTATCATGACCTAAAAGTTGTCACCCGTGCATACTCACGCTCTTGCCATGATAGCCGCTAAAACCCCAACCAGACGACACTGGGAACTGTTCAAGGCTTACAAGGCTAGGATTTCAAGACGCATGGAGCCGGAAGAGTTCCTTGAGTACTGGGTCGTCACCTACGACGAATTAGCGGAATTATGCGGGCGCTCTAAGAGCACCGTGGCCCACTGGTTCTCGCAGGGAGAGCATCGTCGCGAGCCATCCGAGGCAGATAAGCGGCGACTGGCTGAAGTTCATGCTCTTTGGAGCCAGTTTGAAAACGAACCCTCCCACCTGCGGGAGATTTGGGAACGAAAGCGAAACCGAAAACGAGATTAGATGTTGTCATCCGTGCATTGATTTGTTGCCCTGACGGCAACTTCAAAACTATCGTGGTCTTAAAGCGACTTTGTCCGCTGGGCACGGCTAGAACGCTCAGTGTCCTCAAGACCCTCTAGTACTCCTCACCTGGTGAAGCACAATGACCCACCCTCCGGCTAGCTATCCAAAGGATCCCCGCTCTCCGCTTTTGTCCATTGCGATAGAAGATGTACCGTCTGGGCGAGAGCCGCTACGCCATCTGCTGATTGGCTCCCCAAGGGGTGTTATGAGCACGATCCATAATCTCTATGGGCTTGGCTATGCCGAAGTGGGAATATGGAGCCCACTCCTACCTACCCCTAATCCTGGGGAGGTTATGTCTATTCTGACTCGGTATATTCTTCCTTAAGAAAGCATGTAAATAGAGGAAGCTCTCCTGATAATTGTTGTCAGCCACGGTGGTTTCCTTGTGCTTTCGGCAACAACACTTTCAGCATGTTAATGCCCGGAAAACGATGAGCATCGTTTTCCGGGCATTAACCGTTTAACCTGTAGTAATCCTGGAGGTTCTGCGCTTCTAATCGAACGACCGGAGGATGAATAACAGGTAGATAGACTGAGAATATGCTGCCCTGACCTACATCACTTTTTATGGTGAGATGCCCCCTGTGATGTTGCGTGATCGCCTTGGCAATCGCTAACCCCAACCCAGTGCCGCCAGTCTTGCGAGAGCGATCGCCATCCACCCGATAAAAGCGTTCAAAAATGTGGCTTTGTTCTGTTGGTGGAATGCCAATGCCCGTATCTTTGACGGCAATGATAGCCCTGTGGTCATGAGCCTCCAAACTCACCAACACCGATCCGCCTGGAGGGGTGTACTGAATGGCGTTGGCCATCAAATTGGAGACGAGCCGATAGAGTTGAGACTCGTGACCCAACACCCATATTTCATGTTCGGGCAAGTGATGGGCTAGGTGAATGTCTGAGGCAGTGGCCAGTTCGGAGAGTTCTTCGGTTAAGTCAGTCACCAAATCATTGAGACAGCAGGGCTTAAACGATGGGGGGGAGAAGTCTTGCTCCAGGCTGGTCAGCAACAATAAGTCGGCGATCAATCGGCTAAGGCGGCGTCCCTGGCGCTCAACCGTCTGGAGCATGGGGGGAACATCCTGCGGCTGAGAAGGAGGCAGTCGCAGGATAGCTTCCACCGTGGCCAATAGACTGGCCAGGGGCGATCGCAACTCGTGGGCAGCATCGGCGGTGAACCGTTGTTGTCGCTGGTAGGCCTGGTAGAGGGGCCGCAGGGCCAACCCCGCCAGCCCCCAGCCAGAGACCGCCACTAGCACCAGGGCCAGGGGTAACCCCACGGTTAGAACCCACTGAAGCCGCTGCACTTCGGCATCAAAGGGGGCCAGGGTGCGGCCAATTTGCAGATAGCCCCAGGAGCCGTGGCTGTGGCTTTCGCCCGAGTCTGCATGGGTGTGGGCGGCGTGCAGAATGGTGGTGAACTGACGATAGCGAGGGCCATTGTCGGCTTGGAGGGTTTGCCAGGGGGCGGGGTTGAGGGCTTGGGACAGCGGCAGGGGCTGGTTGGGGGAGTAGGCGAGTAGGGTGCCGTGGTGGTCGAACAGGCGGATGTAGTAGCTGCGGCGATCGCTAATGCCAGTGGTGTGCCGCTGGTTCAGGGTGGTCGGCGGGTCGCAAACCTGTCCGGCCACGCACAGGTCAGGGAAAATTTGCTGTAACAGCTCCGTTGGGTTCTCGGCGGGTAGCAGCATCGGTTCAATGCTGTCGTGGAGGGTACCCGCAATCGATTCCACTTCGCGTTCTAGGGCCACCCAGTTGGCCAGCACCAGAGCACGATAGAGGCCAAAGCCCGAGAGCCCCAAAATCACCGCCATCACCCCGGTGTACCAGATGGCGAGGCGAGCACGACTGCGGCGAAAGAGCGACTGGTTATCCATGGGCCTTAGGGTGAAGAGTTAAAGCGGTAGCCCTGACCAGGGATGGTTTCGATGGGGCAGTCGCAGCCGTGGCTGGCCAGTTTGCGGCGCAGCAGGCGAATCTGGGCCGCGACCACATTGCTCACGGGCTCGTCGTCTAGATCCCACAGTTGAGCGCGAAGTTTGCTGCCGGGGATAATGCGATCGCAGTTCTGCATCAAGTAGGCCAATACCTGAAACTCCTTCAGCGTCAGGGGAATCTGTTGGCTGGGTTGATCTTCCTGCGCCACCTGGAGCGCTGAGTTGGCATCGTCGAGGGCAAAGCGACCCACCGTCAAAGTTTGAGGTTGAAGCTGGGGCGATCGCCGCTGGAGTGCCCGCAGCCGAGCCAGTAGTTCTGCCATCACAAAGGGTTTCACCAGATAGTCGTCGGCCCCGGCATCCAACCCTGCCACTCGATTTTCAGGCTGCCCGAGGGCGGTGAGCATCAGCACGGGTAAGGGATTCTGCTGCGCCCTCAGCCGTTGACACAGTTCCAGCCCCGATAGCTCTGGCAGTAGCCAGTCAACAATGGCCACGGTGTAGTCGGCCCACTGGTTTTCCAGGCAGCACCAGGCTTGGGCACCGTCGTTGACCCAATCCACCACGTACTTCTCACCCACCAAAACTTGCTTGATGGCTAGGCCCAAGTCTTCTTCATCTTCCACCAGCAGCACACGCATGGCGCTAGCCCCATCGACTACGAAGCCGATTCTACAGAATCCGCCGTCGTTTCATCTGGATTTCACCCCCCCTGTGGCAACCTGTGGAAGATTTTGACCGCCCCATCTCAGTTGTCGTGAGGAGACATGATGAAACCGACTCCATTGCTCAGCTCTATTCTGTTAACCCTCAGCTTCTCCCTGAGTGCTCCTGTGGCCCTGGCCCACGTTGGCCACGGTGATGAATTTCAGGCCGAAGGCGGCGTCAACCGCGTCGAGGTCAAGGCCGAGACCGACTCCCTTCTGGGAATCGAAGTCAACCCCATCGAAGCGGCCGCCGATGACAGTGGTGCGGTGCTGATTCCGGTGACGGCCCTGGTAGATGACAACGGGCGACAGCTGGTATTTGTGCAGTACGAAAACTTCTACGAGCCGGTGGATGTGACCATTGGCAACACCCAGGGCGATCTGATCGCCATCACCGATGGGCTGTCAGTGGGCGAACAACTCGTCACCCAGGGTAGCCTCACCCTCTATGCCGAATCGCGCAAAACCCAGACTGCCGAGGCCACTCCAGCCACCGTTGATGAGGCCCACGCCCAGGCCGATGCCCAGGGCATTCCCCACAGCCATGATGTCGACGGCAACCTTGTGGAGTCTAACGAACCCGTTGCGTCCAGTGAATTTGTCCAACCGGTCGAGGCAGAAGTTCAGCCTTCGAGCGGCTTTCCCGTGGTGCTGTTAGTTGGCTTAGGGGTCGTGGCTGCCGCAGGCACTGGAACGATGGCCGTTTTGAGTAGCCGCAAAAAGAAGAGCTAATGCTCTGGGGGTAGCCATTCCGGCAACTGGGGAGGCTACTGACTTAGATGGTTGCCTTGACTTAGCGCTTCACTGGCCGCCGAGAAATCTACACTGCCAGCAAGAGCTTTGTGCGCTGGCTGGTGTCTTTTCACAAACCTGATTTAGATGTTTAACGTCCTGCTCAATCAGACCCTCAAAAATTCCATTGCCCAGCGGTGGTTCATTGTGGCCGCCGCCATTGCCGTGACGATTTGGGGCGTGTTCACCGTCTCCCAAATGCCGCTGGATGTGTTTCCCGAATTTGCGCCGCCCCAGGTCGATATTCACACCGAAGCCCCTGGGCTGGCCCCCGAGGAGGTGGAAACCCAGATCACTGTGCCCATCGAAAGCGCAGTGAACGGCCTACCGGGGGTCACCACCGTGCGCTCTTCGTCGAAAGTCGGGCTGTCGATGGTGCAGGTGGTGTTTGACCAGGAGGCCGACATTGCCCAGGCCCGGCAGTCGGTCACCGAGCGTCTGCAACAGGTGACCAGCCAATTGCCAGCGGGTGCCCACACCCCCGAGCTATCGCCCCTGGCCTCGCCCTTGGGCACGATTTTGATGTACGCCTTTACGCTCGATAGTCAGAGCAGCGGCCAGGGCCAGACCTCAATGATGGATCTGCGCCGCCTGGTAGACGGTGCCCTCAGTCAGCAGATTCTGTCGGTGCCGGGGGTGACGCAGGTGACCGTCTACGGCGGCGACGAACGGCAGGATCAGATTTTGGTGGATCCCGAGCAGCTGCGCGATCGCAATGTCGCCCTCAACGAGGTCACCGATGCGGCCCGAGGCGCGAACTCCAATGCTCCTGGCGGCTTTTTGATCGGCGGTGGACAGGAATTGCTGGTGCGCGGCCTAGGCCAGGTGCAATCGATCGCAGACCTCCAGCAGTCGGTGGTCAAGGTCGAAAATGGCGAACCGATTCTGCTGCAAGACGTGGCCGAGGTGCAGACCGGGGCCGCCCTGAAGCGAGGCGATGCTAGCTTCAATGGGCAATCCGCTGTAGTGCTGATGATCAACAAGCAGCCCGATGTCGATACCCCCACGGTGACTCGGGCAGTGGAAGCGGCGATCGCCAATCTACAACCCACCTTCCCGACCGACGTGCAGATGGCTCGCACCTTCCGCCAGGCCAACTTCATCGACTCGGCCATTGGCAACGTCAGCACGTCGCTGATTCAGGGCATCGTGATTGTCTCGATCATCATGCTGCTGTTTTTGATGAACTGGCGCACGGCGATTATCACCCTCAGCGCCATTCCCCTGTCGCTGCTGATTGGCCTGCTGTTTATGCAAGCCTTTGGCCTGGGCATCAACACCATGACCCTGGGGGGCCTGCTGGTGGCTATTGGCTCGGTGGTCGATGACTCGATTGTGGATATGGAGAACTGCTATCGGGGGCTGCGCACCAACCAGGCCCAGGGCAACCCCAAGCACCCCTTCCAGGTGGTCTATGACACCTCGGTACAGGTGCGGCTGGCGGTGATCTTTTCCACGGTGATTATCGTGGTGGTGTTTGCGCCGATCTTTAGTTTGACCGGGGTGGAAGGGCGGATTTTTGCGCCGATGGGTCTGGCCTACCTGCTGTCTATTGCAGCCTCTACCCTGGTGGCGATGACCCTATCACCTGCGCTCTGTGCCATTCTGCTGGCCAACCAAACCCTGCCCCAGGAGGGTACATTTGTGTCGCGCTGGGCTGAACGGTTCTACCGTCCGTTGCTGAACCTGTCGATGCGGGCACCCCAGCTCATTCTGGCGCTGGCGCTGGCGGCGCTGGTGGCAACCATCGCGATTGTGCCGTCGCTAGGGCGGGTGTTTTTGCCGGAATTTCAGGAAAAATCCCTAGTCAATTCTATGGTGCTGTTCCCTGGCGTGTCGCTGGACATCACCCATCGGGCTGGGATAGCGCTGGCCACAACGCTACAAGACAACCCTCTCTACGAGTGGGTGCAGGTGCGGGCGGGGCGTGCCCCTGGCGATGCCGATGGGGCCGGGGTCAACATGGCCCACGTGGATGTGGAACTCAGTGACCTGGCCCTGGAAGACCGGGAGGCCAGCGTGCAACAATTGCGGGAAGCGTTTCTGGCACTGCCCGGTGTGGCCCCGAATATTGGCGGGTTTATCTCTCACCGCATGGATGAGGTGCTGTCGGGGGTGAGAAGTGCGATCGCCATCAAAATCTTTGGCCCTGACCTGGCAGAACTGCGCCGCATTGGCGAACAAGTGCGCAACCTGATTGAACCGATTGAGGGGGTCGTGGATTTACAGCTAGAGCCGCAGTTGCCCATTCGCCAGGTGCAGATTCAGTACGATCGCCCCGCTGCTGCCATCTATGGCCTGCGCATGGAGCAGGTCTCAGCGGTAGTCGAGACGGCACTGAACGGTCGCATCGTGTCGCAGGTGCCTGAAAATCAACAGCTGATTAACATCGTGGTGTCTCTGCCTGAAGCGGCCCGCAGTAACCTGGATGCCATTCGCGCTATGCCCATCAGCACCACCACCGGGGAAATTATTTCCTTGGGAGATGTGGCCGCCGTTGACTATGGCATGGGGGCCAACGTAGTGAACCGGGAAAATGTGTCGCGGCTAATTGTGGTCTCGGCCAACGTGGCCGAGCGCGACCTGGGCAGCGTGGTGGGCGATATCCAGTCCCAGATTCAGCAGAATGTGCAGATGCCCAGCGGCTACTTCATTCAGTACGGCGGCCAGTTTGAGTCTGAGCAGCGGGCCACGAATAACCTGCTGGTCTACAGCGTTCTGGCCGCGATCGCGATCGCGGTGCTGATGTTCTTCTCGGTGAAGTCGCTGCCCGCTACCG
>RECJ01000106.1 GCA_007694115.1 Leptolyngbya sp. DLM2.Bin27 | reverse complement strand
GAGGGCACCCAAGTAGTGATTCTCGGTGTCAATGATGAGCTGACAGGTTTTTTTGTGTGCTAATCGCATCAAAGGCAATCACCACCCCCTTGAGCGCCAGTTGCTCAATAAACGCTGGCAACGCTTTGACTTCATTGGTTTTGCGGTCTACCGGGTAGGGCTCTAGAATCAGACCTCGCTCCACCAGATAGGCACTGACCAACATAATCGCTGGGTGAGGGGGAGAGTCAGGGTTGTCAGTCTCTAATTGATACGACCCGCGTAAGACCTTGCCATCAACGGCTAAAGTTTCACCGGGTAACGGTTCAATGCCAAAGAACCGAGCTAAGGCTGCTGAATACTGCCCATAATCTAGCTTCAGGAGCACTCGGCGAATGGTGCTGTAGGAAGGGAGGCGTTGCTTGGGCGGGTTGAAGAGCTCAATCAGTTCACTGCGGTAGCTGGTCAGCCAGTCGCCAATGGCCAGAAACCCACGATTACCGGCCGTCACCGCCAGGGTAAAGAGTGCTAGGCATAGGGCCATATGATGCCGCTTGCCAGCGGCTCGGCGGACATCGGGCAGGTCAACGAAGGCTTCGAGAATCTCGATTCGCTCTACAGTAGGCTCAAGCCTTGAGTCGACAACAGCAGGGGCAGCGGGAGGGGGCAGACGTATAATCGATAGAGTTATTGGAATTCGCTTGAAACCGTAGCATCTTTAGACCTCTTTGAGAATGAAATGGCCCTGGGGTGATGCCAAATCTTGCCTGACCGTTTGGGAATTGGAGATATGGGACTTGAATTTGGTGTCATACCGAATCCTGCTTGGCTACCCCCGATACCCCTGGGCGAACCGCCGTTCGCCCCTACAGGTTGGCTGATTGGCAATCGGGGGTAGGGAATTCGGATTTGGTATTAGGCGAGGGTCAAGCGCTCCTTCATCTAGCTCTCCACGCCGCTCATGCCACTATCTTGCTCAGACCGCGAGGGCAGCTTGGATCGCGGCGGCAGATTCTCTAGCAGCACCTTGTCGACCCGGCGGCCATCCATATCCACCACCTCAAACCGCAGCCCCTGCCAGTCAAAGTAGTCGCCTGCGTTGGGAATGCGGCCCATGTGCCGGATGACAAAGCCGGCCAGGGTTTGGTAGTTGTCTTCGTCTGCGGTGAGCTGATCCCGGTTGAGTAGGTCTTTGAGATCGTCTACCGGCAGCAGCCCGTCGAGCAGCCAAGAGCCGTCTTCCCGCTGCACCATCATCGGGTCGTTAGCGTCTTCGATGGAGGGCAGATCGCCGACGATGGCTTCCACAACGTCATTGAGGGTGACGAGCCCCTCAACCCCACCGTACTCGTCGAGCACCATGGCAAAGTGGGTGCCCGACGACTTAAATAGCTCTAGCACCTTGAGCACGTAGGTGCTCTCGGCCACAAACAAGGGTGGCTGGATCAGACTCAGCAGGGTCACAGGCGGGTTGGCCTGACTCAGGTAGTTGGGCAGCAGCGCCTTCAGCGACACTACCCCAATGCAGTCGTCGATGCCGCTGTTGCACACCGGAAAGTGAGAGTGGGCGCTCTGCATCACCAACTCGCTGTGGGCCGCAAAGGAGGCATCGACACTGAGCCATTCAATGTCGGTACGGGGGGTCATGATCGAGCGAATCGGGCGATCGCCCAGTTGCAGCACCCGACCCAGCATTTCTTGCTCAGCTACCTCAAAGGTGCCGGCCTCGGTGCCCTGGTCGATCAGCAGGCGCAGTTCTTCTTCGGTAATGGCGGCGGCGGGCCGTTCTTTGAGCCCCATCAGGTTGACTAGAAAACGGCTGGAAACCCCCAGCAGGGCCACTAGCGGAGCCGCTAACTGCGATAGCCGCTTCATCGGCCCCGCCATCTGGCAGGCAATCGCTTCTGGGTAGCTGAGGGCGATGCGCTTGGGCACTAGCTCACCTACCACCAGCGACAGGTAGGTAATCAGCCCCACCACCACTGCTAGGCTGATCACGTCGCTGTAGGGCGCTAGGGTGGGCACCTGGTCTAGCCACTGCCGCAGGTTAGCGGCCACGGTGGCCCCCCCCAGGGCACCGCTGAGAATGCCAATCAGGGTGATGCCGATCTGCACTGTCGAGAGGAAGTTGTTGGGGTCGTTGGCCAGCTTGAGGGCCAGCCGCGCCTTGGCATTGCCCTGCCTGGCCTTGTGCTCTAGGCGAGCTTTGCGGGCCGATACCAGGGCAATCTCTGAGCCTGAAAACACCCCATTGGCCAAAATTAGCAGCAGGATGAATGCACTTTCGAAGGCAATGGCGGACATAGGTTAGGAGTTAAGGAGCGTGCGGGCCATGGTTAATTTAGCCTCAGGGAAAACTGACTTGTTTCTATTATTGAACGGCAATTTTACCGATCTGGCTGTTTGCTGTGGTAGAAGAGAAAGGCAATTGATCGCTCTACCCACCGCCTACCTCGCCCCTGAGCCGCTGTGCTGACTGTAACCCGTTTGCTGCCCCCCAATCCTGATGCCCCAGTGGTGGCGACGCTATCGCTAGCGGCGGGCGATCGCACCAAGTCGCGCCATCGGTTCACCGCCGACGACGGCACCCCCGTCTATCTAAACTTGCCTCGGGGCACGGTGCTGCGCGGCGGCGATCTGCTCGGCAATGACGCCGATGTTTGGGTGCGGGTGGTGGCCAAACCAGAACCGGTGGTAGTGGTAACGGCCCCATCTAGCTTTGACCTAATGCGGGCGACCTATCACCTGGGCAATCGCCATGTTTCCCTAGAGCTGGCCCCCGATCGCCTCACGCTAGAACCTGACTCAGTGCTAGAGGCGATGCTGAGCCAGCTCGGGGGGCTAACCCTGACCTCGGCCACCCTGCCCTTTGAGCCCGAAACCGGGGCCTATCAGTTGAGCGATCGCACCCACGGCCATGACCATGACCATGACCACAACTAAAGATCAAGCCCTGCTGCGGCTGCTTCAGCTCACCAGCCCTGCCCTACCGGTCGGGGCCTACAGCTATTCTGAAGGGCTCGAAACCCTGGTGGAGCAGCGGCTGATTGTCGCCCCTAAGTCGCTGGTGACCTGGCTAGAGCAGGAGCTGGCCTACGGCATGGTGGCCATTGACGGAGCCGCCCTGGCAATGGCACACAGCATGGCACAAAAAGCGGCTGATCCGGCCCTGGAGGCAGCTCCATCGGAGGCAGCTTGGTCAGAGATCGCCGCCCTCAATCACCAGCTCTCGGCCCTGCGAGACAGCGAAGAAACCCGTCAGCAAAGCTGGGACATGGGGCGATCGCTGGTGCGCATGGCCACCCACCTGCACCCCGATCTCAAGCCCTGGTTTAAGGCCACGGGCCACCCCTGCAATTTTGCCGTAGCCTTTGCCCTGCTGGCCGCCCGTTGGCAGATCGACGATCGATCAGCGGTGCTCGGCTACCTGCACAGCTGGGCGGGCAACGTGATCACCAGCGCCGTTAAGCTGGTGCCCCTGGGGCAAACCGTGGGGCAGAAGATGCTGCTGGGGCTGTACCCGGCAATGGAGGCAGCCTGCGATCGCGCTCTAGCCACCCAAGACCTCGCCGACCTCTGCCTCAGCAGCTGGGGCACCACCCTCGCCACCCTGCAGCACGAAAGTCTTTACACCCGGCTCTTTCGCAGCTAATCGCCGAGTGCTGCAAGGCAGAAGGCAGAAGGCAGAAGGTAGAGGGATGAAAGGGAATGCTGGGGCACAGCTGACTCACTCACCTAGTCCCTACTCATCCACTCATCTACCCCTCCACTGCCTCCGGCTCCACCCAGCGCCCATCGGCCTTGATCAGATTGATCAGCTCCGCTACGCCCTGGTCTTCGGGCACCTTCTTGATCTCGTCGCGGCCCCGGTAGAGCGAAATATAGCCGGGGGTTTTGCCCACGTAGCCGTAGTCGGCATCGGCCATTTCGCCGGGGCCGTTGACGATGCAGCCCATCACCGCAATATCGAGCCCGGTAAGGTGCTTGGTGGCCTCGCGCACCTCGTGGAGCACATCTTCGAGGTTAAACAAAGTGCGACCGCAGGAGGGGCAAGCCACGTATTCAACCATGGTTTTGCGCAGCCCCAGGGCCTGCAAAATGCTGTAGCACACCGGAATTTCTTTCTCCGGTGCTTCGGTCAGCGATACGCGAATGGTGTCGCCAATGCCCTCCGCCAGCAGGGTGCCGATGCCCGCAGTGGATTTAATGCGGCCATACTCGCCGTCGCCCGCTTCAGTCACACCCAGGTGCAGGGGGTAGTCCATACCCAGCTCATCCATGCGCTTGACCATCAGCCGGTAGGCGGCCAGCATCACCGGCACCCGCGAGGCCTTCAGCGAGATCACCAGGTTATAGAAATCCAGCGATTCGCAGATGCGCAGAAACTCTAGCGCGCTCTCGACCATGCCCTCGGGGGTATCGCCGTAGGTAAACAGCATGCGCTCGGCCAGCGAACCATGGTTGACACCGATGCGCATGGACTTGCCCTGGTCGCGCAGCGACACCACCAGCGGCTCTAGGGTCGCGCGAATTTTGCTGCCAATATCCTCAAACTCACCCTGGGAATATTCGGTGCGGCCCGCCTGGGGTTTTTCAAATACGTAGAGGCCGGGGTTGATGCGCACCTTATCCACATGCTTGGCCACCTCCAGGGCGATTTTCATGCCGTTGTGGTGCACATCGGCCACCAGGGGCACAGGCTGGTAGGTATCTTCGAGAATTTTGCGAATGTCGGCCAAGGCCTTGGCGTGGGCCATGCTGGGCACCGTTACCCGCACAATCTCGCAGCCGATCTCATGCAGGCGGCGAATGGCGGCGGCAGAGCCTTTAATGTCGAGGGTGTCTTCGTTGATCATCGACTGCACCACGACGGGGTGGCCGCCGCCGATGGTGATGCTGCCCACGGGCACCGGGCGGGTTTTGCGGCGGTGAATGGTGGTGTCGAAAGGGTCAAAGGCGCGGTTGGCGGGGGCCGGGGAGACGGGGTTGGGTAGCGTTTGCATAGCCTGGGCTCAATGGTTGCCGTTGCTGAAAAAAAAGGTTAAACAGGGGTGGCTGTAAAGGCCCCAGGGGCCGATATTAACCATCGCCTATCCAATTCCAGGGTGCCACAGAATGGAGCCTACCGACCCTCACCGGGCAAAACTGCCGGGGCAAAAACTGATGTCTGACGTTCTCAAGCGTCCCATACCGAATCCGAATCACATACCCCCGATTCCCAAAAGGCCAAACCGTAGGGGCGAATGGCATTCGCCCAGGGGTATCGGGGGTGTATAGACAGGATTCAGTCCCATGTCTATGGCCCCAGCGTTGGCCCGGTAGCGTGTGGCTGGCGACGAGATTGCTGTGTAATGGGGGCGGTTTGGGCATAGAGCCCAGGGCCAGCGCCCCTGGCAACCCTACCGGGATGATGTGGTTCCTGGGCTGGCGCGTTCTTCCCAATCGCGGCCGACGCGGATGGTGATGTCAGAGTTGAGGTCGCCGGTTGACTCAGGCAAAGCCTGGCCTACCCCTAGCAGCGACTCAATCATTTTGGCGCTCTCGATATCGCCGCGCTGGGCCACCACTTCGGTGCGGGCCATAGGGCTGCTAACAGCGTTGCCAATCACATAGACATTCTCAAATCCGTTTTCGCGCAGGTAGTGAGCTACCGCATCGGCCTGATTGGGTGTATCAGAGGCATTTTGTACGGCAATCGACAGGTCAGCCACGTAGCGACTGCGGGGGTTGTCGGCATACAGCCCTAGCTCATCGGCCTGAAAGAAATTTTGCATCACCGCCGCCGAGGCATCCCAGTGGGGTAGCCAGTAGCTGGCGTTAAACTCTGCCGGATCGCTAAAACGACCGGGCAGCATCACCATTTGTAGCTGACTAGACTCAATTTCGAGGCCAAAGTTGGCGATCGCCAGCATTTCTTCTAGGGTCAGATTGGTGTCAACGTAACGCTGCATCACCCGAATTGCCTGGGGCAGTTTGGGAATCACCAGGGGGCTGGTCAACCGTTCGCGCAGCGCCCTGAGCAGTATTTGCTGGCGCTGCACTCGGCCAATGTCGCCGCTCTCGTGGCGAAAGCGGGCAAACTGCTCGGCCTGATCGCCGTTGAGCGTTTGCCAGCCGGGGTAGAGGTCAATGTAAAGCCCCTGGGTGACATCGGTATATTCCATGCGCCGGGGCACGTTAACTTCAACGCCACCGACCAAGTCCACCATTTCGCGAAAGGCGGTGGTGTTGATGCGCACGTAGCGGTCGACTTGAACATTGCCCAGGTTGTAGCCAATGGTCTGGGCTACCAGTTCTGGACCTCCTAAGACATTGGCCTGATTGATCTTGTCTATGCCAAATTCAGGAATTTGTACCCGAGTATCACGGGGAATGGACATGACGTTGAGGGTGCCAGCCTCGGCGTCGACCCGTACCAGCAGTAGGGTGTCGGTGCGGCCTGCAAACACTTCATCAGAGTTGGGCATGGCCCCAGGCACATCGTCGATGCCCATGACCAAAATATTCACCGGACGGGTCACCTGGTAGCGAAACCCAGCTTGCCAAAGGTCACCTAGACTGGCGGCGGGCTGAGTCTCACCAGCCAAAAAGCTGGGTAGAGGCACGGTCAACGCTACCAACGCGCCCAGCAGCCCAGAGGTGATGGCGGTGCCCACAAATAGGCCACCCCACAGCAATCCACTGATGACGCGGCGCATACCCTGAGAGCGTGGCAGGTCAGCGGGCTGAGGAATGCTTGCATCTACGGGTTGGTCAAGGTTTAGAGGGGCGTGGTGGTTACGCTCGACGCTGTCCTGGAGTTCAATGCTGCCCTGGGATTCGATGCTGTCCTGGGGTTCGATGCTGTCCTGGGGTTCGGTCATGAAAACCTGCTTCTTTGATGCCACGCCCTACCTCCATATTACCTACACTGATATGATAAATA
>RECJ01000247.1 GCA_007694115.1 Leptolyngbya sp. DLM2.Bin27 | reverse complement strand
TTCTTTCCTAGAAATTTCCTCATCAACCTGCGGCTTGTCTGTCAGTAAAACTCTCAGTCGCCTAAAGCTGTCGCCAGGCACAAAAGCCAGGCTTACGTCTGATACCAAATCCTATCTGTATACCCCCGCTTGCCAATCGGCCAACCTGTAGGGGTGAAGGGCGGTTCGCCCAGGGGTATCGGGGGTAGCCAAGCAGGATTTGGTATGACATCAAACCGGGGTCGAGGGTAGCCCTCAACCCCGGTTTGGGCCGATTATCTGTCGCTCCAGTGGCTTCGGGTCGTACGACTAAACACCGATACAGAAAACCCGGTTTCTCGACCAGAATTCTCGGTCACACCGTTAGAGCAGGGCCGTTAGCAGAGCCGCACCAACCGGGTTTTTAGCCATCCTGTAATGATGCGCTAGCAGTCGTAGTAGAGCGCTAGTTCGTAGGGGTGGGGCCGCAGGCGCATGGGGTTGACCTCGTTGTCGAGCTTATACTCGATCCAGTTGCCGATGAAGTCTTCGGTGAAGACGCCAGTGCTGGTCAAGAAGGTGTGGTCAGCCTCCAGGGCCTTGAGGGCATCGAGCAAAGAGCCAGGGGTAGAGGGAATCTTCGCCAGTTCTTCGGGGCTGAGGTCGTAGATGTCCACATCCAGCGGGTCGCCGGGGTCGATCTGGTTTTTGATGCCGTCGATACCGGCGCAGAGCATGGCGGCAAAGGCCAGGTACGGGTTTGAAGTGGCATCGGGGCAGCGGAACTCGAGGCGCTTGGCCTTGGGGTTGTCGCCGGAGAGGGGAATACGCACCGAAGCCGAGCGGTTGCCCTGGGAGTAGGCCAGGTTGACCGGCGCTTCAAAGCCGGGCACCAGCCGCTTGTAGGAGTTGGTGGTGGGGTTGGTCAGCGCCAGCAGGGCAGGGGCGTGCTTGAGAATGCCGCCGATGTACCACAGGGCCATTTGGCTCAGCCCGGCGTACTGGTCGCCGGCAAACAGGGGCTCACCGCCATTCCAGATCGACTGGTGGGTGTGCATGCCCGAGCCATTGTCGTTAAACAGGGGCTTGGGCATGAAGGTGACGGTCTTGCCCCACTTCTTCGCCACGTTTTTAATGCAGTATTTGTAGATCATCAGCCAGTCGGCGGCTTCGATCAGTCGGCCAAAGCGAATGCCCAGCTCACACTGACCGCCGGTAGCCACTTCGTGGTGGTGCTTCTCGATCGGTACGCCCAGCTTAGCCATGGTCAGCAGCATTTCGCTGCGCATGTCTTGGGAGGTGTCGGTGGGGGCAACGGGGAAGTAGCCCTCTTTGTAGCGAGGTTTGTAGGCCAGGTTGCCGCCGGCCTCTTCGCGGCCCGTGTTCCAGCGGCCCTCAACGCTGTCGACGTAGTAGTAGGCCGAGTGCTCGTTTTGGTCGAAGCGCACATCGTCAAAGATGAAGAACTCTGCCTCGGGACCAAAGAAGGCGGTATCGCCGATGCCGGTGGACTTGAGGTATTCGATCGCCTTAGTTGCGATCGCCCTCGGGCAGCGGGCGTATAGCTCTCCAGTGCGGGGCTCTTTGATGGTGCAGATCATGCTCAGGGTGGGCTCGGCCATGAAGGGGTCGAGCCAGGCGGTATCGGGGTCAGGCACCATCATCATGTCCGACTCGTTGATCGCCTTCCAGCCGCGAATGCTGGAGCCGTCAAAGGCTACCCCGTCGGTAAAGCTGCTCTCGTCAATCTGGCTCTTGTGCAGGGTGAGGTGTTGCCAGATGCCAGGCATGTCAATAAATTTCAGATCGATTAACTCAATGCCGTCATCCTCAATCCATTTCAGGATGTCTGCTGGGGTTGCCATGAACTACTCCTTAGCCTCGTTAACGTTCAGACGTCGGGAAACCGACTTTACCGGTGATGCCCTACCTTCGACCCACTCCACCGCTGCGGGCAAAGTCCTGCCAGACAGGTTTTACGCCATGTACATCGCGAGTCCAGGCATCTCGACACCGCTGGCATTGCAGGCATCAGCCACGGAATCATCCTAGGGAGAGAGGTTCGCCTGGTTTGTATCACCTACTACTTTTTGTCAGGGAAAGCCAACAAAAGCTCCCTAACAGTCCATGATGTTTTGTAACGATTCACTCATCCTGCCCTAGCTCTAGCGGGCCTGGGCAGCCCAGGGGGGAAGCCCCCGTGGTAGACTTTTCCGAGGATAAAACCTGGTATCTCTGGTATCTACAGAGGTTCGAGCCTTTGGCCAGGGGGTGGCAGCCGAGAGTCTGCCACCGTTTAGAAAATGCTGTTTGCCTAGTGAGAGTTGGGAGAAACCACCGATGCGGGACGCTGTCACCACGCTAATCAAGACCTACGACAATACCGGACGCTACCTCGACACCAGCGCCCTCGACTCCATCAAGTCCTACTTTGACAGCGGCCTCGATCGCATCAAAGCGGCGGCGGTGATCAGCGCCAACGCCGCTGGCATTGTCAAAGAAGCGGGCGTTACCCTGTTTGCCCAGGTGCCTGAGCTGATTCGTCCCGGCGGCAACGCCTACACCACCCGCCGCTACGCCGCCTGCCTGCGCGACATGGACTACTACCTGCGCTACAGCAGCTACGCCCTAGTGGCGGGCAACCCCGACGTGCTCGACGAGCGCGTGCTCACCGGCCTGCGCGAAACCTACAATTCTCTCGGTGTGCCCATTGCCCCCACGGTGATCGGTATCCAGTTGATGAAGGACATCGTCAAGGCCAAGGTTCAAGAGGCGGGCATCGCCGACCCCGATGTGGTGGACTATCCCTTCGACTACATCACCCGTTCGATCAGCGAAGTCAGCATTTAGCCGATCTGGGGGCTGGCGTTGACTGTAGGTGCGATCGCTCGATGACGGCTCCTCTCCTGGCTCTGGGCATAGACTTTGGCACCTCTGGGGTGCGTGCCGCTGTGGTTGATCCCCAGCGGCATTTGTTTTGGCAATACCGCGCTAGCTACCCCGACCTGCCCGCCCCCGAGAACTGGCGGCAGGCGCTGCTGACCCTGCTGGCGGCGCTACCGGAGAGCCTGCGTGGGCAAGTGGCCAGGGTGGCGATTGACGGCACCTCGGCCACCGTAATGCTCTGCGACCAAACTGGGGAACCCCTGACGGCACCGCTGCTCTACAACCATACCTGCCTCGATGCGCTCGGCCCCATCAAGGCCCTAGCTCCGGCTCACAGCCCTGCCGCCAGTGCCACCTCTAGCCTGGTCAAGCTGAGGTGGTGGCACCAGACACTGCCCGATTCCACCTGGGTACGGGCCGCCCACCTGCTCCACCAGGCCGACTGGCTCAGCGCCCAGCTCCACGGCCAGTGGGGCCTAAGCGACTACCACAACAGCCTCAAGCTGGGCTACGACGTGGGCTGTCTGCGCTACCCAGACTGGATGCTCGCTCAGCCCTGGAGCAGGGTGCTGCCTCGGGTTGTAGCCCCTGGGGAGCCGGTGGGGCCGGTGACAGCTGCCGTCGCCCAGCGGTTTGGCCTTTCGCCCCGGTGCCAGGTGGTGGCGGGCACCACCGACAGCATTGCGGCGTTTTTGGCCAGCGGGGCTAGGGCTCCGGGAGATGGCGTCACCTCACTGGGGTCAACCCTGGTGATCAAACTGCTGAGTGAGCACCGGGTAGATGCTGGCGAATACGGTATCTACAGCCATCGCCTAGGGTCTCACTGGCTGGTGGGCGGGGCTTCAAACAGCGGCGGGGCGGTACTAGAAACGTTTTTTGACCGAGCGGCCCTAGCCAGCCTGAGCCAGCGGATTGACCCAACTGAGCCCTCTGCTTTGGACTATTACCCCCTGGTAAGGCCGGGGGAGCGATTTCCGATCAACGACCCCGACCTAGCGCCGCGCCTGACGCCGCGACCCCAGGACGATACGGCCTTCTTACATGGGCTGCTGCTGGGCATCGCCCGCATTGAGCAGCGTGGCTACGCTCTGCTGGCCCAGCTGGGGGCCTCGCCTCTGAGACAGATCTACACCTGCGGCGGCGGTGCTACCAACGAAACCTGGCGGCAGCTGCGCGCCAGGCTAATGCCAGTACCGATCAAAACAGCCGCCTCAGTTGAGGCGGCTGTGGGGAGTGCCTATTTGGCTAACTGGCCTGGCGATTTTACTGTGGGCTAACCGGGCTACAGGTCAAACTGGTTGCCCCGGCGATACTGCATGTAGGCAGCCACAAAAAGCCCGGCCAGGGTAACAGGAATAAATCCTAGAACAATGCCACTGAGTAACGGCTCAACCACAAGCAGCCTCCTTATTTCAACACAAATATCTGGATATCACCATAGCATTAATCGCTGCAAGCAAAGGCACCTACCCCCAGCCTGAGCTTGATTTGAGCAGCTTAAAGCGATGGACTACCCCCTGGGCTGCCCCTTGACCGGCAGGTTCGATGGTGGAGGGTACCTCTATTAGCCCCTCTGCGCTTTTGCGGAGGCCAACGATTGCCCTTTTGATCTCATGCCTTCCCCGTCAGCCTCTAGAGGCTGACGGGGAAGGCAAAACCTTTAGCGCATCGGTAAGTTGGTGAAGAGTGATTGAAAAACCCCAGGTGATTGTGTACAGTACACATGGATTATTTTAGGTGGTGGACTAGACCATCTTTTTGCGGTGCTTCTAGAGTGCTTTTAGCCGACTTACCGTGAATTTTTGCCTGGCCCCGACGGCTGCCTACGGGGGCAATCTCTGCTCTGGTGATATGGCTCTTGAGGTCGTTTGGCCTAAGCAGTATGGGCAAACAGCTTAGCCTTAGCAGCTGGATAAAGCCCGCGAGTTTGTGATTTTTAGAATTTAGGAATGGTTTCAATGTTGACTTATCTTTATCAACTCACCAGTCGAGTTTTTAGGGCTGTAGCGGCTGGGGTTTTGATCGCGACGCTAGCGTTTTTGACCTTGCCTGGGGCCAATTCCCAGGCGCTGGCGGCCCCTAAGGGCACCCTGAGCGAAACCATGGATCTCAAAATGACCGAGGCTGCTCAAGACTTTGTTGAGTCAGTTTTAGAAGACTATTCAGATGCCCTAGAGGATACGTTTAGCGAAGCCCTCAAGCCGCTGAAGTCGGTGACCAAAGACCTGACTAAACAGCTGAGCAAAGCGGCGGCAGCTCCCACTGAGATCAGCGCTACCACCCTTGCCCCAAAGGTTGACACTGCCAAGACCGCCCTCGAAACGGCAGCGACCTCCTTCGACAGTCTGGTAGCCGACACCGCCAAATTTAAGTCGACCCTGGGCATGACCCCCACTCAGCTCAAAGAGGCGATTGATACCCAGCTCGGCACTAAGTTTGACGACCTGCAAGTCGCTTTTGAGAATGTCTCTGAGGCGATCGCACTACTGTCAGACGACACCGCTGGCCTAGCAACCGCTGACCCCGCCGAGGCCGTCACCGCTTATACCGAGCATTCCACCCTGCTCACCCAGGCCATTGAGACGGCTAAAACTGCGATTGCTGCCTTTGACGATTAAGCCGCTGCCTAGCAGCGCTCAGGGCTGCTAGGCATGTTGCACAGCCTCCTATGTACATAGGGGGCTTTTTGGATGCGCCATGATCGCGTTTCACCGCTGCCCTCTGTCGGTGGATAGGTTATGCATCGAACCTGCTCATGTGCGGCATAAGGGCTGTATTTGGTATCATACGTAACTGTTTTGTTAATATTTATAGGTAAGCAAACGGATGAAGCATAATGAGAACCCAAACAAACAAAACCTGGACCGCTGAGCAGCTGGTCAATTTTAGCGACGCTCTAGGCAGCGGCTATGTGCCCGGCGTTAAGGCTGGCGGTGTCGCCAAGGCCGACCAATGGACTGCCCAGCGCCACATTCAAACGTCTGCCATGCGCGGTCAAGCTTATCTCTAAATTTGTTTGGCGCAGCCGATCTCGATGGCGCACTGGCGTCCTAGGCACAGGCGAGTCGAGCCCTCTTCCCACTGCGGGGAGAGGGCATTTTAATGGGGTGCTGGAGGTTTTGCAGCCCTGGTGGAACTTGATGGGCAGTCGCGGGTGCGGTATCGTCGGCAGGCCGCCACCAGAGAGGCAGCGACCTGGGGGCAGCCGCCCCAGTGCAGGTGCAGGTACGAGGCGTGAACCTGGTGCAGACTCCACCCCTCTACCCCGTGGGGATGCTCTGCCCCGTAGCGCTTGAACTGACAGAGCGGCTGAGGTGGCGGGGTATCGACCTCGGAACGGTGGAACTCGTGCCCCCAGACCGTTTGCCCCACCGCTAGAACCGAGCTAGTCTGTATGGCTGTGGCCTGGCGGTAGCCCAGGGTGAGCCGCTTGGTCATGCGCACGGCGGTGGGCAGCAGGCCGACCATGTCCCAGGTTTTACCGTCTAGATCGACTAGGGTCTGGGCCAAATACATTAGCCCGCCGCACTCGGCGTAGGTGGGCAGGCCTTGGCTGATGAGCGTTCTCAACTGGTCTCGCAGCGGCTGATTGGCGGCTAGCTCGGCGGCAAACATCTCCGGGAAACCGCCGCCCAAGTAAAACCCGTCGATGTCAGCCGGAGGCTGTTTGGCTTGCAGCGGGCTCCAGGGCACCAGGTCGGCCCCCAGGGCGGTGAGCAGATCGAGGTTGTCGGGGTAGTAGAAGCTGAAGGCGGCATCTTGGGCGACGGCGATGCGGGGGGAAGGGGTGGAGGGGTGGAGGAGTGGAGGAGTGGGTGGGTAGAGGCAGACACGGGGGTCTGCCCGCCGTGGGGGGGGGGCGGTTTGCAGCAGGGGGATGAGGGCAGGCCAGTCAAAGCAGGTGTGGCCCAGGTGGGCCAGGCGATCTAAGATTTCCGGCAGCTGGGGCAGCTCGGCGGTGGGAACGAGGCCCAGGTGGCGGTCGGGCAGTGCGATCGCATCCTGCCGCCGCAGCACCCCCAAAATGGGGATATCAATTCTGGCTAGAGCCTCTCGGAGCAGGTCGAGGTGGCGATCGCTGCCCACCCGGTTGAGCACCACCCCAGCGATCTGCACCCTAGGATCTAGGGTGCGGTAGCCGTGGACAATCGCCAGCACCGACCGCGACAGCCGCCCACAATCGACCACCAACAGCACCGGCAGATTGAGCAGCCGGGCAATGTGGGCGGTGCTAGCCACATCCGATCGCCCAGACGCGCCGTCAAATAGGCCCATCACCCCCTCGACTAGGGCAAACTCGGCAGCGTGGCAGCGGTGGGCAAAGCATTGCTGCACGTAGGTTTCTGAGGTGAGAATCGGGTCGAGGTTATAGCAGGGGCGGCCCGTGGCCTGGCGGTGAAACATCGGGTCGATGTAGTCTGGCCCCACCTTAAACGACTGCACCCGGGCAGATTTTTGCGCCAGGGCGGCCAGCAGCGCCAGGGTGACGGTGGTTTTGCCCACGCCGCTGCGCTCGCCCGCAATCACCAGACCACCGGCAGCATCCGCTGTGCTCAAAATGCCGACCTCAATCCTAGACATTCCCCCCATTGTCGCCGGATCAGCATCATCCCGACCGACACCATCGAGGAATTAAGAGATTTCTAGCCCAGTCAATCCCCCACCAACCCGTCTTCCACCGTAGGGGCCAACGGTGGTTTGCCCCATGCAGAGACTATCAAAAATAGATAAATCCTCGGTAAATAAACGGGCATCTCCAGGATGGCTTGGGTAATCTGGGAATATCGACGGCAGCGGATATGCAAACGCGATGACAACTCCTTCTGTGCTGGAGCGAGCTAAGGATGGCGACGGAGCGGCGATCGCCGCCCTGCTGTCGAGTTCGCTCAAGGCCAAGGGCATCGCCGTGCGGGCTGAGCGAGAGAGCTTCTGCCTGCACCTGTGGTTTACCAGCACCACAGTGCCGCCCCAGGGGCCAACGGTGGCCTACGCCCGCCGCGCCATCGAGCGGTTGCAGGTGCCCAGCATTGGCATTCTCAACCTCTACGGCGAACAGACCGGCTTTGCCCAACCCGCCTGGCGCGAAGAAATCGCCCTGCTGTCGCTGGCGTCCACCGACCCGGGCGCACCTCCCCTGCCCGCTGCCCCAGAGTTGGCTGGGCCTGGGGCCGCCGACCCAGTTAGTCTGTCTGAGCTAGAGGCTGGCCCGGCCCCGGCGGCGGTAGCCCGCGCCTACCAAGAGCTGGGGCTGGCCCCAGGGGAACCTCTGGCCCACGCGGAATCAGTGTACTTTAAACGGCGGGCAGAGCTGTTGAGACGGGGCGATCGCGCCGCCCTAGAGCCGCTCAAGTGGGCCTTTACCACCCTCAAAACTCATCTAGATCAAGCCGCCGCCGAGGCTGAGTCCGCTGAAACAGGCGTCTATGCATCCCTGGAAGAAGATTTCACCGTGGCCCCGGTCGTTCAAAGGCCGCGATGGTCTGAGACCGGCTCCAATGGGCCAGCGCCACGCCTGTCCTCCACCCAGCCCACCGCCACCGACGACACCGATATCCTGTCGTTTCAAAACCGCTACAGCAACGGCTTGATCTTTCCGGGGCTGCTGCTGCTAGGCATGGTTCTAAACGCCATGCCGCTGGCCAGTTTCTTACTGCGAGGCATTCGGATCTGGTTCCACGAGTTTGGCCACGCTACCGTAGCCTGGCTATCGGGTCGCCAGGCCCTGCCCCTGCCCATCGGCTGGACCAGCTATAACCCCCAGCGATCGCTATTTGTCTACCTGGGCCTGCTGACGCTGCTGGGGCTGCTGTTTTGGGCCGGGCGGCGCGAGGGCCTGCGCTGGCCTAGGGTGCTGGCGGCGACGCTGGCGGTGGTGCAGTTTGCGATGACCTGGCTGCTGCCCGCCAACACCTTTGACATGCTGATGGCCTTTGGCGGCGTTGGCGGCGAAATCTACCTGACGGCGCTACTGATAGTGGGTTTCTACTGCCCGTTGCCCCACTATTTTCGCTGGGATTTTTACCGGTTTCCGGTGGTCGTGGGGGCGGCGTTTTGCTTCTGGGGCCAGGTGTGGCTGTGGCAGCAGGTGTCCCAAGGTAGGGCCTCGATTCCCTTTGGCAGCATGTGGGGCGAGGCCGAAGATGGCGATATGAATATTTTGATCAATGGCCATGGTTGGACGCCGGGCGACGTCATCGGCACCTACAGCACCCTAACTCACCTCTGCCTATTTGCCATTGTTGCCGTCTACGGCTACACCCTGTTTCGCCAGCATCGGGAGACCTTCATTGCCCTCGGACGACAGTGGTTACCTTAGCCGTAGACCCCAGGGTTCTTTTGGGAATAGTTAATGAGCTTGGTCGTTCTCAAAGGAGAAGCCTGGGGTCTGGTTCTATGGCAAAACTTGCTCAAACTCTCGCAAGGCAAGACTCGAACCCACCTGCCAAGCCCGCTTGACGTAGACTGGCAACAGGTCTGTTACAGGAATGTCCGGGAAAATCTGGCTCTCGTTCTGTTCTACGTAACGTCCTAAAACATAACGATAAATCGCCAAGCGACCCGCTTTATAAATCCACACCTCGGGCACAGCGAAGGGCAAATAGTCTTCGATCCGAGTGATAGAGGTGAGGTCGGTTTCGACTGCCAAATCGGGCGGTGGATCGATGTCTAGGTCTAATCGGGGATTACCCAGCACCGCCTGCCGATTTTGAATGTAGAAAGAGGCGTCGGGTTCTACCCCAGACACACCGGGTTTGCGCAGGGTCATGACTCCATATCCTTGCCAGTCTTGCCCCGTCTTGCGCAGCAGCACTTTTACCAAATCAGACAGGCTATCGGCCTGGTTAACGTGTTCAGGGAGGGGGGCCATAAGCAAGATGTGGTTGTCCCGAAACCGCAGGCGTAGGGCAGCGCGATCGCCCAATCGATCCAGCAGCGCCTCATACTCGGCATAGGTCGCCGGAAACTCTACCCGCGTCCCCGCAGGCAAATCAAGTGTATCTGGAGTAATGGTGGGCAGCATCAGTCCTCAAATCTTGCGGGGCATAGTTACTATTTTGGCATTTTGCCCCGGTGTTTTATGGTTCTCAAACCACAGGAAGAACTAGCGGTGCCACTCGGTAACGCCGCCGGGCTTGTCGATCAGGGTGATGCCTGCGGCCTGGAGCAGATCGCGAATGCGATCGCCCTCGGCAAAGTTCTTCGCCGCCCTGGCCTCGCGCCGCTGGGTTAGCAGATTCTCAATTTCCCCATCCGACAGGCCGCCTTCAGCCGATGGCTGGGGCTCGGGGCTGGCCTCTAGCCCCAGCACCTGGGCCAGGCACACTAGGGTTTGCCACTGCTGGCGCAGGGTTTCGCTGTCGGCGTCGGCCTCGCCCTGGTGGGTAATCACATTGCCCACCCGGCGCAGATCCTTGGCCAGCTCAAACAGCACCGCCAGCCCGCCAGCGGTGTTGAAATCGTCATCCATTGCCGTCTGAAACGCCTGGACGGGTTCGCTGTCGCGGTCAATTCGCATGGCAGCGGGGTCGCCGAAAGCTGAATCTGAAGCATCGGCCCAGCCCAGCTTGGTGCCGTACTGGTGGCCAAACAGCAGCCCGTCGCGCAGGGTGCCCCAGCTGGTTTGGGCGGCGGCAATGGATTCGTCGGTAAAATCCACCGGCTTGCGGTAGCTGCCCTGAAGTAAAAATAGCCGCACCGCCATCGGGTCGGGGCCATGGGGCGCATCCAGCAGATCGCGAATGGTGGTGAAGTTGCCGAGGGATTTTGACATCTTCTCGCCGCCCACGTTGACCATGCCGTTGTGCATCCAGTAGCGGGCGAGGGGGTGGCCGGTGACCGCCTCCGACTGGGCGATCTCATTCTCGTGGTGGGGAAAGACCAGGTCACTGCCGCCCAGGTGGAGGTCAATGGTGGCGACCGGGCGTTCGTTCCCTTGGGGCGTTTCAAAGACTTCGCGGATCATTGCCGAGCACTCGATGTGCCAGCCCGGTCGCCCTGGCCCCCAGGGCGATTCCCAGAAAGGCTCGCCCGCCTTCGCGCCTTTCCACAGGGCAAAGTCGAAGGGGTCTTGCTTGATGGCATCGTCAGCCACTCGACCGCTGGCCCCGGCCTGCATGTCGTCAAGCTTGCGGCCCGAGAGTTTGCCGTAGCCCTCAAACTTGCGTACCGAGTAATAGACGTCGCCGTTGGCGGGGTAGGCATAGCCCTTTTGCTCTAGCTCGCCAATCAGCCGCTGAATGCCGTCGAGGGTCTGGGTGGCGTAGGTATACTTGTCAGCCTCCATCACGTTCAGGCGGGCAATATCCTCCAGATAGGCCTGGGTGTAGCGCTCCGCCACTGTCTGCATGGTGGAATTTTCGGTTTTAGCCCGGTTGAGAATCTTGTCGTCAATGTCGGTGAAGTTTTGCACGTAGCGCACCTCGTAGCCCCGCCACAGCAGGTAGCGCCGCACCGTATCCCAGGCCACATAGCAGCGGGCGTGGCCCAAATGCGAGTAGTCGTACACCGTGACGCCACAGCAGTAGATCTTGACCCGGCCCGGCTCTAGGGTTTCGAAGGGTTCTTTTTTGCGGGTCAGGGTGTTGTAGACAACAACGCTCATGGCAGGGGCCGAAAACCGGCAGAGAATGCCCTAGATTAAAGGACGCTAACAGAACGATTCAACACTGAAACTGCCTTCGGCGCAACGGCAGGGTCTCAATTGGAGCCGATCGCCGCCGCTCTCCGCAGCCTGGGGGATTGGTTTGGCCCAGGTCAACCTGTAGACTCAGAGATGTAGCCTTTGAATCTAAATTAGGAGCCATGGTGAGTCGTTCCAGTCTGTGTCGAATGTTGGTAGCCGCGCTGATGGTGCTAACCCTGGGTCTGGGTTGGGGTAGCCCGGCCCAGGCCACTAGCTACGATCGCCAAAGCCTAAGAAGTACTGACTGGTCTCACCAAGATCTGCGCGGCAACAACTACACCAGTGCCGACATGGCCGATGCCGATATGAGCTATGCCAATCTGCGCGGGGTGCGCCTGTTTGACACCACCCTGGCCCGCGCCAATATGGAGGGGGCCGACATGACCGGGGCTACCCTCGATGGAGCGCGGTTTTTTCAGGCCAATTTGACCAATGCCATTCTCGAAGGTGCCTACGCCATTGGCACTGACTTTCGCGAGGCCACGATTGTGGGGGCAGACTTTACCGATGTGCTGCTCGACCCTAAAGCCAATCAGCTGCTCTGTGAAGTGGCTACGGGCACTAACCCGGTGACTGGACGCAATACCCGCGACACGCTTTACTGTTTCTGATGTACCCCAGGATGGACTCCAGACAGTGACGCCAGCCTACGGTGCGATCTTCTCCCACGGCCTAAGGAGATTTCCAGAAAAGAAGATACCAGCTGTAATCCAGCAACTATGGCTGTCGTAGGGTGGGCACGGCCCACCCTGGAAAAACTATTTTTCAGAAGTCGCCTAAGTCATAGATCACCTGAGTGCGATCGCGCACCCAGCGCCTGCCTCCATGCACCCGACCTAGATGCCCAGCCGGGTTAAAGATGCCCATCTCACCCCAACAAAATCGCCCCCACCAGCAGCGCTGGCGGGGGCGATTAAATCAACCTGTAGGTTGCTTAGCTAGCCGAAGCACCGCCTCGGCTGTAGGTAGCCCAAAAGCCGGGATGCACTTTGCCCTGGATGTGGTTCCAGTACTTAGCGGCATCTTCTGGCAGACCGGCTTCAGTGGCCAGCCGAGACAGCATTGACTGCTGACGCTGCTTGACAGCGCGATGGCGGCCCATCATGCTCATACGAGCCCGGTCTTCGGTGCTGAAGGTGGCAGCCGTGGAAGCTGCGGGGGACAACGCAACTGCCGGAGCCTCAACCGCCGGAGTCACAACTGTCGCCGCTGCCGGGGTGCCGCTCTGGTAAGCCACACCGCGATAGACCAAGTCTAGGGTGGGCTGCTGAACCGGGGCTTTTTTGACCGTGCGGAACCGGATATCTACACCGCGAAACTTGCCAGCGTCATCGGTTACGCTGGTTTCGACGGTGGGGGGGGTATAGTCGTAGCTTACGCCGCGATAGGTAAGTTTCATGGGGTCGCCTCCAAAAGATCAAGGGTTTGATCAGAACATTGGGGCGCGTTCCTTCGGGGGCTATTAACCCCTACTTCCGTCTCGCTTTAGTTAACTGTGAGAAAACTGTGAGAAAAGCGAGATGAACGAATTTCTGATTACTTCTGTATCGTAAGCTACTGTTTTGGGTGATGTCAAGGGATTTTCAGTTCTGTATAACAATTGATACAATTCCGCAGGCCCCTTAACTTAAAGGATTGAGGCGTTGAGCGAAAACTCGGCGAAAATCTGCCATTTTTGACCCCTGTGGCGTTCATCCTCGGGCTGGCCCTGGGGGGCACTGTAGTGGAGCAGGGTCAGCTTGGGCGCAATAAACTCAGCGGCAAAGGGACGTTGCGCCAACTCGGCCCAGGCTCGGTGAAAGGCCTCGGGGGTGAGGTCGCGAAACCCTACGGTGACGTGAGGGACAAAGGCTCGGGTTTGAGCGATCGGATCACAAATGCCGCAGTGCGTTTCTAAGTGGGCCATTAGCTGGGGCTGGAGCGCCATCAACCCCGGCGTCTGGACTACATCAATGTAGATTACCCGAGGGGCAAAGGCGCTATAGCCGTCTAGCGCAATGGGGAGTGGGATCTGTCGCTGGGCCAAGGCAGCCAACGACTGCTCAAGGTCGCTGACCTGCTCCAGGGGCCATTGAAAAGGTGGCTGAAGGGTGATGTGGGGTGGCGCACTCAAGGCCGCCCGGCTGCCAAACCGCTGCCAAATGTCTTGCTTGATAGCCGTAATCTCAGCCTGCACCGACTGGGGCGGCAGGAGGGCAACAAAGAAGCGGGCTGGGGCGGGCATTGGCAAATCAACTCAGTGGGGGTTAGATGCAGTTTTGCTCCTAATGCCTAGGCCAGCGATTACGGCTACCATCGCGCTCATAAAAAGATAGCCGAGCATAGCCCAAGCAGGTCGGCTGGGTCACCTCGCCCACCGGGTAGGCCTTGACCCCAAACAGATATACGCCGCCAAACCGAGGATTGCGCACGGGGCGTAGGGCCAGGGTAATGGGCTGATCCGGCAGGGCCGGTGGGTCAAAGACAATGGTTAAAGTGCGGCTACCACGGTCTTCGGTGATGTCGCCTAGGGGTAATGGCACCCGTCCCTCTGGGGTTTCGGCAAAGGCGGCGATGGCGTCTAGGCGGTAGCGAAAGGTGATATCGTGGCCCTGCTCAAGGTGGATTTCGACCCGGTCAAGGGGTTCAGCGGCGGCGGCGGGAAAATCGAAGCTCAGGTAGTAGATGGCGTTGCTATCGCTGACTAGGTTGCGGGTGGCATAGCTTTCGATCAGGCGCGGCGGGTAAGAGAACCCCACGGTGCCATCAGAGTATTGAATAGCTGAGATGGAGGACAAGCTCCCCCCAACAGCGACTAAGGTGAAAAGGCTGGCTCCAGCGATCGCCGCTGTTTGTCTAACCAGTCGCCAGTATCGCATCGAAACCATGGCTCAGTTGTGGCAAGGGCTTGGTCAAGCTTTGATCTGTAGGTTGGGTGGAGCACCAGCAGCACCCAACCAAGGCTTGCTGCTGTTGGTTTTCACTTCGTTGCACCCAACCTACGCGAATCCTAATTTCTAAATTTGACGTTGCCCTAGGGGACTTGCGTCTAAATTACCCTAAAGTCCCGGAACTGTCTTTCTTAGTTGGTACATTCGCGCAGCAATGCACCAACTAAGAAAGACAGCTAAGACTCAACTACAACCGCTGGCAGCTCCAGGCAGTAGCCTGCGCCGTAAACGGTTTTAATAAATTTAGGATGCCGGGGATCGGGTTCGAGCTTAGTGCGCAGGTGCCGCACGTGCACGCGAATGGTTTCGATGTCGTCATTGGGTTCGTAGCCCCAGACTTCTTGCAGGATTTGGCTGGGAGAGACGGTTTGGCCGTGGCGCTGAAGCAGGCAGTGCAGCAGTTCAAACTCCAGGTGAGTGAGCTTGACGGTGCCGTCAAACCAAATCGCCTCGTAGCGCTCTGGGATCAGGGTGAGGGGGCCATAGTTGAGAATCTCGCTGTGCTTAGCCGCCTGGGGAATGCGATCGGTGCGGCGCAGCAGAGCCCGCACACGGGCCAGCATTTCATCTAGCTCAAAGGGCTTGGTCAGGTAGTCGTCAGCCCCGGCATTAAAGCCGTCGACCTTGTCTTGGGTCTGCGACAGCGCCGTCAGCATCAAGACGGGAATATCGGCGGTGCGGCGATCGCGGCGTAGACGCTGGCATACGGTTAGGCCGTCCACCTTGGGCAGCATCAGGTCGAGCATGATCAGATCGGGCATCAGCTGTACCGCTAGAGCCTGGCCTTTAATGCCATCTCCGGCCTGGTTCACTTCATATCCCGCCATCTCTAAGTTGATGGAAACAAGCTCCGCGATCGCTGGATCATCATCAATGACAAGAATACGAGGCATTACCAACTAATCTGGACGACCTGAAAAAACGCCAGTCTGGCAAAACGCAGACTTCTGATTAGCCTAGCATTCTAATGTAAAGAGCCGTGTCGGAATAATACAATTCCTAGACGAGTTGTAAATAAAACCCCTGACTTTCCTGAGGAGAACGAGCCACGGCTGACTGAGCTTAAGTTTTTCTTTGGGCTTTGACGATTTTAGACGCTTCTACACGGCTTGCCCTGGCGCTGAGCGCCAGGGCAAGCCGCCTGGGTGCCCTCCGGGTAAAGCCAGAGGCTAGCAACCCAGGGTATGGGCTAGAGCTAATCGGCTTAAAACTCCCCAGGTAGGATTCGAACCTACGACCAATCGGTTAACAGCCGACCGCTCTACCACTGAGCTACTGAGGATTACGTGCGAAACTTATAGTAGCTATAACTGCGCAGTCTTGACAACCCTTTACCGATTTTTTTCTAAAGTTCCTTTTTTCTGGGTTCGATATCCAAGAACGATCTGAGCTGAGTATGGCAGGCGTCAGTCGTCTAGGGTTATGGGGTTTCAGGGTCAAAACGGGCCGTTAGCCCTAGACCTGAAACCCCATAACCGCATACCCCCTCACCTGTCGTCGGTTGGTTTAATGCCTGGGTTTTGTTGGTTCCTATGGGTAACTGGCTCCAGAGCGAGCAATTTAATTTTCATAGATCGGGGAGTAGCCGTGATATGATTAAAGACTGTGTCGAAAATGTGATAACCATGCCCAAGCTTAAGTCTCGCAAAGCTGCCGCCAAGCGCTTTCGTCGCAGTGGCAGCGGCAAAATCATGCGTCGCAAGGCGTTTAAAAATCACCTCTTGCAGCATAAAAATGCTGGTCGTCGCTCTCGGCTGTCTAAGATTGCCTTGGTGGCCGAGGAAGATGCTCCCAATGTAGAGCTGATGCTGCCCTACCTCTAGGGTGCTCTCCCGTAAGGAAGACCTCAGTCTGTGTCTAGTTCAAGATTTCAATCATCCCAAGGGTTAAACAGTCATGGCACGTGTTAAGCGCGGCAACGTAGCACGCAAGCGCCGCAACAAAGTTCTCAAGCTGGCTAAAGGGTTTAGGGGCTCACACTCTAAGCTGTTTCGGACGGCCAACCAGCAGGTCATGAAGGCGCTGCGATACGCCTACCGTGACCGTCGCAACCGGAAGCGCGATTTTCGTCGCCTGTGGATTACCCGCATCAATGCGGCGGCTCGCGCGCACGGTTTGAGCTATAGCAAGCTCATTAGTCAGCTCAAAAAGGCCGATATTGACCTCAACCGCAAAATGCTGGCCCAAATGGCTGTGCTCGACCCGACTGGATTTGCCAAGGTGGTCGAAGTCGCCAACCGAGCCTAGCGGTTGCCCCAAGAGCCGGTCGCAACGCAGACACGGCGGCACTATGGCATGGAACTGGCTTGGGTTTGGTTTGGCTCTGGGGGTGCAGCTAGCTGCGCTCCCAGTTTTTGCTGCTGATCTGGAGACGATTCGCGATCGCGGCCATCTGGTGGTAGCCGTGCGCGAGGGCTGGCAACCGCTCAGCTTTCGCTGCCGCGACGGCACCCTGGTCGGACTAGAAATCGACATTGCCCGAGGGCTAGCGGCAGAGATTTTTGCCGACTCCGAGGCGGTGGTGTTTGAGGTAGTGCCCAACCGCGACCGCCTGCCTGCGGTGTTAGACGACCGGGTTGACCTGGCGGTTGCCGGATTGACCTTGACCGCCAATCGCCAGCGCCTGGTCAGCTTTAGCCCGCCCTACTACCTCGACGGGGCCGGAGTGCTGGTGCGCGACGCTCGCCTTCAGAGCCTGGCCGATCTGCGGCGGCGGCGGCTAGGGGTGCTGCAAGGGGCCAGTACCGTAGCGGTGGTGCGCCACCTGCTGCCCCAGGCAGTGCTGACCCCGCTAACCAGCTACCAAGAGGCCCTCAGTCGCCTCAGCACCGGGCAAATTGATGGCTTTGCTGGCGACGTCACAGTGCTGACGGGCTGGCAGCAAAACTATAACGGCTACTATATAATGCCTACCTTGCTGTCGGCAGAGCCGATGGCAATCGCCCTGCCGAAGGGCACTCAATATAATGAGCTGCGCGCCCTGGTGACCCAAACGGTGACCCACTGGCACCACAGCGGCTGGCTAGAGGAGCGAGCAACCTTCTGGGGGTTGCCCTAGCCATGGCAAGATAAAGTAGACCTCACGTGCGGATAAAGATCGGATGGAAAACAGCAACCTGCTCCTCGTATACCTCGGTATTCTGCTGTCGTTGCTGAGCGTAGCCGCCTTCTTTGTGGTGCGCCAGGTGATCAAGACTCGACGCATTGAGGGCACGTTGGGGCGGCTACAATCACGGCTGACCAAAGAAAAGGGTACCGCTCAGGAATATTACGAACTGGGTAGCCTGCTGCTCGACAAAAAGCTCTACACCCAGGCGGCCCTTTACCTTCAGCAGGCCATTCGGCAGCTGGATGATGACGAGACCGAAAACGCCGCCGTGGTCTACAATGCCCTGGGCTATGCCTACTTTGCCCAAGACCAGTACGATCTGGCGATTCGAAATTATAAAGAAGCGCTCAAGATTTCGCCCGAGTACGTTACTGCCCTCAACAACCTAGGCCACAGCTACGAGCGCAAGCAGCTGATGCCCCAGGCCCTAGAAAATTACGAGGCAGCCTTGGCCCTAGAGCCCAAAAACACCACCGCCCGTCGCCGTTTTGACTCGCTTAAAAAGCGCGTGGCCCCCTCACAAAAGTAGTTTATGCGCCTGTAGTTTATGCGCCTATACTCTAGTGCTTCGGTAACTCGGTTGTTTTCGTCGCTGGTGGCGCTGGTGGCGCTATTAGCCTTTGGGTTTGTTGCCTGGAAGGCGGTTGGTGTGTGGCGGTTTGACCCGGCGGTGCGAGATATGCAGCAGATTTTGCACCCGCAGCGATAGGTGCCAAGGGCAGCCGCTGGCCTGGTAGGATGTGGGAGTTCTTTTGGCCGCTGTTTCTATGTCGGAGTTGCCCAGTCTGCCAATGCTGCCCCCCAGTGCCGATGCCGCTGTTTACCGCATTCTTGACGCCAACCTCGACCGGGCGCGGGAGGGGCTGCGCATCATTGAAGAATGGTGCCGATTTGGGCTGAATAATTCTGGTCAAACCGAACAGCTCAAGCACCTGCGCCAAACCCTGGCCCAGTGGCATGCCCCGGAGCTACGCCTCTGCCGCGATACCCCCGGCGACCCCGGCACGAGTCTCACCCACCCCCAGGAGGCCGAGCGCACCAGCGTCACGGCGGTGCTCCAGGCCAATTTTTGCCGCGTGCAGGAGGCCCTGCGGGCCTTAGAAGAGTATGGCAAGCTCTATAGCAGTGCTCTGGCGGCGGGCAGCAAAGCCATGCGCTATCAGGTCTATGCCCTTGAGAGCGCGATTTTGGGTGGGCATCGACAGCAGCGGCTGGCCCAGGCTTTGACCTACCTGGTGACCTCGCCCTGCGATCGCCTGGTGCCCACTGTCGAGGCAGCGTTGCAGGGCGGCATTGCCCTGGTGCAGTACCGCGACAAACACACCGACGACAGCCTGCGGCTAGAGTTGGCCCAGCAGCTCAAGGATTTATGCCATCGCTACGGAGCACTGTTTTTGATTAATGATCGAGTTGACCTGGCCCTGGCGGTAGAGGCCGACGGGGTGCACCTGGGCCAGACCGACTTACCCATTGCCACGGCTCGTCAGCTGCTGGGCAGCCAGCGGATCATTGGCCGCTCGACCACCAACCCCGACGAGATGCAGCGGGCGATTGCCGAGGGAGCCGACTATATTGGCGTTGGCCCGGTCTATGCTACTCCTACCAAACCCGACAAGGCCGCCGCTGGCCTCGACTATGTGCGCTACGCGGCTGAGCACGCCACCATACCCTGGTATGCAATTGGCGGCATCAACACCGAAAACCTCACCGCCGTGATCCAGGCTGGGGCCGAGCGGGTAGCCGTGGTGCGAGCCATTATCGACGCCGACAACCCGACGTTGATCGCCCAATACTTTGCGGCTCAGACCAATCACCAGCGAACGTTTCACACCCTGCCAGCCCCGGTTGGTTAACCTCCTTGAGGTGCCCTTCACCCCTCACTCTGCCCTTGCTCTCCTCGCCGCTTGCGCCCATGGAAGATCGGACTCACGACACGTTTTATCTCTCAGTCAACGGCGAATCTCAGCCCTGCGTCTCTGGCACCCTGCTGCCTGCTTTTCTAGAATCGTTAGGTCTAAACCTGCGCCTGGTGGCGGTGGAGTACAACGGCGAAATTCTCCATCGGCAGCTGTGGGAAACTACCTGCCTGCAACCCAACGATCGGCTTGAAATTGTCACCATTGTCGGCGGCGGCTAGGGGCCTGGGTACGGGTTTCCGCCATCAATTTGCTGCCGTTAGCCCAAGTACCCCAAGCACTTCGCGTTAAATTAAAGATACAGCAATCAACGTTAGCACTCCGTTTTTACCCGATGGTTAAACAACTGTTTCAACGCTTCAAGCCCTTTCTCAAGCCTCTGATGGCGTTAGTCTTGGCCGTGGTTTTGGTCTTCGGCACCGCCGATGGGGCCTGGGCCGCTGCCGGTGGCCGCATAGGGGGCGGTAGCTTTCGGGCTCCGGCTCCGCGCATGAGCCCCACCCCCCGCACCTACGCACCAGGCGGGGGCGGCGGCTACTATCCGGGCGGTGGCTTTGGGTTTCCGTTTTTGTTCCCCTTCATTGGCATTGGGGGTGGTTTTGGCGGGTTGTTTACCCTGCTGATTTTTATTGCGATCGCCAATGTGGTGGTGCGCGGTCTGCGGGGGGCCACCTCAGATGAGGGCTACGCCACCCCCATGGGCGGCAGCAACCCTCCTGTGGCGGTGGCCAAACTCCAGGTGGGGCTGCTGGCCGAGGCCCGTGAGCTACAGGAAGATCTCAATCGCCTGGCCACCACCGCCGACACCGGCACAGCTCAGGGACTGGCCAAGCTACTGCAAGAAACTACTCTGTCGCTGCTGCGCCACCCCGACTACTGGGCCTACGCCACCAGTGAAGATAAGCAAACTCGTCTGCTCAGCGCTGAGCAAGAGTTCAATCGCTATACCCTGTCTGCCCGCAGCCGCTTTAGTGAAGAGACGATCTCTAACGTCAACAACCAGATCACCCAGGCGGCTCCCAAAGCGGCTTTGCCCGGCGACGCTGTCGGCGACCCCGGCGAGTATATCTTGGCGACGGTGGTGGTGGCGACCCAGGGCAAGCTCGATCTGCCCGACATCAACTCGACTGCCGACCTGCGCCAGGCCCTCAGCCAGGTTGGTGCAGTTTCGAGCGAAAACTTGCTGGCGGTAGAGGTGCTGTGGACGCCGCAGCAGTCGGGCGATACCTTGAGCGCCGATGAGCTGATTGCCCAATATCCTGATCTCAAGCTGCTCTAGCGGCTGTTCTGGCTATTGCTTGAGGCTGTGGCCACCTAATACCGCATCCGAAGTCTATACCCCCAGTTCCCAATCAGCCAACCCGTAGGGGCGAACTACGGTTCGCTGGCCTGAAGTGGGGGTAGGCGACCGGGATTTGGTATCAAACGCCCCTGGGTCAACCCAGGGGCGTTTTGCCTAGTTGAGCCCCAGGGCAGGCCGATCTGGGGTTAGAACCACGCCAGATCACGGGTCTGGGGCGACAGAAACTAGCTCAAAGCAGCCGGAGACGGCGGCGGGAATGCTGCGGGGGCGATGGGTGATGGCATCGACAAACACCCAGTCGGTCGCGCCGGTAGACAGTACGGTGTCGTCGCAGAGGCGCAAAAATTTGTATTGGCGGGTGCTGCGGGCTTTGCGCAGGGTGGTAACCCAGGTGCTAAGGCGCAGGCGATCGCCACCAAAGGCGGGGCGCAGGTAGGTGATCTGGTGCGACCTGGCCACCCAGGTGGCCCCCAGGGTCTGGGTGGCGGCGGTACAGCCGACGTGGGTGGCGTGGGCAATGGCGACATCCTGCATCCACTGCACGTAGGCGACGTTGTTGACGTGGCCGTTGCCGTCGACCACCTCAGGTGGCACCACAAATTCGTGGTGATAGATGCGTTTCATACCCTCCGCCATAATAGAGCCAGCGCTATTCTCGGCAATTCTATGGCGAAACTCTGGCCCTACGCCACCCCCGGTATTCCTGACCACCTGTTTGAGCAGCTGCCGGGTATCCCCCTCAGCAGTCGCGAGGTGCGGCTGCTGCTGCTGGGTTATCTGCGGCTGCGGCCCCAGGATGTGCTGTGGGACATTGGGGCGGGCACTGGCACCCTGGCGATTGAGGCGGCGCTGATGATCCCCGATGGCAAGGTGGTGGCGGTGGAGCGCGACGAAGATGTGGCGGATCTGGTGCGGCGCAACTGCGATCGCTTTGATCTGACCAATGTGCAAGTGATCCAGGGCAGCGCCCCCGACTGCCTGGGCGAGCTGCCCCACCACCCCGACTGCATTTTTGTGGAAGGCGGGCGCAACCTCAAAGACATTTTGCTGACCGCCTGGGACTATCTGCCGTCGCTGGGGCGGGTGGTCGTCACCGCTGGCAACCTGGAGACTCTGTACGTGGTGTCTGAGACCTTTGCCCAGCTGCGGGTGCGCCACATTGAGGCAGCCCAGCCTGCGGTCAATCGTCTGGAGACTAGGGGCAACCACCAGGTGTTTGCGGCGGTAGACCCAATTTTTATTCTCAGCGGCGAAAAGTTTGAGTAGGCTCGTCCTGGGGCGATCTATGCTGAGTGATCCGAATCTATGGCTGCCGGTTCTACAACAACTTTGGCGAAACCCTATCGGGGGCGGTTGGCCCCGACGCCGACCGGGCATTTGCACCTGGGCCATGCCAAAACCTTTTGGGTGGCTCAGCAGCGATCGCAGCAGTTTAGCGGCGATCTAATCTTACGGATTGAAGATCTCGACCGCGATCGCTGCCGCCCCCAGTACAGCACTGACCTGCTAGACGACCTCGCCTGGTTTGGCTTTTGCTGGCAGGAGGGGCCAGATGTGGGCGGCGACTGGGGGCCCTACACCCAGAGCGAGCGCCAGCCCCTGTACCGAGAAATTTGGCGGCAGCTCAACGCCACCGGCCTGATTTACCCCAGCCCCCACTCTCGCAAAGATGTGGCCCAGGCTTTGAGTGCCCCCCACGAGGGCGATCGCGAAATCATCTTTCCAGTACATCTGCGCCCTGCTACCTGGGAGTCGGTGAATGACCCCGGCGCGGTGAACTGGCGCTTTCGAGTCCCTGACGGCGAAACCATTGGGTTTATCGATCAAAACCTGGGGCCGCAGGCCTTTATCGCCGGTCAAGACTTTGGCGATTTTATTGTCTGGCGGCGCGACGGCTTCCCCAGCTACGAGCTGGCGGTGGTGGCCGACGACCACGCCATGGCGATCTCAGAGGTGGTGCGGGGCGAAGACTTGCTGCTGTCTACCGCCAAGCAGATTTTGCTCTATCGTACTTTGAGCTGGCCCATACCGGCGTTTTACCACTGCCCCCTGGTGCGAGATCAGGCGGGTCGGCGGTTGGCTAAGCGCGACGGGGCCAAAAGTCTGCGATCGCTGCGGCACCAGGGCCTGACCCCAGGGCAAATTCGGGCCGGGTGGTGCGATCGCACCTAAGATTAAATCCGCCTTGGCTAGCCCCGTGGGGCTGGGCAAACACCGTTTGCCCCTACATAAGCCGCCCGTTTGGCTTTGGGGTGCGAAGAAACCGAGGTGAGCTCGGGCTGGGTGCAGGGTGCGATCGCCCACAGTTTTCAACCTTGCGCTACGCTACCCGGTGACATTCCCCTACTACCGTCTTGCAATGGTTGCTTCAATTCAGCATCCCAGCCGCCATGTGTGGGATTTTTGGTACTATTTTGACCGCCCGACTGGGCTGTTTCACCTATTTTATTTAAACGCCGATCGCGCTCTAGTCGCCGCTGGGCAACACCACTACGCGGCCTGTGTCGGCCATGCCACCACCGCTGACTTTGGCACCATCGACTGGGGCGATAACACCAGCTATGACGTGCTCAAACCACCCGCTCACCACTGGGCCAACACCTGCATTTGGAGCGGTGATATTATCTCTGTTGCCAACGGCTGGCTCATGTTCTACACGTCGCGCGATCGCAACCAAGACGACGGCCTCACCCAGGCCATTGGGGTGGCCTACACCAGCAATTTGTTTACTCATCAGTGGCATTTTTTTGACACCCAGATCAAGCCCGGTTCAGTATATCAATCTAGGGGCCTGACCGACGACCTCACCATGCACGCCTGGCGCGACCCATTCTTGTTTCGCCAGCGAGACCGGGGCCAAATTTTTATGCTGGTAGCAGCCAAGACAGTCGATAGCCCCCTGGGCAAAAGCGGTGCGATCGCCCTCTTACGGGTGGCCGATCACCACTTTGCCCAAGTCGTTCAAGGAAAACGCGCCTGGGACTATCTCACACCCCTGGTCGCCCCCGGCTGCTACGCCGAGATGGAGGTGCCGCAGCTATACCAGGCGGCGGGTGACTACGAACTGGTGTTCTCCTGCTGGGCAAAATACGATTTTGCGTCCGCTAACGACCGGGGCACAGGGGGCGGCGGTTTCCAGGCTGTTACCCTGCCTCCGCTGGGGGCGGGAGATGCCGCTCGGCCCCTCCCACCCCCGGCCAAGGTGCTGCTGCCAGAAACCCAGGGTCTTTACGCCTGCCGCATCGTACCCGAGCTAGACGGCGAAATCGTTGGCTTTGATATCCAAACCGGAGGCATCCGCCGCAGCGGTATCCAAATCCCCTGGACCGCCATGGATCGCGACTTTTCTGATTTGGCTGTTTAACAACCACCCCGCAATGCGACCAGTACCCTAGGGCATCAGTCAGCCAATTATTCCTTTCATCCCGACACTCGCCTTCGGCAGGGTGCGAGGCTTTCACGGAGTAGCTAAAATCTGACACCTGACACCCAGCACCTAAAACCCTAGCCATCACCCTAGCCAGGGCAGACACATCGGTCTGCCCCTACCCACCCTACTCACCCATCCACTCACTCCCCCCCCACAGCCGACTGTAGTAGGATCGTGACACCTAAGCGCCAACACCCCAAATGCAGACCCCAGGCTTTTTTCGCAGTGCCCAGCGGTGGATATCCCGCGCCCCAGAGCGATCGCTCAACCAGGCCTACGAAGCCGCCCAGATGATCGAGGCGATCGAGCGCGAATACTTTGGCGGCAACCCAATTTCGGCCCCCTACGGCAGCTATGGCGACAGCGCCATGGCCTACTTTCAGAGCGAGTTGAGCAAATATCTCAATTTGATCAAGGTGCGAATGGCCCTGTTTCGAGCCAGCCGTTCGGTGGCGCGGGTCAGCGATCCCAGGGTAATGGAGATCCAGCTGCCCGCCGCCGAGGCCGATGAGCTGGCGGTGAATGTGATTGATCAGCAGGCGATGTTTTTTCGCAAGCTCCAGCTGATTGACGCCGTGCTAGCCCGCTATGCCAGCCTAGAGACCAACCCCGAACGGGTGATTACCCTGGCCAACGGGGCACCTGCGCCCTCGGCCCAGGTGCTGCGATCGCGCGCCGACCAGGCCCGAGGCGGCCAAAATGGCACCATTGCCCAGGTGCCCCCCGCCGATTCTAAGGGAGCCGCTGGCCTGTCAGATCGAGTCAACGTGCTGCCCCGGTCGATCCTGCGTACGGTAGATCGCATTCGCCAAGACCTTGATCCCAACGCCGAGCAGGAGGTGGTGCAGGAGTTTCGCACCTCAAAGACCAAAACCACCGCCGCCATTCGGTTTGTGCTGCTGCTGGTGATTGTGCCACTGCTCACCCAGCAGTTTACTAAAGCCTTTTTGGTGGGGCCGGTGGTCGATCGGGTGCGGGCCGGAGCCGAGCCCGCCGACGTGTTTCTCAACATCGAGATGGAGGAAGAAGCCCTGCACGAACTCCAGCAGTTTGAAGAACGGCTGCGGTTTGAGGTGCTGATTGGCAAAGCGCCTCCCCTTTCAGAGTTAAATATCGAACAGCGGGTGCGCACCAAGGCCACCGAAATTGAGGAGGACTACCGCGATCGCAGCGCCAACGCCGTCAAAAACGTGTTTGCCGATATCTTTGCGGTGGTGGCCTTTGTGCTGCTGCTGGTCTACCGCAAGCAGGATGTGGCCACCTTAAAGTCCTTTATGGATGAGATTGTCTACGGCCTCAGCGACAGCGCCAAGGCGTTTATTATTATTCTATTTACCGATATTTTTGTCGGGTTTCACTCGCCCCACGGCTGGGAAATTTTGCTAGAGGGACTGTCGCGACACCTGGGTTTTCCAGCCAATCGCGACTTCATCTTTCTGTTTATTGCCACTTTCCCAGTCATTCTCGACACCATTTTTAAGTACTGGATCTTCCGGTATCTAAATCGAATTTCGCCTTCGGCAGTGGCCACCTACAAAAATATGAATGAGTAAGGGCTAGGGCACCCCAGCGGACCGCTAAATAGGGTCGGGGGGGGATACTAGCAAGCCCTCGGCAGGGCAACGCTGGGGCCTTAGACAGGAACCAAACCTTAATAGAAATTAATATTTCATGAAATTACGGCTTCCCCCCGCTGACCTGGAGAGACAATTGAGCAGCCCCCAACGGTGCCCTCCTGGCCCTAGCTATGGCTAGCTGTGATACCTACCCTGTCAAGAACAGCTTGTTATGCTCAAGTTACTGGCGGCCTAATTTTTGCCTAAACGCTAAACTCTAACCGTGTCGTTCAATCCTCCGTTAGTTCCCTAACCTCCACGCTCCCTAAGGACACTGCCTGTGTTTGAGTACCTGCCCCCCCTCAACGAGCACAACCTGCCCTACCCAGACACCCTGCACCCGATCGTGGTGCACTTTGTCATTGCCATGGCGCTGTTTGCCTTTGTCTGTGACCTGCTGGGCAAATTCACCAAAAACCCGCGCTACTTCGAGGTCAGCTGGTGGAATATGTGCTTTGCCACCGTATCTATTTTTGTTGCCGTGATCTTTGGCCAGGTCGAAGCGGGTCTGGCCGAGCCCTACGGCAGGGCTGAGTCGGTGCTCAACCTGCACACGATTTTGGGCTGGTCGCTGTCGGGCATCATTGCCGCTATCACCGGCTGGCGCTATATTTTGCGCAACAACGACCCCAAATCGCTGCCCACCGCCTACCTGGGTGTGGGGGTCTTGCTCACCGGCCTGGTGCTGTTTCAGACCTACCTGGGCGACAAACTAGTCTGGATCTACGGCCTGCACACCGTTGAGGTCGTCGAGGCCCTGCGCGATGGAGTGCTGTAATGAACCCTGACCTAGTCGATCAAATGAGCAGTCAGCTGGGCCCCAACGGCCTGCCCTACATGCTGCCAATTCATCCCAACCTGGTGCATCTCACCCTGGGGCTATTCATCGTCGCCATTAGCTTTGACATTGTTGGGGCGCTGTTCCCCCTGGAAAAGCGGGTGTTTAAGTTTTTGGCGGTGCCTGCCAGCCGCTCCAATTTCTTTGACGTGGGCTGGTTCAATATCGTTGCCGCTGCGGTGGTAACGTTCCCCACCGTCGCTGCCGGGTTCTATGAAATACTGCTAGCTCAGCCCGCCAACGACACCGTCAGCGCCTGGGGGCTACACAGCCTTGAGACCATGATCTGGCACGGCGTTGGTGGCGTGGTGCTGCTAGCCCTGATCACCGGCATGGCGATTTGGCGAGGCTTCCAGCGTTATGTCTGGCGCAAAGACCGCGCCCGCGAGGTGCAGTGGTCCTACCTGCTTACCGGCCTGGGAGTCTTTGTGATTATGTTTGCCCACGGCACCCTGGGGGCGCACCTGGGCGGCGAATTTGGGATTCACATCAGCGCCGATCGCCTGCTGCGGGCCGGTGAAGACTTGTCTGTATTAAACGTACTGTTGCCAAGGGTGTTTTAGAGCATGAAGGTACGCGTCTTTTTGAGACTACTGCTGCTCACCGCCATCATGACCCCGATCAGCCTCTGGGTGGGGCAGCTTTCCTACACCTGGATGCCCGAACCGGCCTCGGCGGAGGCGCTGCTAGTCGATAACCTATTCAGTTTTCTTACCACCCTGGGCACCTTTATTTTCCTCGGGGTGGCGGGTACGCTGCTGTACTCAGTGCTGTTTCAGCGGGCTGACAAATACGACGAAGCCGATGGCCCCCCCATTGAGGGCAACCTGACCCTAGAGATCGTCTGGACGGCGATTCCCCTGGTGCTGGTGATCTGGATTGCGGGCTATAGCTACAAGATCTACGACGAGATGGGCATTTTGGGGCCGATGGAGCACATGCACATGGGAGAAGCGATCGCCGCTCCCCTGGTGTCCCAAGCGTCGGCCATGCCTGACCCCATCGAAGTCCGTGCTCGCCAGTGGGTGTGGGAGTTTTACTACCCTGACGCGGGCGTCACCAGCACCGAATTGCACCTGCCCAATAACACCCGTGCCCGGCTGCTGCTCAGCTCCGAAGATGTCATTCACGGCTTCTTTGTGCCCGCCTTTCGGGTCAAGCAGGATGTGATTCCGGGGCGCAGCATCGACTTTGAGTTCACTCCCATTCGCGAGGGCACCTACCGCCTGCGCGACTCCCAGTACAGCGGCACCTACTTCGCCGCCATGCAGGCCAATGTGGTGGTGGAGTCACCGGAGAATTATCAGCAGTGGCTATCCGCCGCCGCCAGCCAGCCCCCCCAGCCCGGCCTCAACCCCTCCTTCACTGAGTACCAGGTGAAAGTCGAAAACCGTGACAACCGCCCCGGCTGGCAGACGATCACTCCAGCCCCAGCTCCCCTAGTTAATTTCCCCGGATCACCAGAGCTGCCTGTACCCAGTCCCTAGCAACTGTCGGCTGAGGGTCACTTCGTTGCCCCCAGCCCAGGGAATTGCTGTTGGGTGCCGCCGCCTCATTTCCCTCACGTCCCCATTTCCCCTCTGCTCCTACATTTCCCATGACTGACCTCACCCTCGATACCGCTATTAAACGAGAGCAGCCCGTCCCCGGCGAACCGGAAAACTGGCGGCGGTTCTTTAGCTTCAGCACCGATCACAAAGTCATCGGTATTCAGTACATCGTCACCGCCTTTGTGTTCTTTCTCATCGGCGGCTTTCTGGCCATGGTGATGCGCGGCGAGTTGATCACCCCCGAGGCCGACCTGGTCGATCGCACCGTGTACAACGCCCTATTCACCATGCACGGCACCATCATGCTGTTCATGTGGACATTTCCGGTGCTCAATGGCCTAGCCAACTACCTGGTAC
>RECJ01000175.1 GCA_007694115.1 Leptolyngbya sp. DLM2.Bin27 | reverse complement strand
CTGGCTTTGATCGTCGGCACAATCTGTCGATCACCCTAGAGGCTCTGTCACCGGGAGTCTGTCAGCGGGGCGGGGCGGGGTTGCACCTGGGCTACGGCGTGCACAGCACACCCTTTGGGGCCTGCTTGGTGGCGACGACGGCAAGCGGTATTTGCAATCTGCACTTTTGGGATGCTGTGGATCGCCCTGGAGCCGAGCCGTGGCTGCGATCGCAGTGGCCAGCGGCTGATATCGCAGTCGATCAGGCGGGCACTGCGGCCATTTGCAACCGCATCTTTGACCCCGCCCCAGGCTCAGATCAACCCTTGACGCTAACAGTCAAAGGCACTAACTTTCAAATTCAGGTGTGGCGCGCCCTGCTCAACATTCCCCTGGGCGGGCTGACCACGTACCAGGGTTTGGCCCAGGCCATTGGCCGGCCCACGGCAGCTCGGGCGGTGGGCAATGCCATAGGACACAACCCGGTGGGTTATCTAATTCCCTGCCATCGGGTCATTCGAGCCTCGGGGGAGTGGGGTGGCTATCGCTGGGGGGTCGATCGCAAAACAGCCATGCTGGGTTGGGAAGCCAGCCAAGCAGCAGCTACTCAGCCGATTCAGCCGAGTCGCCAGGCTCAGTGACGACCGCCACCGGCTTGGTGATGGTTTCGGCCTCAGCTTCGGCGGCTTTTTTGCGCTCTTCGCGCTTTTTGCGATCGGCGGCCAGCATGTCTTTCATCACCTCCTGGGCCTGGGCAAATTTCTCCAGGTTGCTGCGGTAGAGTTCGACATCTTTTTGCAGCTTATCGGTCGACATGTTGAGCTTCTCGCCCAGCAGGTTAAATAGAGTCTCAACGGTCTCTTTGTCTTTGAGGTCGTCACCTGAGGTCACAGCTTCTACCAGGGTGTAGAGACCGATGCCAAAGGGGCGGCTGTACTTAAATTTTTCTCTGCCCGCTACCGCTGCCAGGGTGCCGCGCAGGCCGTCGTTGCCGTCGCCCAGGTGCTCAAACAGCCCCTTGAGATCGTCTAGAGACATACCGCTGATGGAGGCTTTGATCGCCTCGGCATCGCCTCGGTAATGCTCGGGGGTGCTGTTGATCGAGCGGCACAGCGCATTAAAAATCGAGTCTTTATCTCTCTCAGGCTCGTAGCCGACCATGAAGCGATCAAAGGTGGTGACGATGCCCAGGGCGTAGATGGGGTCGTAGGCAAAGTCGGCATTGACCGAGAGCAGGTGCATTTCGACCATAAGCTCGTCTACCACCCGTCGGTAGAGGGAGTTGATGGGGCGAGTATGGTTGGCGTAAAAGTCGCGCTTGGCGTCAGATACGGTACGTACGGGTGCGTTATTCACGGCCTGGGGTTCAAAATATTACAGTGCTTATATTGTCTCGCGTGACTGTGCCTTTGCCAACCTACTAGCCCAAAGCGGGGATCACCCCGGTTTGAGCTTTTGACGGATTTTGGCGGCGGTGCGCTGGCACCAAAGGCGGGCCAGGCGAGGGGTTGTCAGGTCTGGGATGTCGGCGGGGTGCTGGGCTTGGTAGTCAAAGAAGCGATTGATTTCAGCAAGAATTATTTGCAGCCGGGCCAGCAGCGCCTCGGTGCGGTAGGGGGCCAGATCGGCGGCGGTCATCGCTAGGGGGGTGGGGGTTTGGAGGGCAGCGAGAATGCGATCGCAGTCGTACCCCACCGAGTACACCCCAATCTTGTGGCAGTTAAACCCCGGATCTAGATAGTCGGCCAGCGCCCCGTTGACGCTGGTGAAGACCTGACAGCCGCAGGCCATCGCCTCCATGGGCGGTAGACCAAAGCCCTCGCTCACCCGGCTTAGCGCCCAGTACTCCGCCGAGTCGTAGAGAAAGATTTGGCTGCGGTTAAACAAAATTGATAAATCATCGACAAAGCCCTCTAGTTTCACTACGTTGCAGCGGCTTTCCAGGGCAGGCACCAGCTGATTGAGCAAATAGTCTGACGACTTGCGCCCCTGCACCAGCACGTCAATATCCCGGGGTTGCTGCCGGTTGGTAAACTCGGGCGAAATCTGGTTGGGCAGGTAAAACAGCAGCCCGTTGGGCCGCTTTTGCCCCCAGTAGCCTAGGGAGTTGCGGCTGACGGTGACGATCGGAATATCGCCGGGCAGGCTAAACCCGTAGCCGCTACTGTGGGCGTGGTAGACCACCGGGTAGCCCCGCAGCCGCTGCACCAGCCGAGGAATGTGAAAGCCCCAGCTGATCATAAAAATGCTGTGGTCGAGGGTCGGTTTTTGAAGCAGGTCATCGAGAAACAGCGTGTCGGGCTGGCGCTGGTCGTAGGTGACCACCTCAGCTGAGCAGACCTGCTGGGCCAGCTTTAGGGTCTTGAGTTCGGCAAACAGGCCGCCGCAGTGGTAGCGCTTGCCCGTACCGGGGACAAGAAAGTAGAGATGGCGCATGGGTGGGCCACTGGTGGAGATGCACCGCATTTTACCTGTATTTCTCCATGGCTCTAACCCAAAGGCTCTAACCCGCTTGAGCCCGGCTAAACTCGCCCACCTCGCGCAGGGCATCTAAAAAGGCGTAGAGGGCGGGGGTGTGCAGGGCCTCTTTGAGAATCGTGGCTCCGATCGGGCGCGAGATCGGAAAGGGCAGCGGGCAAATCTGCACATCAGGGGGCACGGGCTCGGCGGCGAGGCGGGGCAAAATGGCCATGCCCAAACCCTTTTGCACCATCGCCACCATCGACGAGTCGTGGCGAATGCAGTAGGCAATCTCTAGGGGCTGGGCCTGGGCACCCAATATAGTGCGAATGCGCAGACCACAGCTGCTGTGGCTGGAGCCAATGATCGGCATCTGGCGCATCTCGTCTAGGGTGAGTGCGCCAGTTTGGGTACGAAAACCGGGGGGCAGCAGGGCCACATAGTCGTCGTCAAAAATATGCAGGCCTTCAACATCGTTGCCGTCGATCACCTCGGCGACACATAGATCGGCTTCACCCCTGAGTAGCGCCTGCTTGAGCTGGTGAAGTTCATCCATCTCAATCACGCTGATGGCGATCGCAGGGTACCGTCGGTGCAGCCGTGCGATCGCCCCCGGCAGTACGTGGGTGGCCACGCTGCGAAATGAGGCTATCCGCAGGCTGCCGCCCTGCACCCCCCGCGCCTGGTTGGCCTCGCCGCCAATGGTGTCGAGCAGCCCCAGCATGGCTCGGGCATGGGCGGTGATGCGATCGCCCACCGGGGTCAGCCGTGCCCCATGGCGGCCTCGCTGCAACAGCGTAACCCCCAGCTCATCTTCTAGGGTAGCGATCGCATGGCTAACGGTGGACTGGGTGACATCTAGCTTCAGGGCCGCTTCGCTGAAGTTGCCGGTGTCTGCGATCGCCACCAAGGCCCGCAGTTGAGACAGCTTGATCTTGCTCAGGTTCATGGTTGCTCCACAGCACCTAAACGCTCACACCAGGCTACTCGGTAGGGTTAGGGCCAGCCCATCGATTTTTTGCATAGAACCCATTCACGTCATGCTTTGTTACAAACCGTTGCCATAGATACAGTAATCACATCAGCAACAGCAGCCCCCCAGGCCAGTTGCCAAACACAATGGGCCAGTACTCCGGCTTCAGCACTTTAAACCCGTTTGATCAGGCCCTTTTAATTGGTTCTGATCACGGGTCAGCCCCTGACCCCAGGGGCTGATGGAGCCTGCTGTCCGCCCCGCCCTGGGCAACCACCTTAGTCACGGGAAGACAGAACGTATGACCACAGCTCGCGACCACAACCTCAATCTACAGCGCCAGCGCCTAGAAGCCCTGGTCAACTCCCCCGCCCAGGGCAGCAGCGAACTGGCCCAAACCCTGAAACAGTTAGGAGATAGAGCAATGAGATTTTTTACCGGCCAAACTGAGCCGCGCATTTGGCAGCGCACCCGCCAGGGGCAACTCACCTGGTATGCCCACGACCCTGTGACCAACCGCACCCGTCAGTTTTCCTCAGAGCAAGAGGTGCGGCTGTGGCTAGAGAAACGCTACTACGAGTAGCCACAACGAGTAGCTACTACGAGTAGCCACAATCACCAGGGAGGTCTAGGCCCAGCTTCAGAGGGACGATCCAAAGGATCGCCCCCTGAACCGTACACCGCCCACCCCACGACCTGGCTGTCTTGAGGCGAGAGTTTGCCGCTCAGCTGCCTAAAACTCTCGCTACAATGAGATCCTCACAGATTACGGATCGCTTGTCCTATGAAACGGTTGATTGTTGCTCTGGTGATGTGTTTTGCCCTAGTGGGGTTTCCGGCCCAGGCAAGGGCGCACCAGGTGGAGACGTTTTACACCCTTGACAACCAGCTAGAGTTTCAGTCGGTCTTTAGCACTGGAGAACCCTTCGCCGGGGCCACGGTAACCATCCATGCGCCCAACGACGCCAGCAAACCCTGGCTGACTACCACCACCGACAGCGAAGGTCGATTTACATTTTTGCCTGATGAATCGATTCCGGGCAATTGGGAAATTGCCATTGAAGATGGCGACAACCTCAGCCACGCCGACTACTGGACGGTGCCAGTGGGCGATAAGGGCATTATCTACGATGCCATAGCGCTCGACTCGACCGAAGATGTGCACTATCGAGCCGCAACGGCGATGATGCCGATGGCGATTTCGATTGGTGGGGCCTTGGCCTGGCTAGGGTTTACCCGTCGCCGCCGCTAACGCTGCGGCCCTGGTGCTCAGTCAAGGCTGAAATGGGGGCGATGGCTAACGCATAGCCTGCGGTGCATGCCTCCCCATTGGCCAAGCCCCATTTGGTCAAGCCCCCGCTGAAGCCATGCCTGCTGCGGCATTAAAAATTAAGCTTATGCGGCACCAGGTGCGGCTCGTTTTCAGCAGTGAATAACGAGCCGCACCTGGTGCCGCGTTGAATGGGGCAGCCACATTTCCCAGGCTGGTGCTAGAATGTTAAGGAATAATAAGCATTCTCATGGGTCAATCTTTAACCCCTTTAAGCTATTTGCGGCGGTTATCAGAGTCATTGAAGTAGTTTGATGTGCTGATATCTCGGTTTTGCAATCAAGCTTGAGTTCTGTTCGACTCACTGCTGGGTGAACAGTTTTTTTTTGGGCAAAAAAGTCGAGCTCTGATTTGCGCCCCTTAACGTTTGTGGAGACCATTCCTTGACTGCAACTATTGAGCCTTCCGCCAGAGCTGCGGAAACCAACCTTTACGACAACCTGACCCTAAAGCAGGTAATTCAAACTATTCCTAAAGTCTATTTTCAAAAAAACCCCCGCAAAGCTTGGACCCAGCTCGGGCTGAGTGTAGGAGCGGTGATTGTGGGCTATGGTGCGATCGCGCTTTCCCCTTGGTTTCTTTTGCCAGTGGCGTGGTTTTTGGCCGGCACCGCTCTGACCGGCTTTTTTGTGGTGGGTCACGACTGTGGCCACCGCTCTTTTTCTAACCGCCGCTGGGTCAACAACTGGGTGGGGCATATTGTGATGCTGCCGCTGATTTACCCCTTCCACAGCTGGCGATTGCTGCACGACATTCACCACCGCCACACCAACGACATGGAACTCGACAACGCCTGGGCTCCCTGGAGCCCGGAAGAGTTTGCCGGGGCCGGGGGCTTTTTGCAGGCGATCTACCGCAACATGCGGGGTTGGCTGTGGTGGCTGGCATCGGTGGCCCACTGGGGGGCGCTGCACTTTGATCTGCGCAACTTTGAACCCCGCGATCGCACCAAGGTGATGCGCTCCATTGCCGCTGTGGCTGTGTTCTCGGCGATCTTTTTCCCCACGCTGCTCTATTTTGCTGGCCCCTGGGGCGTAGTCAAGTACTGGCTCATGCCCTGGCTGGGCTACCACTTTTGGATGAGCACCTTTACCCTGGTGCACCACACCATCCCTGAGATTCAGTTTCGCTATCGCGACACCTGGAACGAGGTAGAGGCTCAGCTATCGGGCACGCTCCACTGTGACTACCCCCGCTGGGTTGAGATTCTCTGTCACGACATCAATGTCCATGTTCCCCACCATGTTTCAGTGGGTATTCCGTCCTATAACCTGCGGCCTGCCTACGCAGCGCTCAAGGAAAACTGGGCACCGCTGATGAAGGAAACTAAGTTTTCTTTAGAGCTGATGCGATCGATTACGGGGCGCTGTCATATCTATCATCCTGAGCGGGCTTACCAAACCTTTGAAGAAATGGCCCGTAAATAGGCCCACAGCGGGTAACGGCGGTACTGAGTGACAGATCTGGGGTTCCAGGTTTGGCCTTAAATCCTAGGCTCGCTCGCTCACTCCCTTGATCCTAGTCTGCTTGTAACCGGCTCAGCACCTCTGAGCCGGTTTTGGTTTGTCTGGGGACAATTGGTAAACTGCGACACGTTACGCACCAAGGGGGGGCTTGCGATCGCCAAAATCGTGGGTAGCATTAGGAGTCTTGCCAGCCCCTGACCCTGGTTTCTACTCCACCCCTGCTCCTCACATCGCCGTCACCACACCCTATGGCCCTGTTTTCTCGCCCGCTGAGTACCTTGATGACCACGGCTGCCGTCGTGCTAGCGGGGCTAGCTGCCGCCCCCATGGCCCGTGCCCAGCAGTTTGGCCAACAGCCCATTGACCCCAATTTGGCGGTGGCGATCGCCAGCCCCGTGCGGGAAGGGGTGCTGTACAATCTGATGATTTTGGAGCAAATTCCCAACCAGCGGCAGTGTTGGCAAGAGCAGGCCCAGGGGAACGGGCCGGTCACCGTTGAACCGCTGCTGCTCAATTTTGACTTCACCGGGGCCTGCGATCGCAAAACCGACAGCAACGGCTACTCGGTGCGGATCAACGACCAAGACCTGGGCGTGCACTATCGTCTAGAGATTTCGCCCCGGCAAAATGACCTGGTGCTGTTTGCTCGGCCCACGCGCGATCGCAGCGCCCCGCCGATCGAAATTGGCCGCACCAATGGCCGCGCCAACGGCTTTTTGAGAGTTCAGCTCAACCCCGGCTGGCAGATAGCCCGCCGCACCTACAACGGCCAACCCGTCGGCCACATCTACCTCACCCACGCTGCGCCCATGGCGGTTGCCCTGGCCACGGGCACCAATCCACCGCTCAGCCAGACCCCCAGCACCCCACCCCCGGCCCGGCCCACCGCCCCGCCCATCCAAACCCCGCCGCCACCCCCCAGCGGCACCACGCCCACCGGCAACCACTTCCGCGTAGTGGTGCCGATTACCGGCGGCGACACCCTCCAGCGGGTGCGGGCCATAGAACCCGAGTCATTTCGCACCACGGTCAATGGCGAAGCGGTGGTGCAGGTGGGGCTATTTAGCGAGCAGCAGCGGGCCAATGAGGTCTACCGCTCCCTAGTTGCCGCCAGTCTGCCCGCCAAAATTCTCAGCGCGGCGGCCCCGGCGGTGGCCTCTACCCCCTCGCTGCCGCCGATTCCCCGGGGGGCAACGGTGGTGGTGATCGACCCCGGCCACGGTGGCCGCGACCCTGGTGCCGTGGGCATCGGCGGCATACAAGAGAAACAGATCAACACCACCATTTCCAACCGGGTGCAGCAGCAGCTCCAGGCGGCGGGCATTACGGTGCTGATGACCCGCAGTAGCGATGTCTACGTCAGTCTTGAAGCCCGCACCCAGTTTGCCAACCGGGCCGGGGCCAACCTGTTTGTCAGCATCCACGCCAATGCCATCAGCATGAGCCGCCCTGAGGTCAACGGCCTAGAGACCTACTACTTTTCTAGCGGCGAGCGGCTGGCCCGCAGCATTCACAGCGCCGTCTTGCGGAATGTGAATATGCGCGATCGCGGCGTCCGCCAGGCCCGTTTCTATGTGCTGCGCCACACCACCATGCCCTCGGTGCTGGTCGAGACCGGCTTTGTTACCGGAGCCGAAGACGCCGCCCGCTTCCGCGACCCTGCCGCCGTCAATCGCATTGCTGACGGTATTGCTCGGGGGATTTTGGATTATTTGGGACGGTGATTGAAGGTGGGGGAAATAATGCAGTAAGCTCCCAGGGCATCGTTTTGCGATCATGGCTAACAAGGATCCGCCCTTGCTGGGCCGAGAGGCGCAATACCTCTGCATCCATGATTCCCTCCAGTCCGGCAGCAAAGGCGCTTTGAAAATTCACCGCAGGCTCTCGCCGTAGAACCCCAGTTACAATCGCCTGATTTAAATCGGCATCAGCTTGGTAGCGAACAATCAAGAATTTACCTGCTGCTGCGAGGCTTTAGCCGCTAGGAGCTTGTTGTATAAACTAGGGTCAGAGGCTTGAACGGGTTGGCCCATGGCATCAAAGGCAGCTTCCTCTGCCGTTAAGTAAGCGTCAACCTCCGTACGAAACGATGCTTTCGGGTGACAAGCCATCACGGAAGGAGTAGACAACGGAGTCTAGAGCAATTCGAGTACCCTCGACCCAGTAGGCTTCATTGCGATACTCGACGTAAGATTTGGCCGTAACAACTGGCATGGGAGGATACAAACTCCAAGGAACGTCAAGTTTAAGTTATTGCTGAAACAAACTGTCGGACTGCTTTCACTACGGCCAGATCAGTACTGGTCCCTCGTAGCTCAATCCAGTCCTGAAGCTGCTCTGCCAAGATCCCAGAAAACGCTAGGCTGCTCTCTACCGCTCGGATTTCTCCGTTCCGCAAATCCAAAATTCTGACTCTACCGCTGCTGTAAAGCCACAGTTCAGGTACTCCAAGCGCCTGATAGATGGGTAGTTTTTTGTCTGATGCGCTGGCGATGTCTACCTCAACTACTAGGTCTGGGGCTAGATTTGACGGAATCTCAGGGTTCAACCCCTGCACCAACCCAGCATTTTGAATAAAAAAGCAGCTGTCGGGTTCGATGCTCTTGTCTAAGTCCTCCCGGTTCCAGGTGGTTGAACCCAGATCGACAATTTCTAGGCCCAGTTCTTCGGCCAGCGCAAAAATAATCTTGCTCAACAGCCGATTGACAATCTCATGGAACTTGCTGGGTATCCGAATCTCTAAGCTCCCATCGCTGTAGGTGAGCCGGGTAGCTCGGCTATCTCCCAATTCGGCCAAAAAAAGCTGGTAGTGCTGCCAGCTCAACCCCGACACGGTCATGGCGCTGCCAGGCGACAGCACAATTTCACTTAAAGGAGTGGCCAGGGCGACAGACATAAATAGGTCGAAAACTATATCAGCAATGATAACAAGCCCGGTCAGCCGCTACTGTGCTGCAAATCAGGTCTATCGAGGTGCTCGCTGCCAGCCTGCGGCGATCGCCTCTGCCTCTGAGCAAAACCATTGTTCGCCTTTGTCGAGTTCAATCCTGGTAATGTCGTAATCTCTCATTCCAGGGACGTGATAGAACCTTTTGCCCGTTGAAATTGAAATATTGCCTTTTATATTGCAGGCAGGCTCTGTAACTGATGCGACAGGTGATGGCGGAGCGGCCGTTTCAGGCTGGGCAGGCGATGATGGATCTGCGGTATCGGGCCGGACAACAGGCGATGTTGGAGCCGCAGTGTCAGGTTGAACAACAGGTGATGGCGGAGCTGTAATATCAGACCCGACAATAGGCGGTGGCGGAGCCGCAGTGTCCGCCTGAGCAGTAGTCGATAGTGGAGCTGTAGTGTCCGGCTGTGTCTCAAAGCCTGAGTAGATAAACGGCACGGTAAATACTGCAACAGTAGCTAGTCCTGCAATACCCACCAAGGCTTTGAGCAAGATGCCTTGTTTTGGCTTACGACTCGTTGATCGGACAGTGGAAATAGCGCTAGTAGTTCGTCGTGGGACAGGCGGGACATTTGGAGGCGTAACACCTTCAATTGAGGCTTTAGCAGCACGAACTTTGCCATCAGGTTCGGTAACTTTCTCGTATAAGATCGTATCTCCGACCTCTGGGCGGCGACTGGCTCTTGGCAACGCGCTGATATGTAAGAAAACTTCTCTGCCGCCGCCATCAGGTTTGATGAAGCCAAAGCCCCGATCATCCTTCCAGGTGGTCAGTTGCCCTTTGTATGGAACGGCTGCCATTCAATAGCCTCAATCAAGGTTCTTGATTGCAGTTTTCCCTAGGTTTGCTGTCTTGCTGACAGCATCAAGACAGACAATCAATCACCCTTGAACCACGTCCGACCCCAAGGGAGCATGCAGAACAACCCTCTAGCTCACTAAAACCAGCAATGTTCTCTCAACCGACCCGCAAGCGCTTTGGCCAGCATTGGCTCACCGACGAGAGGGTGCTCCACCGCATGTTGGAGGCCGCCGCCGTCACTCGGCAAGACACGGTGCTGGAGATTGGCCCCGGCACCGGGGCGCTGACCCGCTGGCTGCTGCCCCTAGCTAACGCGGTGATCGCCGTTGAGATTGATCGCGACCTGGTTCGCAAGCTTAACAATCAGTTCGCCAAGCACGACAACTTTCGCCTGGTGCCGAGCGATATTCTAGAGCTAGACATCGCCGCCGTCTCGCGGGACAAATACTTTGACTACGGTCTGCCCAACAAAGTGGTGGCCAACATTCCCTACTACATCACCGGGCCAATTTTAGAAAAGCTGCTGGGCACCCTGGCTGCGCCCAACCCAGCGCCCTACGATGCGATCGTGCTGCTGGTGCAGAAAGAGGTGGCCCAGCGGCTCTACGCCCGACCGGGGAAGAAAGCCTTTGGGGCGTTGACTGTACGGGTGCAGTATTTAGCGGATTGCGAGCTGGTGTGCCCAGTACCGGCGCGGGCCTTTCAGCCGCCGCCCCAGGTTGACTCGGCGGTGGTCAAGCTCACACCTCGCCCGCCCGCTACCCCGTCGGATGATTTGGCGGGTTTTGACCGGCTGGTGAGGCTGGGCTTTGGCAGCAAGCGCAAAATGCTGCGCAATAACCTCAAGGGCGTGGTGGAGCGCGACCAGCTAGATGCCATGATGATTAACCTAGGAATCGAACCCACCGCCAGAGGGGAAGATCTCAGTGTTGAGCAGTGGGTAGCGCTGAGTAATACAATCCTGAAGCAGTCGTCATCATCAGGTTAAAGGGCGCTGATTTAAGGCTGGTGGGCAGTGCCCACCCAGCCCTGTCAAGGTGAGGCAGATTTAGGGGTCGATCCCTCGAATTGGCTTTGAGCCTTGGACTTCAGTCCAAGGCTCAAAGCCGAAATCCTCTGAAGAGGATTGGGAGCCGAGTTCCCCAGTCTGCTTTAGCAGACTTTCGCTATGAGCCAGGGAGTTCACTCCCTGGTGGTTGTGGCCGGAGTCCCTTAGCCTATGGGCATTTCGGGAATAGTTTAGCCACCTTGACAGGGCTGGCAGTGCCCACCCTACAGCACCCGCAGCACGCTGGCTACGCTGTGAATTTCTGGGTACTCCCGCAGCTCATCTAGCGCCGTCTGAAAATTTGCCTCGGTCACCTCGTGACTGACGATCACAATCTCCGCCCGCGTCCCGTGCTGGCCAATCTGCACCATCGACTCTAGGCTCACCTGGTGGCGGCCAAAACAGGTGCCCAGCTGGCCAATCACCCCCGGCTCATCCTCTGCCAGCAGCCGCACGTAAAAGCGGCTGACAATATCGGCCATGGGGCTGACCTTGCAGTAGTGCTGGTGACTACAGGCCAGCAGCGGGTTGGTGGCCTCAGGGGTGGTCCCGGCCCGCAGGTTGGCCGCCAGGTTTAGCAGGTCAGACACCACGGCGCTGGCCGTCGGCCCTTCCCCCGCCCCCGGCCCAAAAAACATCACCTGGCCAATCGGGTCGCCCTCGATCAAAATGGCGTTGTAGACATCGTTCACCGCAGCCAGGGGATGGCTGACGGGCACCAGGGTGGGGTGCACCCGCAGCTGTAATTGATCTAGCGCTTGATCTGAGGTTTCGTCAAACTCGCCGTCGCGGCGGGCGATCGCCAGCAGCTTGATCACAAACCCCAGCCGCTCGGCATAGGCAATATCGGCGGCGGTGACGTGGCGAATGCCCTCGCTGTAGACCTCCGACAGCTTGATCCGGCCCCCAAAGGCCAGGGACGCCAAAATCGCAATTTTGTCGGCGGCGTCGAGCCCGTCGACATCGGCGCTGGGGTCGGCCTCGGCATAGCCTAGGCGCTGGGCATCGGCCAAAATCGGCTCAAAGTCGCCGCCCTCCCGCTGCATGCGGGTGAGAATGTAGTTGGTGGTGCCGTTGATGATCCCCGTCACCGCGTGAATGCGGTTTACCCCCAGGGCCTGCTTGAGGGGCTGAATCACCGGGATGCCCCCCCCCACTGCCGCCTCTAGCAGCACGTAGACCCCGGCCTGGTTGGCGGCGGTAAAAATCTCGTCGCCGTAGCGGGCAATTACCGCCTTGTTGGCCGTGACCACATGCTTGCCCTGGGCAATGGCTTTGAGAATCAGCGATCGCGCCGGTTCTAGCCCCCCCATCACCTCCACCACCGCATCGAGGGTGGGATCGCTGACAATGCTCTCGAGGTCAGTGGTGAGGCGATCGCTGCCCACCGCCACCGATCGGGGCCGATCGAGACTGCGTACCCCCACCCTAGCCAGTTCGATCTGACCCACCAGGGGGTGGCGATGGGCCGGGTCGAGCAAAATCTTGGCCGTTCCCGACCCCACTGTTCCCAGCCCTAGCATCCCGACACGCATCACCAATGGCCTTCCTCTAACTGCGATCGCTATGCCCAATTGTAAAGGGATTGCTGCCAGCAAAAAAAAAGAAGGGCCGATTCGACCCTTCTTTTTTTGCTGGCCCCTGGTTTGGCTGGCCCCTGGCCCCTACCCAGCCCAGATCGGGATCTGGAGTTGCCTACAGGACAAACCCCATTTCTGAACTGGGGTGGGACTTAGTAGGTTTCAACGTGCCAGCGGTGCTCTTTCTTCATCTGCTTGCGGAACTCGACCCAATCGACGTCGTGCTTGGTAGCGGCAACGGTCATGCCTTCATCAATGCCGTCTTCCATCCCCTTCAGACCGCACATGTAGGTGTGGGTATTGGGCTTCTGCATCAGCTCCCACAGCTCATCGGCATGCTCAGCTACCCGGTGCTGAATGTACATACGGCCACCCTCGGTATTTTGCTGCTCACGGCTGATTGCGTAGGTGAGCCTAAAGTTGTCGGGGTACTGCTCCTGGATCTGCTCTAGCTCCTCTTTGTAGAGGATGTTGGGGGTGTAGGGTACCCCAAAGATCAGCCAGGCCATGCCCTTGAACTGGTAGTCAGGGTTCTTAGCCCGTTCGGCTTCTTTAAACATGCGCCACAGGTAGGCGCGGAAGGGGGCAATGCCCGTACCGGTAGCCAGCATAATGATGGTGGCGTTGGGGTCGTCGGGCAGCAGCATCTCTTTGCCCACTGGCCCGGTGATCTTCACATCGGCACCGGGCTCAATGTGGCACAGGTAGGTAGAGCAAGTACCATAGACGGTTTCGCCCGACTCGGGGTGCTTATACTCGAGCTGACGCACGCAGAGCGACACGGTTTTGTCGTCAATGTGATCGCCATGGCGGGTGGAAGCAATCGAGTAGAGGCGGAGCTTGTGGGGCTTGCCCTTCTCGTCAGTGCCAGCGGGAATAATGCCAATACTCTGGCCTTCGACGTAGTGCAAATTGCCTTCCGAGAGGTCGAAGGTAATGTGCTGCACGATGCCAGAGCCCCCCTCTTGAACCAGAGGCTCGTTCGACAATACCTTGCCAATGTAGGGGTCTTTGGGCTTGTAGAGGTTAACGGGCACGCTCGAAGCGACCTTGGGTGCGGCTTGAGTCATGGGCTTTGTCTCAGTTTGGGTGGGCGCGGTCTCAGCTGGGGCAGCAGCTTCGGCGGACGCAACCACAGGTGCAGTTATCGGCGTAGGCTCGGCGTTGCTGGCGACACCCACTTCTTCAATGGGGCGAATGCTGACAATCTTGCCGCCCATCCGGGTAATTCGCTGCATCTCTTGGTTCATACGGGTGTAGGGCACCGTGATGAAGACGCTGCCACTCTTGCGAATGGGATTGGCCATCTGGTCGGTTTCTGCATTTTGGCGCAGACCCTGCACTTCGTATATGAATAAACGGCTTCCGGCCACACTGCTGGCGTTGCCGCCGCTCACACTTGGATTGTACATATCTAAAATCTTTGACTCTCTAGACCCAACTAAGTGCGACGGAGGCACACCGTCATGACCCGTCGCTAAGGCCCAGCACACACGATCCAGTCAGCCCGAGGGCTAGCCTGAAAACAGCAGCACCAGACACACTTTTAGCTTAGGGTATCACTGTAAGACGGTGTAATGCCTAGGGTTGAGAGATATAGCAGGCTGAGCAGCCCGCACATCTCTAGCCCAGCCTATGCCCCAGTGAATGACTGCACTCTAGTGATATTCAGCGGAAAAGACTGTGTTCTTTGCAGCAGCAGAGGTTAAGTTAATCTAAAGTCTGCTGACTGGCCGAGGTAAGGGCTGCTGCTTGGGGCGATCGCACCCACAAATCCCTAGCCGATCCCTTAGCAAAAACTGTTGTGAAGGATACTAGCTTCTGATAGGATTAAACTAACTGCGGTAGAAATACTTATCCTCCTAATTAGTTTAGTGCCTACGGTGGCTTGCTAAATCTAGGGGGCATAAAATAAGTCGGCGCTTAGGCTGTAGCTGAGTAGATTTCAGCCGGTCAAGCCATGGTACGTAGGTGCTGGGGAAGGCTTTTGGTGTTCCCTCAAGCTAAGGCATCTCGGCCTGCACTGGCGCGACATTCGCAAGCCATGCTCCCCTGGTGATATTGGGGGTATTAGGGCAAAGGCAAAGCTAGAGTAAACCTCAAGAAATGGCTTTGATCCAATGCTCTTTAGCGCTAAGTCCTGTTTATAGCAAGGTTGTTTAGAGGGAACTTATGATCAGCAAGTCAGACAAAGTAGTGCTAATCGGTGTCGCCGGCGACTCTGGGTGCGGCAAATCTACCTTTTTAAGACGACTGAGCGATTTGTTCGGTGCTGAGTTCATAACTGTCATCTGCTTAGATGACTATCACAGCCTCGATCGCAAACAGCGCAAAGCAGCCGGGGTTACCGCCCTCGACCCCAAGGCCAATAACTTCGATCTGATGTACGAGCAGATCAAATCCCTCAAAGAGGGTAAGAGCATTGATAAGCCCATCTATAACCACGAAACCGGCGAGTTGGATCCTCCTGAGCGGGTTGACCCCAACCGCATCATCGTGATCGAAGGGCTCCACCCCCTCTACGACGAGCGCGTCCGTGAGCTGCTTGACTTCAGCGTCTACCTCGACATCAGTGACGACGTTAAAATTGCCTGGAAGATTCAGCGCGACATGGCTGAGCGTGGCCACACCTACGAAGATGTGCTGGCTTCGATCAATGCCCGCCGCCCCGACTTTGAAGCCTACATCGACATCCAAAAGCAGTATGCCGATGTGGTGATTCAAATTCTGCCCACCAAGCTGATCCCCAACGACGAAGAGAAGAAAGTGCTGCGGGTGCGCCTGATGCAGCGGGAAGGCGTGGAAGGGTTCGACCCCGTCTACCTGTTCGACGAAGGCTCCACCATCGACTGGATTCCCTGCGGTCGGAAGCTCACCTGCTCCTACCCCGGCATTCGCATGCACTACGGGCCTGACTCTTACTACGGTCACGAGGTCTCGGTGCTAGAGGTTGACGGCCAGTTTGACCGGCTCGAAGAGCTGATCTACATCGAGAGCCACCTGAGCAACACCTCCACTAAGTACTACGGCGAAATGACTGAGCTACTGCTCAAGCACCGCGAATATCCTGGCTCTGCCAACGGCAGCGGTCTGTTCCAGGTGCTGGTGGGGCTCAAAATGCGCGCCACCTACGAGCGCCTGATTGCTGCCAATCGCGAAGTTGCCACCACCGCCTAGGCCCAGCTGCCCAGCACCCTGGGGGATTGGGCGCGGCTCTGGCCTCCCCTATAGGCCGCCCAACTGAGAGAGGATATCCCTGTGGATATCCTCTCTTTTTAGCTTGTCATGGAACTCACCACCCCCGCCCTGCTGTTTCCCGCCATCTCGCTGCTGCTGTTGGCCTACACCAATCGGTTCCTGGTGCTGGCTCAGCTGATCCGTCAGCTCCACAGCTCAGAGCGCGACTACTTTCAGGCCATGGTGCAGCGCCAGATCGCCAACCTGCGCCAGCGCATTGCTCTAATTCGCCTCATGCAGGCCCTCGGGGTGTCGAGCTTTATCGTCTGCACCCTGTCGATGATGAGCTTATTTGTGGCCCAGCCGCGACTGGCGGAGGTGCTGTTTGGCCTTAGCCTGCTGCTGCTGGTGGGGTCACTGCTGACCTCGCTGTACGAAATTGCCATCAGCACTAAGGCAATCGAGGCCGAGCTGGCCGACATCGACGCCAAATGTCGCTACCCCAAGGTTTAGCCGAGGCCGCATGCACATTTGAATTGTATAACCCTGACGCTAACCAGGCGGCTCGCGTAGGAGCAAACGGTGTTTGCCCAGCCCCACCGGAGCTAGCCAAGGCTAGGCAAGCGCTACTGAGAAGTCAGGGTCAGGGTTTGGTTGGGCTCTACCACCACCACCCGCTGGGCCGTGGTGTTGCCAATAATCGCCCCGGCAGCCGCCCCGCCGATGATGCTGCCCACCGATACGCGGCCTCTCAAAATACCGTCTATGGCCGCTCCGCCAGCCGCCCCGATGCCAGCATCTCTGACAATAGAACCGGTCGTCGTTTCCCTGGGGTCTTTGATATCGCGCAGTAGCTCAGACACAGCGTTGACGGCATAGACCTGATTGCCCACCTCTACCGCTGTGGCCACGTAGCGTACGCCGCCCTCGGCGGGCTCAAACCGACCTCGCACCACGGCCCCAGCTGGGATGCTGCGCCCGTTGAGGTGGGTGGCTGCCCCCACTTGAAGGGAGGTTTCTACGGTTGCATTGGTGGCCAAATAGAGGGTTTCGCGATTGGGCGTAACGGCCTGGATTGGCCGCGACACAAACAGCTGCGCCTGGGCCACGGGGGCTTGCACGAGGCCGATTACAGGCATGAGGCTGACAGCCAGGGCGGCCAGGGGAGGTATGTTCATCGGGATCTCCGGGGTTGCTTAAAATCAGGCGGTTGGCCGCTGGGTCGGCGGGGCAGATCCAGGTGGTAGGGTAGAAAAGCGACCGCCTCTGGCCACCGTCTGAGGGCAATTCTAAACCCAATGGGATAGGCCATCGCCCAAGGTTGATCGCCTAAAAATGAGGACGGGGTGAGTAGTTTAGATGTTCCTATTTGGGTTGAGCCCTGCTATGCAATCGACTGCCGAGTACACCTGCGCCTTTTGCGGCGAGACCAGCACCACGTTCATTGACATCTCGGCGGGGTTAACCCAGGCTTATATCGAAGATTGCCAGGTGTGCTGTCGCCCCAACCAGTTCTACATCACCATCGATGACATTGACCTGGAGATTGCGATCGCCACCGACTACGTAGAGTAAGTGGCTGACTCAACTTTGCTCCTGCCGACTCCGGAATCCGCCCAACTATGCCTGCCCTAACGCCATCGGCATTGCCCTCTAAAACCTGGCTCAAGCGACTGCTCTACGCCCACACAACAGAATTTGTGCTGATCGGGCTGATCTTACTATCGGTGCTGCTGGTGCTGCTGGAAATTGGGTCTAACCCCGACAGCATCGGCTATAGCCAGGTGCTTCATCTGCAGGCGGGGCTGACGGTGATTTTCTGGCTAGAGCTCGCTGCCCGCTGGTGGGTGTCAACTAATCGACGCCGGTTTTATCGGCTCTACTGGGTCGATATCCTGGCTGTGATTCCCTTTCCCGTGGCCATGCCGGTGCTGCGGCTGCTGCGGCTGCTGCGGCTGTTTCGAGCCAGCGTGCTGCTAAACCGCAATCTGGGGCGCTTTGCCCCGGCCCTAGCCCTGGGGATCGGGGCCCAGATCGGCCTGCTGGCCGTCATTGGTGTGATTGTGCTGACCGGTGCCCTAGGGCTTTATCTGATTGAGAGTAGCCAAAATGAGGATCTAGACTCCCTGGGTAAGACCCTGTGGTGGAGCTTGTTTATGCTGGTGGGGGCAGAGCCCATCGGTGGTGAGCCAGAGACCCCCTGGGGCAGGGCCATCACCCTGATGCTGATGCTGGGAGGTCTGACTCTATTTGCCGTGGTTACGGGCCTGGTGTCGGCTACGATGGTGCAGCGGCTGCGTTCTGCAATGGAATTTCGCACGATGGAATTGGATGAACTGTCGGGTCACACTGTGATTTGCGGCTGGAATCGCAACGGTGCCCATGTGGTCGAAGAGATGCTGCTTGACCCAGAGATGCAAGACCACCCCATCGTGGTGGTGGCGGAGTTTACCGAGACCCCGGAGCAGGCGCTGCACCACCTCAACCTGTCCAATCTCTATTTTCACACCGCCGACTACACCCGCATTGATGTGCTGCAAGATATCAATATTGTCCACGCAGCCCGGGCGATTTTGCTGGCCGATACCTCGCGCCCCCGCAGTGACCAAGATATCGATGCCCGCACGGTGCTGGCGGCCCTCACCATTGAAAGGCTCAACCCAGCGGTGTACACCTGCGCCCAGCTGCTCGATCGCCTCAACGATGTGCAGCTCAAGGTGGCTGGGGTAGACGACGTGATTGTGCCCGCTGAAATCACCAGCCACATGATCGCCGCCTCGGCCCGCACCCAGGGGTCGGTGGAGGTGCTGGCAGAACTGCTGACGGTGCAGGTGGGCAACCAAATCTACAAAATACCGATCCCGCCTAGCTGGGTGGATCTGCCCTTTTGGCAGGCGGTTGACTGGCTCAAACAGCGGCAAGATGCCCTGCCCATTGCGGTGGAGGTGAGCCAGCCCGAGCGCCGTACCCTAGTCAACCCGCCGTCTGACTATCGCTTGGCCGCCAAAGATCAGCTGGTGGTGATCGCCCGCAAAATGCCCGAGATTATTGAAGATTGAATGCGCGATCCTGGGGAATAACTGGTGCTTTAAAAAAGTCCTACCCGTTGCCGAGTAGGACTGAAGGAGACAGGTCTTGTCTGATAGAAGGAAAATTGCAGTTTAGAAGCTGAACTGCGTCTGCAAGTTGAAGATGAAGATGTCAGGGTTAGAGCCAAAGTTGTTGGCGTTCATAATCCAATAGACCGAGGGCATCAGAGCAATGTTTCGGTTTAGCGGGTAGCGATAGGAAAACTCTAGTTCTTGTTGGGTACCACCATCGCCACCACCTGATATGAGAAACTCGCGACCTCCAGTCACGTCAAAGGGGATGACGTAGGACAAGGTAGCCTGGGCACCTTCTTTAAACAGGTTGGGAAATGCTAACCCAAACTGAAACGCTTGGGCGTTGACGTCGCCTAAGCGAGTACCGGTGGTGGCAGAGGTTAGCTGGGTGCTGCCATAGCTGTAGCGGCCAAATAGACCCAGCCAATTGGCTGGGGTCCAATCAAAGTTGGCCACAAAGGTGTCGGCGGGGGCATTGGTCAAACGCCCGCCAGACCCATCGTCGGCCAAACCGTAGATGGGCTGAAAGGCCCCACCGATGAACCCTGTGACGGGCGCTGGCTCAATGTTGGATCGGGTGTATAGAAAGCGCAGGTTTAGGTTGTTGAAGGGCCGCAGGCCAATCTGCCCGGTGAGGGTATTGGTACCCCCAAACAGACCACGGGCTGGGTCAGAAGCGGTGCGCAGACCGGGCAGAAATTCATTGTTCTCGGCCAGGTAGCCCACTCGCAAATCTAGCCAGTCGGCCACATCCCAGACCACGATTCCTCCGGCACCTCGGTCGAGGCTGTTGACTAGGGTGCTACCGCTAGAGTTAAAGCTGTTGGCCCCGGTGACAAAAAAGGTATAGCGATTTTGGTCAAAGTAGCCGTACCAGTTAATACGAGGGCCGATGTCAACGGTGACATTGTTGCCCAGGGGGAAGGCATAGCTGAGTTCACGGATAAACACGCTGTAATCTCCGGTGACGCCGCCGCCCTGGAAGGCGAAGGGAACACCAAAGGTGTTGATCAAGCCCGCAGACCCAAAGAAGTTGCCAATGCCCGACCCTGACCCAGCGGTGAGCTGTAGCTTTAGACGGTCAGAGCCGGTAAAGGATGTATCTAGATTGAGCCAGGTTACGCTGCCAAACGGCGTCCCTGGGTTGCGATCAATGCTTTGGGTCAGTGGAGCGTTGGCACCGTCGCGTCCGGCAGCAAATAGATTGCCTGGAATGGCGCGTTCAGCTAGGACTGAGCCGTTGGCAAAGCCAGTGCCCAGGTTAAAGAAGGCCTGGCCCCGCAGCTTGGTCACGGTCGAGAACTGCTGGGCGCGCAGCTGAGCCGTGTCGGCCTCAAGCTGCTCTACTCGACCGCCTAGGGTAGCTAGCTCGGCGGCAAAGTCTTCTTGCAGGCGCAGTAGTGTCAGTAGGTCTTCTTCGGGCAGGCCAGCGCCTAGGGTGGCAGCGATCACATCTAAGCAGGCATTGAGGCCGGCGGCAAACTCAAAGCGAGTCATGCTGCGTGGCCCCGGAAGCTGCCGTCGGGGTAGCCCTGCAAGCAGCCATAGGTTTCGACTAGATTGCTTAGGGCTTGAAAGGCCCAGTCGGCGGGCGACACATCAGAGAAATCAGTCACCCGTGTTACCTGGGCCAGGTCGGCGACCGGGCGCACGGTGGCGTCGGCCTCTAGGCCAGCCTCCAGATCGTCAACCCGAAACATCGCCGCAGATTCAGTATCTGTAGTGGGTTGAGAGGCTAGCTGCAGAGGGGCGGGCTGGGACTCGGCGGCCAGAGCCCCAGACAGTTCGGCCACAGACCATGCCTCTAGCTGGGGGGCCGGGGCTGCGATCGCAATTCTCCCATCGACCCCAGCCTCGCCCTCTAGGGCTTCAGCCCCCCCAGCCTCTGCCGTAGGGGCTGGCCCCGTAGCCACAGCGGCAGTAGCCGACATCAGCAGCACCGCCGCCGCCAGCAAACCCCGCTCACAACCAACCAGACCCAGACGCACCAAAGCGCCCCAAGAAAAAATGTTAGTCATCACCCATCCTCACACCAGTATTGGTCAAATTGATGCCCCCCGATCTGGGCGGCAATTGTTCTGCAATTAGCCGGAACAACCCGGCGGGCGAACCCTGAACTCCTCTGTTTCGCAGACTGGTCACCCCTAGCGTGACCGTCTGATTGCCTTACACCTCAGCGGCATCAGCAACATTGTTTTTCAGTCTGGGCACTTTAGGCCGCCCCGGCAAAATCAGGTTGAGCAAAATGGCGGCAATGCCGCCGGTCGAAATCCCGGACGAGAACACGTTGCGAATTAGCACCGGCTTGTCGGCCAAGATTTCGGGCAGGTAGACTACCCCCAACCCCAGGGACAGAGATACGGCCACCACCACAATCGAGCGTCGATCGAGCCCGGTGGAGGCGACAATATTGAGCCCAGCTACGGCGATCGAGCCAAACATGACCAGGGTCGCCCCCCCCAGCACCGGCTGGGGAATGGCCTGAAAAAGACCGCCGATGATCGGCACCAGGCCCAGCAGGGCAAAGATGCCGGCCACATAAAAGCCGACGTAGCGGCTGGCTACCCCGGTCATTTGAATCACGCCGTTATTTTGGCTAAAGGTAGTGTTAGGGAAGGTGTTGAGCAGGGCTGCGATCGCAGAGTTGATCCCGTCTCCCAGCACGCCACCTTTAATCCGGCGAAAATATAGTGAACCCTTGACCGGCTCGCCCGACACCGCCGAGTTAGCGGTCAGGTCGCCGATGGTTTCTACCGCCGTAATCAGGTAGAGAATAGCAATGGGAGCCAAGGCGGTAAAGCTGAAGCCCCAGCCAAACCGCATGGGCAGCGGCAGGCGGAACAGCGGCAGCTGGCTGAGGGCGCTGAAGTTGACTAGACCTAGGAAGATAGAAATGATGTAGCCAACTAGCAGACCGATGGCGATCGCCCCCATGCGCAGCACCCGATTTTGAGACAGGGTGAGCACCGTCACAATGGCCAGCACCAAACCACCCAGCAAGAGATTTTGGGTGCTGCCAAAGGTCTCGTTTTGCTGTGCGATCGCGCCCCCGGCCAGGCTAAAGACACCGGTTCTAATTAGGCTGAGGCCAATGATCATGACCACCGTACCCGACACCAGCGGCGTGATAATTTGTTGAGCCAGATGCAAAAACTGACTCAAAATAATCTCTACGGCCGAGCCAAAAAAGCAGACACCAAAAATTAGGGCCAGCGCCTGCTCTGGGGTTGACCCGCCGTCGATCGCCCCTAGACCAATGCCAATAATGGGGCCTAGAAATGCAAAGCTAGTGCCCTGCAAACTCAGCAAACCAGAACCCACCGGGCCAATACGACGGCACTGAATAAACGTACAAATGCCGCTGGCGAAAAGCGACATACTGATGACGATGCTGGTATTAACTGGGTCTACCCCAAGGGCACCACAGATAATTAAAGGCGGAGTAATAATACCTACGAAAGAAGCCAGCACGTGCTGTATGGCTACAAATAAAGCCTCCGCCGCCGGAGGTTTGTCATTGAGCCCGTAGAGCAATTCAGAATTAAAGTCAATGGTGTCTTTTTGCACCTCCTGCTCTACAGTGCTGTCATAATCTGCCTGTGTCATGTACCCTCCAACAAGTGGTTTTTCTAAACAGCGCTCAGCTTTGCCGACCTATTTGCTGACCTACCAAGGGCTAACCCACTAAAGGCTGGCCTAAAAGGAACACCACCAACGATTTTTTTGTTCATTGAGATACAAAAAAATGCCCTAGGGCTATGTCTAACAAAGACTATGTCCAACAAAATTTAAGCAAGTCTCCTGGTTCTTCCTTCCTAAACCGCTGGCTTAGCCGAATGCTCAGCCAGTAAGGCGTGTATGCATACGGTGCACTGTATACACCCCTTCAAGAAACTTATAAGAGAAAAGGGCAGCGTCATTCTGTAGTCGAGAGCACAAGCTAAGGGATATCTGCGAGAAAAAACGGCATAATCTCCCTTTTAATTTCTAAAATCTCTCCTAGGGTAGGTGCAGAGATGGCCTTTGCTCATACCAAAGGTGGGCAAGAAAAGTATTGAAAATAACAAAATGGGGCTGACCCTACCGTTAGGATGAGGCCTTGAGCCCAGACTACGGGGTTGCTAAGCCCGCTTCACGCCATCATCACGCCATCACCTAGAAGCTAGAGAAAACCTATGGTCAAAGGGCTTGGACGAATCCTGGGAATTGGTTTGATCGGCCTGCTATTGCTGCTGCCGAGCCCTTTTGCCCAGGCTGATAAGGGGGTAGAGCCGCTAGTGTTTGATCAAAGTAGCGGTGCGATCGCGGTACTTTCGTTCTATGAAACCGACCCTGCCACCCAGGCCGACGCCGTCAAATCGTTTTACAAAACCACCAAATCGTTCTATAAAACTATCCCTGGTTTCTACGGTCTTGCCCTGCTTTCAAGCACTGACGGCGCTCGCGTTGTAGAGCTTAGCCAGTGGCAAGATCAGGCTAGCTACGAGGCCTTTGAAGCCTCTCTGACTAGCGCTAGCGGCAGCAAAGAAGACTACACCAAATATTATGAGCAGTATGCAACGGCCCAGGGGGGTAGCAAGGGAAGCAAAGGTGGCCAGGGTAAGGCCAACGCCACGGTTGAACTAGGCCAGCCCCTTGTGACCCGTTTCTATTCGGTCGATCAAGTGGTTTCGCCGCCGGGCATGGTCTCAGCCATCCCCGGCACCATGGCCCTAGTACAGATTAGCGACATCACCACCGATGCCGATCACTTCATCAGCCTAGAGGCCGCTGCCCAAACTGCCCTGGCCGATTTAAGCCAGTTTTATCCCGCTCCACGCACCGCAATTTTGCTGGCGGAGTTAGAGGCTAACCACATTGCTGTGCTCGCTAACTGGGGTAGCGTCGCCGAGTTTAGCGATTTAGGCCAAGTGCCCCAAATCACCCTGGCAGAAGACGACTCTGAAGCTGCCTCGTTTACAACCGATGCTCGCCTTTATCAAACGGTCAAGGTGATTGCCCCCAAAGTTGAGCAGTATGGCAAGGGGTAATATCGTTAGATTTGTTACCGACGACGGAGAAACGACCCTCCATGATGATCTGCAGGCTGATGTGTAGTGATGCCAAACTCGAAGCACATAGCCCCGATTTCCCCAAGGCCAAACTGTTTTAGATAATTTCCATGGTTGCCAGTTCTCCTACAAAGCCTGAGTTTAGCCTCGGCAACTACCTACTCAGTGACGGCCCGGCAGGGTTTATGCTGAGTTGGGTGGCGGGGTTTGTTGACACCTCTGCTTTCATCATTTTGTTTGGTATTTTTACCGCCCACGTAACCGGCAACATTGCCCTCGCGGGTTACGAATTTGTGCAGTCTGACGAAGAATCAACCCTGATTCACCTGCTGATGTTTCCGGCCTTTATGCTAGCGGTGGCGGGCACCTCACTGCTCGCTCGCTACGCGCGCAAAAAACAGTGGCCAGTGTTTGCCGTATTGCTCACCGCCGAGGCGATTGCCCTGACCATCTTTCTGATCGTGGGGGTTAACCTCTCTCCCTCGCTGATTTTCAATATCCAAGAAGAATATATCTTGCCTATTGGCATTGCCGGGGTGGTGGCTATGGCCATTCAAAATGCTCTAATGAAGGAGGCCAAAGGCGTTTTCAAGAGCTATATACCCACTACGGTGATGACCGGAAACACCACCCAACTCACCATTGATCTGGTGCAAATAGCGGTGTCTAAGTTCGCACCAGCCGGGGATGAAAAAGCGGCCCTGGCGGCGGCAGAATCGGCTGAGCGGATAGGGCGGGTTTTGCCAATTATGCTGGGATTCGCCTTTGGAGGGCTAGCGGCCACTTACTTTGTCCTTGTTTCAGAAACTTGGTGGAGCTTAGTTTTGCCGGTGATCGTGATATCGTTTATGGCAGTTGTGGCCTTTTCAGAACATCTCAAGGCCGTTGGCGATGAGCGTTAGGCGGCTGTGTCTGAGCCCATAGATTTGCTGAGGCTGTCTCGGTCAGGGGTGAGAGGCTAGAGGTTAGATGGTTGTGTTCATATTTGGAGAATAGTCAAGCATGTTGCGTAAGTTTTTAGCCGTTGTTCTATCCGCGTTAATAGCTGTAACTCTGGTAGTTAGCCCAGCCCAGGCTGGCCCATTTTCTTTCTCGCTACCGTTTTTTAATGAGGTCGATTTGACTGAAGATCAAGCCGCCTTAATGGAAGAGCTAAAGTCGAAATATGTGCCCGAAATTGAGAGCATTCTCTTTCCGGAGCAGCGGGAAAAATTTGAGCAGGCAATTCAGGAGGGGTTGAGCCTGCGGAAGGCTTTTAGGCAGATGGCGCTGACCCCAGAGCAGAAGACAGATCTCGCGGCGGCTATGAAGTCTGTTCCTAAGGGTGAACTATTTGCTGCCCTGACTCCAGAGCAAAAGAAGGAAGTCTTCATGAATAAGAAGGAGATGTTTATGCCAACTCCTGAGGAGATTGCCGAAAAGATTAAAGTCGGGATGGAGAGCAAAGCGATGTATGCCCCCGATGCCCCCGGTGCTGAGATGGCTCCTACCGCTGAAGAGATTGCCGAGAAGATCAAGCTAGGCTTTGAGAAGAAGAAAGAATTTATGCCCAGCATGGAGGACATCAAGGAGAAAATCTCTGCCAAAATGGAGGCCGCAGTCGAGTAGCCCTACCGGGGTAACTCCGGAGGATTTGTATTCGGTATAGGGATTCGCTCTGGGGTTCACGGTCTACCGTGAACCCCAGAGCGAAAACTGTAAATCTCTTTAACACCAAATCCTATCTTTATACTCCCGACGAGGTGTCGGTTTCAGATTGGGGTTTTGTGGGTCGGATTGGGTATAGCCTGTCATTTGGGGCTGGGCTGTCTGCTAAACCTCTGTTTTTGGTTCGGCTGCGGGCAGCACCATGGTTTGGCGAGGTCGAGCGATGCCGCGACTCAGCAACAGCGCGTCGATTTGCTGCAACAGTTCAAAATCTGCTGCCGGCAGTGCCTGACCCAACTCAAGGGCGACCTCGGCCTGCAAAAAGTCAAACGCCTGCAAAAACTGCTCTGGGTTGGCGGCAATAGGCGCATCTAAATGGGCCGGAATAATGCGCTCAAACTGCCAGGTGGCGACGGTTTTGGCCCAGGCTAAGACCGTCTCTGGCCCCCGGTTAAAGATCAGGGTTTTGAGAATGGGGGCCACCTGGGGTTGCCCGCCCTGGTGCAGTGCCTCAAACGACTGGGGCCAGTCGGGCCGCCAGCGGAAGGGATAGAAGCCGAAGTAGTGCTGGCGCGATCGCACCGGAGCCTGCTTTGCCTCTCGCCACATCTCCCCTGTGGTCGCCACATTGAGGGTGCTGGGCCGAAAGTAAAAGGCAAATAGGGCAATGCGCTGCCAGCCCTTGCAGCGGTTGGCCAGGGTATCGACGATCGCATCGGCACCCGTATCTCTAGCGTGAAACAGCAGCGGAAACGGATCGATCTGCACGATCGCCGGCGGCTCGGCTGGAATCGCCACAATCGCATCGGTGACCAGCAGGGTGCGGCTGGCCCGGTGGAAGCAGGCGGTTTCGCCAAAGGGGCCGAGCCCGAGGTCGATGGGCGGCAGCAGGGCGTAGTCGACCTGGTCGGCAAAGGGAACCTGGGCGCTGTCTGCCGACAGGAGGTGGGTGCGATCGCGCGGCAGCCCCAGCCAGGGCAGCGGCAGATTCAGCGGAAAACTCCACTGGTTCGGCGTTACATACACCTGGGCCTGGGGAAATTTGCGGGCAAAGGGGCCGACAAACACCTTGTGCTCAATGCCCGTCACCGTCGACATGACGATGTACTGCACCGGGCCGTAGCGGTCTTCTAGCTGGCGCACTAGGGCAATGCACTCGGGCGTCGGGGCCACGGGCGAATACACCAGCAGCCCAGTGGGTTCTAGGCGCACCACCGTCATGCGGATCGGCACCACCACGTAGAAAATGCCCTGGAACTGCTCAAAGGTCCAGACCTGGTCTTTGACCACCTCGACCCGCTGGGTAGGCCGCTGGCCGTAGGGGTAGAGGGGCACTAGGGGCCAAAAGGGCCAGGCGCGATCGCGGCGACGCAGTGAGGGGGCAGAGGTGACGGCTGGCATTAGGGCGCTGCAATAATCCCTGGAACTAAACCAATGGTAGTCATAGCCTACTAAAGAAAGGGCACGCAGGGGAATCGTCGCCAATTCTCAAGGGACGATCAGCGGGGCCGGGGGCAGATACGTTAAGTTAAATAAAACGAGGTTTGGGCAATCGCCCGCCTCACCCATCTCTACCGATAGTTTGACCCCGCCATGAAGCGACGCAAGCTTTTAGAAGCCGGTACCGCCGTGGTTGGCGGCACCTGGCTGTTAAACAACCTGACCGCTGAAGTTTTCTCCAACCGACTCGACACTATGGCTACCACTAACGAGCAATTTACCGTCAACAAAACCGAAGCCGAATGGCGCGAGCAGCTCACCCCCGAGCAGTTTCGGGTGCTGCGCCAGCACGGCACCGAGCGGGCCGGCTCTAGCCCCCTCGACAAGGTCTACGAACCCGGCACCTTTAACTGCTCGGGCTGCGGCACGCCGCTGTTTACCTCCGACACCAAGTTCAACAGCGGCACCGGCTGGCCCAGCTTCTACGCGCCGATCGAAGGGGCAATTGCCACCACCACCGACCGATCCTTCTTTATGACCCGCGTGGAGGTGCACTGCGCCACCTGCGGCGGCCACCTGGGCCACGTCTTCCCCGACGGCCCTGCCCCCACTGGCCAGCGCTACTGCATGAATGGCGTCTCCCTAGAGTTTGTGCCCCAGCAGGCCTAGCTACCGTAGGGTGGGCACTGCCCACCATTAGAGAACATGTTCCAGAAATACCGTAGGGTGGGCACTGCCAGCCATTGAGGAACAATTCCAGACGTTACCGTAGCCCTGCTCAGAGCTATATCTGCCCCCGGTGTGGTTCAGACCGCGCCGGGGGCTTGTCGTTGCAAATCTGGTAACCCGATACTGTGGTCAGCTGGCCCCTCCCTAAAATGAGGCAACAGTCCAAGAGTATTTGAGGGGAAATAGCCATGAGTACACAACAGATTTTGCGGCGGTGGGTTGGCGCAGGGTTGGGCGTTGGCGTGTTGGTAGTCGGGGCGGCATTGGCCCCGCGAATTACCCAGGCCGAGACCGCCCCAGCACCCGCCGAGGCTACGCCTGAGGTGTGGCAACCCGCCAGCGACGACGACCAGGCGCTGATCTGGCGCTTTGTGCTGCAAAGCCCCATGGGGATAGCGGCGCTCAACCAGCTCGCCATTGAAGGCTTCATCAGCCCGGTATGCGAAAAGACCCTCTACACCCACGAGGTTTACGAGACATTTCAAACCCTGCTTCAGGTGCAGTGCCCTACGCCGGGGGGCGTCTCGGCAGCCCGCGCCTACGACGAAATGCGGGTTACCTTTAACCGCTTTGAAGACACGATTGAAAGTTTTGACGTAGAACGAATGTACACCGACGATTAGGCCGCCTGGGTGAATAACAGCACACCCGATACCTGCCAACGAACCCCTATAACGGATTGATCAGCTCAAGCCTTGGGTAGACGGCGTTAGTTGAGCTGTTGGGGGTGTTGGCCACTGCCGCTGACACCCCAGAGAAGTCGTTGCCGTTTTATGCCGTGGTAGGTGGTGGTGGCGGGATGGCGAGATGGGGTGGTGGTGAGATGGGGTGGATTAGGGGGTAGGGGAGTCTGGGCTGGGGGATTGGGTTTCGGTGAGGGATTGGGCGGCTTGCCAGATGGCGGCGCGGAGGTTATCGCGGCTCTCTGGGGCTAGGTCGTCTGGCCAAAGAGCCAGGAACTGGGACTCACCAAGCTGGTTGAGCATGCGGCCTAGGTCTTCTATG
>RECJ01000204.1 GCA_007694115.1 Leptolyngbya sp. DLM2.Bin27 | reverse complement strand
TGCCGTGCTGGCCCAACTTTTGGCAATGGATCAGACCCAGTGTCAGCAGCAGCTCACCGCTTACGAAGAGTTTCAGCAGTTCTGGAGAGAATGCTACGTTCATTATTCCAAGGTCGCCCAGGGCGGCTCTGGTGAGCCTGAGGGCAGACAACTCGATGCCAACATTGCTCGTCTTGCTGCCTCAGATGCAGAATCTGTGGATGACGTTGTGGGCATCCTCCGGCAGGGGCCAACGGCGCTAGCCCTTCGCCTGAACCAGGGCCACTATGCGGCGTTGGAGTATTGCCAAGACATTGTCCAGCAACTGACCCAAGGCCAGAGTGACCCCGGTCTTCAGTTAACTAAAAAAGCTCTAGAAATTGAACTTTAGTTAACGCTTGGTTGGCTAGCAGAAAGTTGCCAAGCTTTCCTAATCCGACCCCGTAGAGGGAGCTTTAGAATTCGTCGATCGCCCGCGCGATCGCAATACTAACCACAAAGACGGGCCGGTGCTGACCATGCACAAGGCAAGAGGGGTTCATGCCCTCCCACCTAGCCATCTACTCGGCGTAGCTTTGTTTACCGCAATCGTGGCATTTGATTCTCTGGCGACCGTTTGCGGTGCCAACTTTTTTTACCTTGTATGAGCCACACTTGGGGCACATCAGCGCAGGCGCGGTGGTGGCGGTGGTGGCGGTGGCAAAGTAAGCGCGGGGCAGTAGGCGAGTGTAGGGGTTAGCCCCTTTGTTGTGGATGATGGCGTGATACTTCGATTTGTCCCGCAATGCTTCGAGTTCACCTAACCAGCGATTCTTATTACGTCCCTTCAGCCCATTCTCGGCGTAGTCATCGGCCACGGTGCCCAAGTAGATCTGGTTGAAGTTGCGCACGTCTGACCACTGCATCTTTTTAGGGCAGTTGCCATTCTGGCCCAGCCAGTAGAAGTAGCGGTTAAAGTGGCGACCCTTCTTGATTAGCTTCTTGATCGCTTCAGACAAGGGCTCACCGTAGTCAGCAATCAGCGAATCTACTTCATCTACCACCAGCACAGAGGGGCGCTCTAGGGGCGAACCATCACACGCCGCTGCCCATTGCAGGATCAATTCATAGGCGGCTTGGGGATCGTTCTTGACGGTGGGCGGGGTGGCCCATCGTGTTTGACTGTGATAGGGGTCAACCACGGTAAAGGTGGCATCGAAGCCCAGTGACCTTAAACCCCCGCTGATGATTTGGTTAACCAAGAATGACTTGCCTGATTTGGTGGCTCCACAGATCCGCAGGTGGCTGGGGGCGTCTCCATCGGCATCGATGTCGAGCAAGAATTCTCGGATCTGGTCAGCGTTCCACACCAGATCATCGCCAGCTTTTTCAGCCAGCTTTTTGTGAACCCGACCGACTTCGATTTGGGTTTGGCGCAGTTCTTCGAGTAACGGGGCTTCGAGGATGGGGCGGTACTTTTCGATCACCGCTTCTTGGGCCATGGTCAACTCTTTATGCACCGCTAGCCGATCGGCCTCAAGCTCATTGAGCACCGACTGCCGCTCATTTTCAAACTGGCGACGGGCGATATCGATCTGTTCTTCGGCCTCTGCGATTAATTGAGCCTTAAGTTCGGCAAACTGCGACTCTAATTCAGCAATGCGATTTTGCCGGTTTTGGGTCTCAGCCTCAAGAGCATTAGCCCGCTCTATGGCCTCTGAACCAAGGGCTTCCAGCTTAGCCCGGTGCTGGCCTAAGGCCGTCTCATAAGTCCGAAGTAAGGCGGCATGCTTCTCACTAAACCTCGTTTCAGCCCCGGTTAAGGCGGCGGTGAGGCGATTTAAGTCTCGATTCAGGCCCGATAGGGCTTGGGACTTATCAGCGGCCTCAGCGGCCATTTTGGCTAGGTCTGACTGGCGGCTATCAAGCTGGGCTTCAATCTCTGAAGTCGCCCCCACCGCTGCTTTTTGCCGTTCACGGAGGGCGGTAATTTCTCGCCACAACGCAGCCTTATCCCCAGCCAGAGACTCCAGCTCGGCGGTGAGCTTGAGTCGCTGGTCAGTGGCAACGATGATTTGCTTTTCTAGGTCTTCAAGGGTGGCCCGGTTCCGAAACACGGCAGACTTTAGCTCGACATTCACCTGGGCCAGCTCGGCGGTTTGTCGGGCTAAAAAATTGCTGTCGATAAATTCAGTCACCAGGCCACGAAGCACCATCACTACAGACTCCTACGAGCGGTGAGAATAACGGATTCGTAAAGCGTTCGACGGCGGGCAATCTCAGGGATTACCCAGGCCACCGTCAGCACTGCTAGGACAGCGACCGTGGCTAACCCCATCACGGCAGCGTTGGCTGGGGGTGGGCAGGGACTGTAGACCGCTTGCGCGACAAGATTCTGGGTTAGGCAGTAGTCGGCCCCGTCAATCGTCATCCGGGGTGGTGGGGGTAAAGAGGTTGCGGGGGACATAGGAATTTACCTTCTGCTTTAGGGTTTGGGCGATGTTGCGCAGTTCTTGAAGCTTGGCTTCAGAACCGGACAGATTCACCTCCATTGCCGTTAGCTCGGTGGCCCATAGCCGTTGCTGAAGGGTCTGTTTGGCGCTCAGGTATCGAAGGCTATCTTTGGCTCCTTGCAGCTGGATCTTGTCGCCTTGCAGGGAAAGTTTCTTCGATTCCAGGCCCACTTCCGCGCGGGTAATGTCTAGCGCCAAAACGTTGTCGGCGATGTCTTCGAGCTTGATTTTTTGCTTCTCTCGGGATAGCTGGCGGGTGGCTTGGATATATTTCTGTTCTGCAATCTGGCCCCGGACGACTTCGGTTTTGGCGTTCCATTCGCCTACGGTTAGTTGTGCCATCGGTTAATCTCCTATAGGTTTTCGGCGCAGTGGGGGCAGTGACCCCGGTCAACATTGGCTTCGGTTAAGCCCCCGTCGCAATGGGGGCAGGTGGCGGTAATATCGTCTTCGCTCCACAGCCCCGGCAGCTCTGAAACGTTGAGGCCGTTGATATCGGTTCTGGTCGCTAGGGCGGTGGCTATTAAAGGCTGTAGCAGCTCACTCGCGCTACGCAGCAGATGCGCGGCTTGGTTGAGGCGTTCGGTGTGGGCTGGGTTACCCAGCAAAGCTTCTAGCTCTAGACCCTCAGCGTGGTTGTCGAGGTACTCAACGGTGTCGGCGTAGTCGGCAGATAGAAAGCAGCATGCGGTTCGCAATTCGGGATTGGTCATGGTGGTGTCCTCAAGTCACGGTGGAGATGAATCGGTAACGGCGGTTCCGATTTGGGCGGGGCAGCGGTGGCAGCAATGATCACTGCCACCACCGCCAGGGCGATTACTGCCCACCACCACCGCCGAGGGCTTGCGCCTTTCCCAACAGTTCGCTAAGTTCGCTGGTCTTTTGGTTCTGAAGCCGAGCCAGGATCTTTTGGGTGATCTGGTATTCGAGCTGCTTTTCTTTCAGAGCTTCAGCCCGTTGCTCTAGCTGCTGCACTGTGACGGTGGTGGTTTCAAGCTGGGTAAAGCTTTGGTCTAAATCTTTGTCCATCGCGCTACTCAGGGCATCAAATAAGGCCATCGCGGCGGCGGCTTCATTCACCGGGTCTTCGTAGCTGCGAACCTCGATATCGCCCCTAAACCGTGCCAGGTCGATTTGACCGGGCATGGCAGGCGCTTCAAGCGTGGCCCGGTGATTCCCCGTCAAAATCTCTACTTTGGCTAGCGGGGCGGCGGCGGCGGCGGAAGGTAAGGCGGCGGGGCAGAACTGCGTAAGCGCGGCCTCCACAGCGGCGGGGCTCAGGCCCTCGCTAGTGCTATAGCCCTGCTCATTCAGCCACCGACGCACGGTGGTTTTGGCTAGGTTGCGATCCTTACAAAACGAGTGAAGGCTAGTCGGTTCAGTCATGGCTAAAAATCCTTTAGTCCGTTGTCGGTACTGGCTTGGTACTGGTTTGGTACGGATTGGCACGGCAATCAGGGGGCCAAGTGTTGCCAGCCCTGTACCTATGCCGTTTCGCATCTTGGTACGGTTATAGCATAAAGCTATCTGATTAGATATAAATAAGCTATCTTATTAGGTGATTAGTTACGGGATAGCTAGCCAGTAGTAGGATTAAGGCAAAATTATGGCCGCGTCTGTGTCTAAGCGATACTTCATAACGTTGCCCGATGGCATAGCCGATGCCCTGGATCGGTGGGCTGAGTCGGAGCGCAACAAGCCCAGTACTCTAGCTGCATTTCTGGTTGAAGCTGCTGTCAGAGAAGCAGACACCCAGGGCAAAATCCCGCCAGCCCAACCTACCGATACCAGCGAATAACTATGGACTTCACTCCATGCGAGACCCCAACACTTACACCCCCGACTGGCGAGTTGACGTTGAGCCCGAGCAGGGCGACGACTACGACGGCACCGACGACGGTACCGACACGGACGACAGCACTGACGACACCGAGAGCGAATAGACTACCGATTCAGCTAGAACTGGCTCTGGTGACAGATCAAGGCAAATTGAGCGACAAACATAAGCCCTGCGAGACTGCGATCGCATCTCTGAAGTGGGCAACGCTGCCTCCAGAGCAGCGGCTAGAGGTGCAGCGGTATATTCTCCCTGGCCTTGATGCCGACCTATGCCGTTGCCCCCGATGCACAGGCCGCAAGGGTGCCCAGGATGGCATCTGGTGGTTTAACCAGCAGATGCGCGACTGGGTACGAACCCGCAAGATCCCTTACTGCTTTACTGGCGATGGTGGCCTGGGTGACGTTGCAATTGAGGATATAGGGCAATGAAACGCAGTTTGTCTAGCTATCAAGGAACGACACTCAATGTCGCAGATGATCGCTGTGCTCATTGAGCAGGCTATTGAGGCTGCTAAAGAAAATGGGGAAATTCCATCGGAGGCAAAACAGTGACTTACAGCAGCCGCTGTGGCACCTTCAGCGCTATTGGTATCCCGACTACACCGCCCAACTCAAAGCCGACCACAGGCTCACTATAAAACCTGAACTACAGAAGATTCGCCACCATGACTACCACCACCCCGACCATCCCCGCCGAGTCGGTTCAGACTGTGATTGACGCGATTCTCGCCGAGCTAGGCAAACCCATCACCGAGACCCACACCGCTGCCCTCGAAGCGTTCCGGCGAGGTGATGATTCCACCATTCGGGTTCTCGCCGCCAGCAACCTAGCCGATAGCTATTGCCGGAGCTTGGGCTATCTAATCAGCGCTCCGAAGCTTTTGCCGACTACCCCAGTGATCTTGGCTGAAGCCGCCAGGGCCGCAGCTGACCACCGCCGTGATCTGAGCCTAGAAACCTTGAGTCAGACCATTGCCGCTGCCTTTGGCTAAATTTCTATGCCCATAGAGGGTCATCCCCGCTACAACAATCAGAGTTGCTTATTTCAATCTGCTTCACTGGCAAGGGTGACCTGGACGATGTTATTGCTCCGTAGGAGCTGCTACGGGAAAGGGGGTAACCCAAACCCCATCTCAAAGATAGATCCTGTAAACTAAGTCCCCAAAGGCCCCCAAAGGAGGTGATGACCTATGTAAAACGTTTGTAACGAATCCTTTAAAAGCGAAAACGACGCCACCCTAGCCAAGGAAAAACGTCGTCTCTGCTTACCCAATCCAAACACGCCGAGAGACGTGAGGGATTTGTTTGTTTGTATTTCTCTCGATATCTTAGTCGCCCTGGATCGTCTTGTCTAGGGGGGCACTTGTTCTATTGCCTTTTTTTTGGCTCTGATACCAAATCCTGCTTGGTTACCCCCGATTCCGGAGGGCGCAGGCCATGTGCCCCTACGGATTGGCTGGTTGGGAATCAGGGGTATGGAATTTGGATTCGGTATGAAATGGCGATCGCAGTTTTGTAACCGCCCAACCCGTCGAACCACCCCACCCTAGGGGGCCGGGTTGGGGGCGCGTCTCCGCCCTTTGAGCCAAACCACCGGCAATCTGTTGACCCCAAAACCTGTAGACCCGCGCCCCTGCCAGCAGCGGCTGACCTCCATTACCCCTAAAACCCGCCTTTAGCCCCGGACAGTCCGGGCGTGGAGGCTCGTTTTCATCCTGCTCGCACTGGCGGGCGACAGGGGGGTAACGGTGAACAACGGCTCGGATGGGCGCGGATTAAGACCCGAACATCCAATCATGAGCATCAACCCAAGCATTAGAGATCGGATTCCCTTTGGTTCCGTCCCGCCTGATCCCGGCCCATCGTCGCCCCAGACCAACGCCCTAGCCCACTGGCGATCGCGCATCGTCGCTCAGCTGCTGGACTCCCAGGCCGGGGAGGTGTCGCTATGAGCAACTCCGGCTTCAAGTCCCTCGGGCGTGATTGCCCCATCTGCCAGGGTGCCCGGCGCGATTGCCGCGAATCCCTGTCCACTGGTTTTGTGTTCTGTCGCCACACCGAGGCCAACCCCGGCGGTCAATGGCGCTATATCAAGGACGATGCCCACGGGTTTGGGGTGTGGGCCTGGGGGGAAGGCAAGAGCAATGATCGCCCCCTGAAGGTTACGTTCATCCCACCTAAGGCCCCGGTGCCGACATTGCCACCGGCGGCGCGTAACACGGGCTACCGGGCGCTAATCGAGCATTACCCACTGACCCCAAAGCACCGGGCCACCCTGGCCCAGCGACCCCACATTACCGAGGCCGAGCTAGAGGCAATCGCCCCTTACCTCTTTACCTGGAGCGGTGGGGCTACGGCACCAGCAGCAGCGGCAGGGTTACCTGGCGTCGTGGCGGGGCAGCTGTGGCCTCGGGCGCAAGGTTGGGCCATTGCTATCCCCAACGCCAGCGACGAAATCATTGGAGCCCAGATCAAAAATCCCCAGGGCGGCTATTTCTGGGCCAGCCATGCCGACCAGGCTCCGGTGCAGCTGCCCAACGGTGAGCTGCCCCTGGGGGTCTACGGCACCCCCACTGACAATGGCGTGGTCAACCTAGGCGAGGGCTTTTTTAAGCCTGCCCTATCCGCCGCCCGCCACGGCGGCGCATGGGTGGGGGCAGCAGGCGGCAACTGGGCATCAAGCCCCCATCACCTCAGGGCGGCGCTCGATGCTCTGGGTTGCCAGCAGGTGGTGCTCAATGCCGACGGCGGGGCGATCGCTAACCCCA